>CAYJEZ010000118.1:0-7384 GCA_964369215.1 uncultured Eubacteriales bacterium
TCTTTCTCTGGGTCTTGACCCTCTAAATATAAAAGTTGTGCTACTATAAGACCTGCTGAAACATCGTTTACATCTTCATTTAGCATAACAATTCTATCATTTAATAGCCTTGAGAAAATATCGTACGACCTTTCTCCTCTGCTGGTTTGCTCTATGACATAAGGCACTAAGCTCATGTGAATTGCTCCTTTCAAAAACCACATATACCAACCTAAAATAGGTTGGCTATGTGAAATATGTGTTTAATTTTGTTAATTATTTAATTACAGCCTCAGCTTTAACTAAATCAACAGCTTTTTGAATAGCTATATCAAGAGTTAAATTCTCTTTAGCTATCATGTTTTGAACATTCTCTAAAGGCATTCCGTAAGTCTCTGCTAATTTTGCATATTCAGCATCTATATCTTCATCGCTAGGCTCAATTTTCTCTAGTTCAACAATTTTCTCTAAAGCTAGTCTAGCTTTAACATTGTTATCAGATTGTGTTCTGAATTGCTCACGAATTGTCTCAGGAGTCATGTTTGTGTATTGCATATAAGTTTGTAGATTTAAGCCCTGTGATTGTAGACGATAAGCAAAGCTGTTAATATTTTGGTTAATCTCTTCTTCAATCATTTCATTAGGAATATCAGCCTCTAGCTTTTCTACCACTGTCTCAATTAATTTACTATCAACAGCTGCATCTGCTTTTTTAACCTTATCTTCTTCCATTTTAGCCCTAATATCAGCTTTGTATTCATCAAGAGTGTCAAATTCGCTAACATCTTTTACAAATTCATCATCAAGCTCAGGAAGCTCTTTCATTTTTATCTCGTGTAATTTAATTTTAAATACAACTTCTTTGCCTTTTAAATCTTCTGAATGATATTCTTCTGGGAATGTTACATTTATATCAAACTCTTCACCAACGCTATGACCTACAACTTGATCCTCAAAACCTGGTATGAATTGACCAGCGCCTAAGGCTAGTTCATGTCCCTCGCCTTTGCCACCTTCAAAAGGTACACCGTCTAAAAAGCCTTCGTAATCAATAACAGCTGTATCGCCTGTTAAAGCAGTTCTATTATCTACAGAAATCATTCTTGAATTTCTATCTTGAACTTTTTTAATCTCAGCGTCAACTTCTTCGTCTGTAACTTCTGTGCTCTCTTTTTCTATCTCAATGCCTTTGTATCCTTCAATATTAACCTCTGGTTTAACAACTACATTAATCTTGAAATTTAAGCCTGTTTCTTTTTCTGCATCAAGTGAGTCTACCTCGCCAACTGCAACAACTTTTAAGCCAGATTCTTCGATAGCTGCTTGAACTGTTGGGCTATAAAGCTCATCAATAGCTGCATCATAAAAAACTTTCTCTCCGTAAACTTTTTCAATTAAAGCTCTTGGAGCTTTACCTTTTCTAAAACCTTGAATTTGTATTTGCTTGCCCTCTTTTTTGTAAGCCTTTGCAACTGCAACCTCAAAGTCCTCAGGAGATACCGCAATCTCCAAGATATATCTGTTTGTCTCTTTTAAATTTGTTGATAATAAGCTCATTTTCAAATTCCTTTCATTTCGGAAGTAATATTATTTTCAATAATCCTCATAAGAGTATATCACAATCATTATTTACTTTCCAGTCTTTTTTATTTTTTTTTATAAAATTTACAGTTTGTTTTATTTTGTGACCAAATATGGCATAAAATCTAAGTAATCACAAGCAATTAATCTCATTTTTATGCCCTCATAATCGCCTAAAATCACTTTTTTGCTTGCTTCTTTTCCATGTATATGTCCAAAAAAGCAATCTTTAATATCAAACTGTTTTAATATCTCCATAATTTCATCACATACATATATATCATAAACAGGTGGATAATGAAGAAAAACAAGTGGCTCTTTACCAGCTTTAATAGCTTCTTCAATCGAAACTTTTAGTCTATTTGCCTCTCTTTTTACTATTTTTTCACTCTCGCAGTCTGTTCCGTTATACACCCAACCCCTAGTACCACAAATACCAAGTTCCCCTACAGCTTCAAAAGAGTTATGTATTATTCTTATACTATCAAACTCTTTTTCAAATAGGTAGTTATTCATTTTATTCATAGTACTGAACCAGTAGTCATGGTTTCCTTTTATCAAAAGTTTTTTTCCGGGCAACGAATGTATAAATCTAAAGTCTGTTTCAGTTTCTTCAAGCTTCATTGCCCAAGATATGTCACCCGCTATTACTACTGTGTCCTCTTCGTTTACTATTTTACACCAATTATTCTTTAATCTTTCAACATAATTATCCCAACCTGAAAAAACATCCATTGGTTTATTAGTGCCTAACGACAAATGCAAATCTGCTATAGCATAAATTGCCATATCTGCGTTCATACCTCTCTTTAAGTTAAACTTTTAATAAAAAAATCATACGCATTTTTATAGAAAATTTTATCTAGCAATTCTTCATTATAATTGAGCTTTAACATCTCATTATATATGTTAGGAACAGATTTTAACCCATACATATCTTTTGGAATCTCTGCTCCGTCAAAATCAGAACCCATGGATACGACGTTTTCTCCACCTAAACTAAGCATATATTCTATATGTTTAATAATATCAAAAATATTGGCATTTTCACTGTTATTATTTAAAAAAGCAGTATAAAAATTAATCCCAATAATGCCTTCTCTTTTAATAATTTCTTTAATTTGCTCATCACTTAAATTTCTCACGTGAGAGCATATATTTTTTGCGTTTGAATGCGATGCGGCAAATGGTTTAACACTATATTTACAAACATCATCAAAAAGACTAGGGCTAGCATGTGATACATCAATAATCATACCTAATTTATCCATTATAGAAACAAGTTCTATACCAAATTTAGTTAGCCCTTTTTGTTTTTCTCCCAATATTCCAGAGCCGACTAAATTGTCTTGATTCCAAGTAAGGGTCATCATTCTAACGCCCATATTATAAACTTTGTACACATTTTCAATGTTATCGCCCAAAGCATTAGCATTTTCAATAGTAGGAATTAATAGGTAACCACCATTTTCATTAACATTTTTCAAATCATTTGTTGAATTAAATGTGTTATACCCCTCTAATTGACTGTAGTAATTTAAAAAATGACTATGCCCCTCGCTTATAATTATATTATCGGCTATAAAAGAGGCACAACACTGTACATAGGTTTCAAATAAATCTTTATATTTTAAATCTACGTGAAAAGCATTGTTGCTCATTTTTTGTTTTTTTAAATAACATTCACAAAGAGTGTCGCAGTGTAAGTCAAAATATCTCATGTTTCTATCCTTTGTTTCATATATTATTCAGTAAACGCACTTTGTATGTATTCTATTTTATTAGGTTTGTCGTCTATGCAAAATACACAAGCTACGTCAAACCTGGGTTGTAACCTACTTGGATTTTTAAGTAAATATAATTTTGCAGTTTTGATAATTTTGTTTATTTTAGATTTTGTTATAGCTTCTGCAGGATGAATCATATAATTCTCACCTCTGCTTTTTACCTCAACAAATAAAATATATTTATCATTTTTAGCTACTATGTCAATCTCGCCATATCTTGAATGAAAATTTTTTACTACAATTTCATACCCTAAAGCTTTCAGATAATCCGCTGTGTACTCTTCACCCATAAGACCAAGCTCGTTTTTATGTGGCATTTTATACCTACCTATGCGCTAAAGCTTAAATTAATCTTCAAGCTTTTTAGCTAATATTTTTGTTAAAAAAGTTTTTCTATGTATGGGGCAAGCACCGTGCTTAAGCAGTGCCTCTGTGTGCGCTTTTGTTCCATAGCCTTTGTGTTTCTCAAAAAAATACTCTGGGTACTCTTTTGCATATTCATACATCTCTCTGTCTCTTGACACTTTTGCAATTATAGACGCTGCTGCTATAGACATACTTTTCGCATCGCCTCCAATAATCGTCTCACAATCTATATCAAGTCTAGGAGCCTTATTGCCATCGATAAGTACATAGTCACACTCTAAAAAGTCAGACTTAACTCTCTCACATGCTTTTTGCATCGCAAGCATAGTAGCCTGTAAAATATTTATCTCGTCAATAATCTTCTCGTCTACAGAGACAACCGCCCAAGCTAAGGCTTTTTCAACTATGATATCATAAAGCTCATCTCTTTTTTTCTCGCTAAGTTTTTTTGAGTCATTAAGTCCTTTTATCTCTAACCCAATAGGCAGAATAACAGCTGCTGCAAATACAGAGCCAGCAAGAGGTCCTCTACCTGCCTCGTCTACACCGCAAACGCATTTGAATCCTTTATCAATCGCCGCTAATTCATAATCATAATTTACATGTGTTTCTTTAACAGTTCTCAAGTATGCTCACCAATTCTCTCAAGCGTAATTCTTCCAAGTTTTGCCGCCCTGTATTCATCTAGCACATTTATTGCAGCCCTTAATGTGTCTACTTCACCGCCTGATATCAACATACCTCTTTTAATTCCAACAGCCTCAAGCATTTTATAGCCCTCAAGCCCATCTTCAATTATAGTGTTATACCTTGAATTAACTGCATCTTTATAATGGCTTGTAACCTCTTCTAAAAGTTTGCATGCAAGGCTTTCAATATCAATAACATCGTCTTTAACAGCACCAGTAAAAGCTAGTCTTTGCCCTACTGCTGGGTCTTCAAACTTAGGCCATAAAACGCCTGGTGTGTCTAAAAGCTCAAAACCTTTTTTTATTGTAAACCACTTGTTATCTCTTGTAACACCTGGTCTGTCTTCTACTTGTGCCCTACCAATTTTTGCACCGGCACACATTTTGTTAATAAGAGAAGACTTTCCTACATTCGGAACACCAACTACCATTATTTTAATCGGTCTGCCAAACATTCCTTTTCTCTCCCAAGCCTCAATTTGCTCTTTTAAAACCTCTTTGCATATCGGTAAAATTTTATTTAAGCCTCTTCCACTTTTGCAATCAATCGGAATAGCGGTTATGTTTTGATTTTTAAAGTGAGTTACCCATTTTTCTGTCTCTTTTGGGTCAGCCATATCAGCTTTATTTAATAAAATTAGCCTAGGTTTATTATTTACCACAGAGTTTATTACAGGGTTTCTGCTACTTATTGGTATTCTTGCATCTACTAATTCTGCAACTATATCTACTAATTTTAAACTCTCTCCTATTTTCCGTTTAGTTTTAGCCATATGCCCCGGAAACCATTGTATATCTTCTATATTTCTCATATTTTACCTCTTTAATATTCTCTATTAATTCAAAAGCCCAAACGTGTCAAAAGGATAAATCCTCAAATCAACTATTCCAATAATTTTTCTTTCGTCTACCATTCCAATCTCTTCATATCTACTGTCCTCAGAGTTGGGTCTGTTGTCTCCAAGCACAAAAACATGACCCTCAGGAACAACTTGAGGTAACGTAGTAAGGTCTAGACTTGAATAAATTTGTTTTGTTATACCATTTTCTATTCCGTATTGGCTTTCATCTAGTGCTTTTCCATCTATATAAACTATTCCATTTTCTGTATCTATATTTACCTCTTGACCTTCAGTAGCAATTACTCTTTTTATTATTGGTTTTTCAATAGCTCCTACTATTACAACAACATCTCCTTTTTCAACGTCTTTATGAATAATTGGCGATGTTGCTACTAACTTATCATTTTCAACAAAATTAGGCAGCATAGAAATACCGTTTACAGTAACTACTTTAAATAAAAAAGTAAAAACTACAATTACCACTATGCTTGCATACACTATTTCTTCTACCCACTCAAAAAGTGCTTTGACTATATTAAATTTTTCATTTTCCATATATATTATAAGCTTAGTTTGATAAATAAATCTCAAACAAAACTAGTATATCCTCCTTTAAATTAGGTTAACAAATTAAGAAATTACTAAAAAATATTATTCATATTATTTTCTAAATTACACACGCAATTCACAAAACTTCCCATTTTATATTATTATAATAACACTATATATGTAAAAAGAAAAGCCTTTTTTACATAATATTTAAAATATCTTGATAAACAAAAAGCTTATCAAGATATTAAAATAGTTTTTTCTAATTAGATAGCCAACTTTTTTTCATAAATGTAAACACTAATTAAAAAGCTCTGAGTTGTACTCTATATCACCAACAGCAAAATAAGTTTTGCCAGTGTTAATATATAGTGGAGCTCCGTTTTCGTGCTCAAGGATTAAAGATGATTGAGCGTCTGGTTTTGACCAAAGAATTTTTTGCACATTTCCACCAGATAAGTAATAACCTGATTTATCGTTTCCAATTAAATCTATGTCTTTAATACCATTAGTATGAGTGCTTTTTAAGCCTACTTCATTTTCAAGCACTATAACATTTGTAAAACTCAATTGCGTATTTGTTCTTCCATCAAAATGCGCTTCTCCATTGTGCATTTTTAAATAAACTTCATTTTCTGCATCGTACGTAAAGTCTGTGTAGTAATTACCGAAATCAAATTGAAAATTAATAATTTCGGCTCCATTTGAAGGCGTAAACTCTTCATTGAAGTTAAAAAAGAAATTTCTTTTTGAGTTCTCTAGTTCTAGGCGTACACCATCTTGTATTAAAGCGTTAGGAAGTTGCGTTCCAAAAAATACTGATGAATGCTCATAATTATAACCAACATTAATTCTGTCGTAATCTCTATCAAACATACCATAAGGGTTGTACATTCCCTCATAATTGTCTACTTCTTGCTCCGCCAAAGTGTTAACAGCATATTGAGCCTCTATGCCCCAATGAACATAAATTGCATCAAAACTTTCAGACATAATAGGGTAATAATACCTACAACTTCTAACAGCGCAAATGTCTGGTACTGCAGTATAGTCAGAGTAAAGCGCCATAAGGCGTGTAATATTACCCTCTACTGGCATTTCAAAAATAATATCTGCTTGAGAAAGTCCGTACTGAGGTAAAGAATCTGATGCATTATTAACCATTACCGCAACAGGCCTAGTAAGAATTGCAGCGTCTGACAAAGTTTCTTCTCCTGTTAAAAAACTTAAGTAAGGATTAACAGGTTCAGGAGTTGGAATTTCTGGAACAAAAGGTGTGGGTTTAATTGTAGGCACTGGTGTCGGACTAGGAGTAGCAGTTGGTGTAGGTGTATTACTCTCTACTGCCACAGGCAATCCCTCAGGTTGTGATGAGCATGCCACTAAAGCAAAAGATAAAATCAAAAATAAAAATAACAGAAAAACTCTTCTCATTTTTTATGCTTTCCTCTCTTATATAAAAGTTACATTTTGTTTAAGTCATCTTATATTATCTGAATAATTCAAACCTTTATTCTATTATTAGATATATTATTTTATCATTTTTATGAATAAATGTAAACAAAAATATTATTGCTTTATTTTTTATTGC
>CAYJEZ010000119.1:0-7356 GCA_964369215.1 uncultured Eubacteriales bacterium
TATTGTGTTTTCGCACACTTGCGAAATAATGTCGTAAGACATTAAGCAATATTTCAAAATAACAAGCTCGCTTGTTATTATTGTAGTAATTGTAGAATAGCTTGTGGTTGTTGGTTTGCTTGAGCTAGCATTGATTGAGCAGCTTGTGTTAAGATGTTCATTTTTGTGTAATTCATCATCTCTTTAGCCATGTCTGTATCACGGATACGGCTGTTAGCAGCTGTCATATTCTCTGCTGTTGTATCTAAGTTGTTGATTGTGTACTCAAGTCTGTTTTGAATAGCACCTAGGTTAGCTCTGTTTGTAGATACTTGGTTGATAGCTGCTTCGATTAAATCAAGAGAATCAGCAGCACCCTCAAGGTTGCTTAAGTCAACACCATCTGTGTTAATACCTTTAGCACTTAGGTCGTCAACAGAAACAGAAACTTTGTTAAAGTCATCAGCTGTGTCGCCAACTTGAAGTGTAAGTGCATTACCTACGCCGTCAGCAGCATCAACTGATTGATCAACTTTAAATGCAAAGTATGCGTTTGCACTTGCATTACCAGCAGCGTCAGCAGTAGCAGCATCAGCTGATTGTGCTACATACTCTACATCATAACCTAAACGCTCACTAAGGATATGAGCTAATTGATTTGCTTGAAGTGTGCCACCAGCAGTAGCGGTTCCACCCATATCAACATCAAACTCTAAAGCACCTGCAGCAGTAGTTCCTTCTGCTAAAACTATTAACTCTACACCTTGCTCTGCAGCTTTTTGAACTAATGTATCGTAATCAGCCTCTGCAGTACCACCGCTTATAATACCAAATTTTTGACCATCAATTGTGAAAACTGTATCAGAGTTTCCATCATATTGAGTTAATAATTGGCCTGCATCAACCCATTGATATGCGTCCTCACCTGGAGTTGCAGTCACAGCGTTTGTAGCTTCGTTAGTAAGCGAACCATCAGCAGCTTTAATTGTAACATTAATGTCTTTTAGCATTTGAGGAGCAGAAGCACCTGCTTCAATATTTTTAAAAGTAATAATACCAGTTGTGTCATCACCAGAAACTTTAAAGTTATCAGCAATTGCACTATCTTTAAAGGCTGCTACAAGAGCATCTGTAAGATCACCTTGAGCCGGAGCAGCTGTAGAATAAGTGTCTAATACATTACCATCAGCATCTACATAGTTACCACCAACAGTTCTATCAGCGTTATCTTTTCTAAAAATATCAATTGTAACTGTAGTGCCATCGTTTAATGTAGCAGTAACACTCATTTTGCTATCATTGGTAAGATGCCCTAATTGTGTAGCATCACCAAAAGCAGATGTCTCAAATTCGCCTTTAGTAGCTGCTTCATCTTCAATTACTAACTCTGCACCGTCTAAATCTGTTTGTAGGTTAACAGATGTAGGGTTACCTGTAACTGAACCAGTACCTGTAGCAGATAGAGAACCATCTAGTAATTGGATACCGTTAAATGTTGTTGATTTAGAGATACGAGTAATCTCTTCGTTTAGAGAGTCAACCTCAGCTTGAATAGCCTCACGGTCTACTTCGTCTTGAATTGTTCCGTTAGCTGATTTAACTGCTAACTCTTTCATTCTGTTAAGCATGTTGTGAATCTCTGTTGTAGCACCCTCAGCTGTTTGAATTAAGCTGATACCGTCTTGTGAGTTAAGAGAAGCTTGCTCTAAACCTTTGATTTGAGATTTCATTTTCTCAGAAATTGCAAGACCTGATGCATCGTCAGCTGCACGGTTAATTCTGAAACCTGAGCTTAATTTCTCAAGTGATTTACCTACTGCTGAATTGTTAACGCCTAGTGAACGATTGGCATTCATAGCCATTGTGTTGGTTCTTATAACCATACCCATAATAATTTCCTCCTTGATTTTGCGACGTCGCCGATTAAGCCGTGCATTCCTTTGCACTTAACGTCATTTTGTTTATTTTCTTCTTTTCTTATACTTAAGTAAATATAAGCTTATTATATCTTAAAGCAAGGGGAGAGCTGCGCGCACGGCTAACCCCGAGCCTTAAAAACCTTGTGTAAAGACATTAGTGTCTCTTGTAATAAGTTATTACACGTTATTTAAAAAAGTAAATAGCAAAATAAAATTTTTTTTATTTTTTTATATAAAGTTATTTTAATAGAACTGCGGCAAAGTAAGTTACTGTGTTTTCGCCATTTATATAT
The DNA here is from genome assembly GCA_964369215.1 of uncultured Eubacteriales bacterium. Taxonomy (GTDB): domain Bacteria; phylum Bacillota; class Clostridia; order Oscillospirales; family Acutalibacteraceae; genus SIG603. The sequence continues at coordinate 2,192 of CAYJEZ010000119.1, forward strand.
TTCATATCGCACGACTTTGCAAGCTGAGACACTGCAATGCCGTAGGTCTCTAAAGGAGACAAAGCCTTTTCAGGAAATCGACATGGTAAATTCTCTATTGCGGTGCATCTATCGCAAATGCTACAACCGCCAGAGCCTAAATATAGTGCGTCGGGGTAGGCACTTTTAAATTCAGTAAGAATTTTTTGCGTAAGCTCGTTCATCTCAACTCCTGCGTCCATCATTCCCTCAAAGTCGTAGCTGTCTTCAAGCTCGCCTATCCATTGGTAAACTAGGGCGGTGTTATAAGATTTTGCTTTATTAATCAGCTCGTCAATATCGCCTACTAATGGTGGGCAAGTGTGGCACCTTGCGTATTTACCGCATTGGTTTGCCTCGCAGGATTTTCTAAAACTTCTATCAAAAACTATATTTGCTACATCAATAAATTTTGCGTCTTTTGCTCCGTTTTCTAAAACAAATGTTTTTATCTCTTGCATATAGTAAAACCCTTTCTATTAAATAAAATTAACACGAGCAACAAGTGCAGCTGTCAAAACATGCACAATCGTCCATTATATTGCAACAACAGCAAGATTTGGGCTCAGACTTTTTAAATGCACCCTTATTGCCTTTTCTTAAGTCGCTTATTTGAATATAAACTCCAGCAAAGGTCTCGTTATGAGGTTGCATTTCATAGGCTGTTTTATAAGCTTCATAAGCAGACTCAAGCCAGCCTTTTTTATAATAGTAATTACCGCTCATATAATGCCAAAGTGAGTTTCTTTTTAAATTGTAATTATTAGGGTGAAGTATGTTCCAAGCCGATTGTAAATCGTTAGAGTCTATGTAGGCTTGCACGGCTTTTGCTTGGTCAATGCTTAAAAAGTTAGACTCAGCGCCACTATAAGAAAAATTACTGTCCATTGTGTTTCTCCTTAATATAATTTAGGTACTATTAAGTTAAAATGCTGAAATTATTAGTTTTCTTAAGAAAAAAGAAATATAAAGATTAATTTCATATCAACTTAACAAAGCCATAACCTCTATATCAATACATGTGTAATTATATCATTGTATAACAAAAATGTCATTACTTTTGTTTTATTTTTTTCTAATAAATTATTAACATAAAAGTGTGCTTATTATTGGCTATAGTTGTGTTTTGTTAAGAAAAAGTAAAATGAATACTCTTTTTTATTGACAAAAAAATACAGCTATGATATAATCTTTTAAACAATAAGGCGTTGTGAACAAAGGGTTCATAACGTCTTTTTTTATAAAAAATGATAAATTGAAAAATTAGTTTACTGAAAGGTCGAATTATTATGAGTAATATACCTAGTTTATTTGGCAGTATGGTTTTTAGTGACACTGTAATGAGAAACAGACTACCAAAAGATATTTATAAGGCACTAAAAAAAACAATAGAGCTTGGCAGACCGCTACAGCTTGACATTGCAAACGTAGTTGCAACAGCTATGAAAGACTGGGCGGTTGAGAAAGGTGCAACTCACTTTACACACTGGTTTCAACCTATGACAGGTATTACAGCTGAGAAGCACGATAGCTTTATTTCTCCTATATCTTCTGGCGAAATTATTATGGACTTTTCAGGCAAAGAGCTTGTAATGGGAGAGTCTGACGCGTCGTCTTTTCCTAATGGTGGAATTAGAAGTACGTTTGAGGCAAGGGGATACACCGTTTGGGACGTTACCTCATATGCTTTTATTAAAGATAGCACACTTTGTATTCCTACTGCGTTTTGCTCGTATTCTGGCGAGGCATTAGATAAAAAAACACCACTACTGCGCTCTATGGACGTTATTAATAAGCAGTCTTTAAGAATTTTAAGACTTTTTGGAAATACCACAGCCAAAAGGGTTAACGCTACGGTAGGACCAGAGCAAGAATATTTTTTAATCGATAAAAGTGTTTATGCAAAAAGGCCTGACCTTATGTACTGTGGCAGAACGCTTTTTGGCGCAAAACCACCAAAAGGCCAAGAGATGGACGACCATTATTTTGGAACAATTAAACCTAGGGTTAGCGCATTTATGAAAGAGCTTGACGAAGAGCTTTGGAAATTAGGTATTACCGCTAAAACAAAGCATAATGAGGCGGCTCCGGCACAGCACGAGCTTGCACCTATTTTTGCTACTACAAATATAGCCACAGACCACAACCAAGTTACTATGGAGCTTATGAAGAGCATAGCAGACAAGCACGGCTTAGCTTGCTTGCTTCATGAAAAACCATTTGCAGGCATTAATGGCTCTGGCAAACACAACAACTGGTCGCTATCAACAGACGCAGGCCTCAACTTGCTTGAACCGGGTGAAACTCCTTATGAAAATGCACAATTTGTGCTATTTTTAGTGGCTGTTATCAAGGCGGTTAATTTACACCAAGACTTACTTCGTATTTCTGCGGCTAGTGCAGGCAACGACCATAGGCTAGGTGCAGCCGAGGCACCTCCTGCTATTATATCTATGTTTTTAGGCGATGAGCTTACTGCTATTTTAGACAGCTTAGAGAAAAAAGAAGAGTACACAGACATACAAAGAGAAGATATGGAACTAGGTGCGACTGTTCTTCCAAAATTTCCAAAAGATACAACAGACAGGAACAGGACATCTCCTTTTGCTTTTACAGGAAATAAATTTGAGTTTAGAATGTTAGGCTCTGCGTTTTCTGTTTCAGGCCCTAACATAGTTTTAAATACAATTGTGGCAGACGTATTGTCTGAATTTGCTGACATTTTAGAGCAGTCAAGCGACTTTAATGCCGACCTTACAAAACTTGTTAGAAAAACTATTAGAGAGAATAAAAGAATAGTGTTTAACGGAAATAACTATGCAGACGAGTGGGTAACAGAGGCACAGAGTAGAGGCTTACTAAACTTAAAAACTACGGTAGATGCATTGCCTGAATATATTAAAGAGAAAAATATTGAGCTATTTACAAGACATGGGGTTTTTACAGCAGGCGAGGTTCACTCTCGTTATGAAATATTAATGGGTAATTATCAAAAAACCATACATATAGAGGCGTTAACCTTTGTTGAGTTGGTAAAAAAAGATATGTTAGCAGCTGCATTTAGCTTTCAAAAAGAGTTGTTAGAAATTGCTATGGCGAAAAAAAATATGGGGTTAGACACCTCTTTAGAGATGAAAATTGTCTCAAAATGCTCTGCACTTTCAAATGAGATTTATACTCAAGTTGAGGAGCTTGAGGCTAGACTTGTTATTGCGAAAACAATTAGCGATGTTTTAGAGCTATCGAAATATTATAGAGATAAAATATTCTCTTTAATGGTTGAGTCAAGGGTTAAGGTTGACGAGTTAGAGACTATAGTATCTAAAAAATATCAAACAATTCCAAATTATGCCGATATTTTATATAGTGTAAATTAATTGCTGAAATAAAAAAAGATAAAAGCCGAAGGTTTGTAGCGTTTGCTACTTACATTCGGCTTTTGTTATGTATTTATTGTAAATTAACTTGAAAATCTAAAGTAGTTCAGGGTAGTTTGTAATAATGCAGTCTACGCCTAATTCTTTTAGTTTTAATGCGTCTTCTTTATTGTTTACTGTCCAAACATTAACATCTATATTATTTTGGTGGCAACTGCATATTATTTCTTTTGTAATGCATTGGTAATGTGGGTGAATGCAGTTAAAACCGTTTTTAGTGCAGTAATCGTAAACATCTAAAATGTTTGACGCATAAAGAGGTGCAGTTCTAACTTTTGGGTTACATTCTCTTGAATCTTTTATAGCTTGGTGGTCGAAAGAAGATATTATAATTCTATCTTCAATGCCTGAATTTGAGACTTCTTTTAATACGAGCTCGGTCAGCTTTTTATTATACCAAGCAGGCATGGTTTTTATCTCAATATTAAGCTCCATATTTGTAGTTTTAATAAAGTCTAAAACCTCTTTTAGTGTAGGTATTTTCACTCCTATAAAATTTTGCGAATACCAACTGCCATAGTCGTAAGCATTTAACTCAGCAAAGGTTTTATTCATAACAAGACCCTCTCCGCTTGAGGTTCTTTTTATATTTTCATCGTGAATAACAACAAGCACGTTGTCAGCGGTAAGCTGAACATCAAGCTCTATTCCATCAGCTCCCATTTCGTAAGCTAATTTAAATGCCTCCATAGTGTTTTCAGGTGCATGTCCGCTTGCTCCTCTGTGTGCAAATATTTTCATAAACAAAACCCTTTCATAGCTATTTTTTAGAGTAAACTAATTATACTACATTTTTATTATAATGCAATATAAGTTTTATTTTGTTAAGATAAACATACGTAAAATAGCTAAATTTATCATGTTTGACTATAGTTCATAAATAAAGTATAATTACAATAATTATAAATAAACCACATAGGTGAAAGCTTTTACACTTAATTTTTGTAGTGTTATCTAAGTTTAATACCTATAATACAGAAGAAAGAAAAATTATGAAACTTAACATAGCCATATGCGACGACGAAAAAACACAAATAGAGAATATAAAAAAGCTTGTATGCCTTTGGGCAGACGAGTTTAAAATACATGTAAATACTAAAGAGTTTGAAAGTGCAAAGAGCTTTTTATTTGAGTTTGACGACAATAAAAGCTTTGACATTATTCTTTTAGATATAGAAATGGGTGAGCTAAACGGCGTAGAGCTTGCTAAAATGATAAGAAGAAAAAGCGAGACTATGCAAATTGTGTTTGTTACCGGTTACTCAGACTACATAGCCGAGGGTTACGAGGTCTCTGCACTGCATTATTTAATGAAACCCGTTAATAAAGATAAATTTTTTGCTACCTTAAACCGTGCAGTAGAGAAGATAAAGAAAAATGAAAAAAGCATTTTTTTAGAGACAAGTATGGGCATTGTTAAAATTCCACTTTATGAAATACGCTATATTGAGGTTATTAAAAATTATGTTACAGTGCACGCAAAAGAGGAGCACACATCTAAATTAACACTTGCAGAAATTAAAGAGAAACTTGACAATAGCTTTTTTAAAACAGGTCGCTCTTATATAATTAATTTGGCATATGTAAGAAGAGTAGGCAAAAAAGAGGTGTTTTTATCTTGTGGTAGTGTTATTCCTTTACCAAGAGGAATGTACGAGAATTTGAACAGGGCTATTATTGACGGAGGGGCTTAAGTTATGTTTGGAATAA
>CAYJEZ010000120.1:0-7304 GCA_964369215.1 uncultured Eubacteriales bacterium
ATGTGCTTTCTCAATTTAAAAGATTTATTTGTCTCTTAAAAATATTGAAAGCACACCCTTACACTTAATACATTATTTTGATGTTATATTCATTTGCTTTGTCTGCATATTTTCAGAGCTTACATTAATAATAATTTCACCAACGCTGTCTTTAATTGACCTTACAATAAGCATGCATTGTCCGTTAAATGTATCGCAGTAAGGCTTGCTAAACACTCTTGTACTTGTGGCGTTACCATTGTCAGATGCTAAATATTCACCAACACCACTAACAGTAAAGTCAAGCTTAACATTGGCAGTAGGGCAGAATACCCCGTTATTGTCAAGTATTCTACACTTAATATAAACAACATCGTCTCCGTCGGCTTTTATCTCACTTCTCTCGGCTGTTAACTCTATTGATGCTGGGTCGCTAGCTGTATTTATTATATCGATTACACTTGGTTTTTTTATAGCCACTGCTTTTAACTCACCTTTTTCATAAGCAACTTTACTCCAAATATGTCTGTGTCCTTTTATTTCGTCCTCTGGGTCTTTTTTGCTTATTCCAACAGATTTACCATTTACAAAAAGCTCTACTTCGTCAAAGTTTGAGTAAGCGTGCACATCAATAACATCTCCCTCGCTCCAGTTCCAATGAGGGAACAAGTGTAAAACATCTTTGTCTGTCCACCTGCTCATATAAGAGTAAGCACGGTTTTTCTCAAGCCCTACTAAATCGAAAATACCAAAATAAGAGCTTCGTGAAGGGAAGCTGTCGCGGTAAGGTGTGGGCTCTCCTAAATAGTCAAAACCTGTCCATACAAACTCACCGAAAACAAACTCGAATTTGTCTTGTGCAACAAATTCTCTCTCTGCATTGCACGCCCAAGGTGGCGCAGATAAATCGTATGCATTAACCTGTAGGTCGTCTCTAATAGGTGCTGGTATTTCTAGCTCTGAGTTTTTATAGAACTGCCCTCTTGAGCTTACTGTAGAGGCTGTTTCGCTACCATACAATTTAATATGAGGGTATTTATCATGTAGTTCTTTATACAAATGTGGCTTATAGTTTATTCCGGCTAAGTCAACCTCGTCTGCAAGTCCATTTTTAAAGGCGTCTATAGTTTGGTCAAAACCTGCTGTTGTAGGTCTGGTAGGGTCTAGCTCTTTGCATATTTTGTGTAAATACCTAGCTATTTTCCAACCGTTTTCTAAGCCTTGCTCGTTAATCTCGTTGCCAATAGACCACATGATTACCGATGGGTGGTTTCTATCTCTAACAACAAGTTTGCTTATGTCGTCTTTGGCACAGCTGTCAAAATATTTACCATAGCCGTTATCTACTTTTTGTATTTGCCACTCGTCAAATGCCTCGTCCATAACAAGCAGTCCATACTCGTCGCAAAGGTCTAAAATCTCAGGTGCCGGTGGGTTGTGAGAGGTTCTGTACGCGTTAACTCCTATGCCTATTAGCTTTTCAATCTGTCTTCTTGCGGCGGACACATTAAAAGCTGCACCCAAAGCGCCTAGGTCATGGTGCATGCAAACTCCTTTAAGCTTTACATTGTTACCATTTAAGAAAAAGCCTTTTTCGCTACAGAATTCTATTGTTCTAATTCCAAACTTAGTGCAGTACTCATCCATTAACTCTCCGTCTAGCTTAAGCTTTATATTTAATGTGTAAAGGTAAGGTTTTAGTACGTCCCAACAAGTAAACTCGCTTAGCTTAAACACAGTGTATACATCTTTTATCTCTCTTTTTAGGCTGTCTGTTGCAACTTCTTTTCCGTTTTGGTCTAAAATAGTAAACTCTATATCATACGCTTTGCCAAAAGAGCATACTTTTGTGTTAATATCAATATAAGCATTGTCGTTTTTGACCTCTGCCCTAACAAAAACAGGACAATAAGGCAAGTATATTTCTTTTTTCTCAACTGCTCTTACCTCTCTAATAATGCCTGCGCCGGGGTACCACCTAGAGGTTGATTTTTCTGGGTTTACAGACACAGCCAAGCTGTTATCCTCACCTTTTAGTATATGTTTTGTAACATCAACACTAAACGAAGAATAACCATAATGATGCGAACCGCACTCTACGCCGTTTACGTAAATAATACTGTTTGACATTATTGCGTCAAACTCTAAAAAAACATTCTTACTATCTTTCTCTACATAAAAGCTAGTTCTGTACCAAGCCTTGTCATGAATAGGAAGTGCGCCTGTTCTGCCTGTTAGCACAATAGGTTTTTTTATTCCGTCTGCCCTTATGCCTACAAATTGCCTGTCGTTTTCGGGGTCAAAAGGTCCGTTTATTGCATAGTCATGAGGCACTCTAACATCTAGCCACGAACTACTGTCGAAGCCTTTTTTAGAAAATTCAGGATTATCGTCTTTAATAAATTTCCAATTATATTTTAAAATATTCACCATGTTAATTACACCCTTTCAATATATTTAAAAAGGTCGGAATACCGCCCCTTAAAAATGCTAAATATTAAATTAAATCGCCATAACCCATTTTCACTAGGTTAGCACGAGAAATTGCTAGGCACTCAAATGCATCTTTCTCATATGGGTCGTCTTGCTCAATAAAGATATATTTTGCACCGCAGTCTATTGCATTCTTAATAATTTCAGGGAAATTAAGGCTACCTTCGCCTACCTCTGCAAACTTAATAACATTATTAAAAGCTCCCATAAAGCCTTTCATATCGCCTTTTTCAACACCGCTAAAGTCAGGTGCTACCACTTTATAGTCTTTAATATGGAAAAGATCTATTCTGTCTTTAAATGTTTTAACAAAGTCTACAGGGTTTTCTCCGCCTCTTTGAATCCAGTGTGTATCAAGCTCAAAACCTATAACTTTTGTCATATCTCTGAAAATCTCTAACAGATATTTACCCTCATATTGAATAAACTCAACATGATGATTATGATAGAAAAGCTTAATTCCTTGCTCTGCAAATTTAACTGCGTATTCTTCACATTTTTTAGCATACTCATAACATGTTTCCATAGAGCTTAAAAATGGGATGGGAACCATACCTATTCTAAGGTATTTGCAGTTAAGTGTTTTGCAGTCTGCAACATATTTGTCAAAATCAGGGAAGAGGTTGTTGATGTCAGCGCCCATAGGACTGCCTGCTGTAGATAAAGCGGCAATCTCTATATCTAAGTCTTTGCTAGCCCTTGCAATTTCTGCTACATTTTCTTCAGTCATCTCAACCATAGAAACCTCTATGCAAGAAAAACCTGTCTCTTTTAATTTTTTTAATGTGTTATAAATTCCATTTTCTGCAAAACTTTTACGTAAAATAATAGTTTGCACACCAATTTTTGGCATATGATATCAATCCTTTCAATTCTAGTTCTCACAAGTACAATATTAACACTTGTTTAATGTAAAGAAAAAACGCTTAACAAGTAAATGAAAATTGTACTTTTATATTAGTTATATTGTATCATAAAATATATAAAATGCAATACTTTTTATATTATATATTTAAACTTAATTAATTTGCATTTTGATACTTGAAAAATACGTATTATAGTGATAAAATAATTAATTAATAAAAACAATACTTTTATCTATCGTTAATGGTAAAAGAAATTTAGGAGAATTTCTGCTTAAAACATACAAAAATATCCAATAAATATAATGAGTAAAAACAGAGTTAAACCATAAAATGTAGCTTTTTACTTGTTTTTTTATATCTGTTTTATAATAATAGAAGTATAAGTGATGCTTGGATAGTAAAAAGCAGAATGGTATAAAAGAAAGAGAGGAAATTTATGTTAGAGCAAAACTACAATAACAAATTTGTAAAAGAGGGATTAACCTTTGACGATGTTTTACTTATTCCAGCAGAGTCAAATGTGCTTCCGAATGAGGTTGACTTCTCTACAAACCTAACTAAAAAAATTAAGCTTAATACCCCTCTTATGACAGCGGCTATGGACACTGTAACAGAGGCAGATATGGCTATAGCAATAGCACGTGAGGGTGGAATTGGCATTATTCATAAAAATATGGATATAGAAACTCAAGCTGATATGGTAGACAGGGTAAAGCGTTCTGAGAATGGCGTTATAGTTAATCCTTTTTCTTTAAGCCCAGACCACCTTGTTAAAGAGGCAGACGAGCTTATGGCTAAATATAAAATATCGGGTGTTCCTATTTGCGAGAATGGCAAACTTGTAGGAATTATTACAAACCGTGATATTAGATTTATGACAGAACAAGACTTTGAGCAACCTTGTAAAAATGTTATGACAAAAGAGAACTTGGTTGTAGCCCCTGTGGGTACTACGTTATTTGATGCTCAACATATATTAAAAAAACACAGAATAGAGAAACTTCCAATAGTAGACAAAGACGGATATTTAAAAGGTCTTATAACTATTAAAGATATAGAGAAAGCAGTTCAATATCCACTGTCTGCAAGAGACGGCGGAAGCAGACTTTTATGTGGTGCAGCTATAGGCGCAACAAGCGATGTTCTTGAGAGAGTAGCGGCACTTGTTACTGCAGGTGTTGACGTTGTAGCGCTAGACTCTGCACATGGTCATAATAACGGAGTATTAAAAGCTATTGAGAGAGTTAAAACTAAATTTCCTGAGCTTCAAGTTATTGGCGGTAACATTGCTACAGCAGAGGGCGCAAAGGCTCTTATAAGTGCTGGTGCAGACTGCGTAAAAGTAGGAATAGGCCCTGGCTCTATTTGTACAACAAGGGTTGTTGCAGGTATTGGAGTTCCTCAAATTACAGCTGTTTACGACGCTTCTAACGAGGCTGCTAAACACGGTATTCCTACAATAGCAGACGGCGGTATTAAATACAGTGGTGACGTTGTAAAAGCTTTAGCCGCTGGTGCAAACGTTGTTATGCTAGGCTCATTAGTAGCTGGCTGTAAAGAGTCCCCTGGTGATTACGAGCTATTTCAAGGAAGACAATTTAAAGTTTACAGAGGCATGGGTAGCTTAGGTGCTATGAATAAAGGAAGTGGCGACAGATACTTCCAAGCAAGCCAAAGAAAGCTAGTGCCAGAGGGTGTTGAGGGTAGAGTTCCATTTAAAGGACCTTTATCAGACACTGTTTATCAATTAATTGGTGGATTAAGAGCAGGTATGGGATATACAGGTTGTGCAAGCATTGCTAACCTACACAGCGACGCACAGTTTATTAGAATTACTGGTGCAGGCTTAAAAGAGAGCCACCCACATGATATAAACATAACAAAAGAGGCTCCAAATTATACAATTCATCCATAACATTTTGAAAGGCAGGTGCGAACTGCCGCGAAATTTATCATATTATAGGGCTGTGCTTACTACACAGCCCTATTTAATAAGAAGTTTAGCGACGGTAAAACTATGTGTACTAATAAAAAATATGATGTAATAAACGCGATAATACAAAAAAAATCAGAGATAGCAAAAGATATTTTCGACTTTTTACTATATTGCCCTACTATGGCTAAAAGCACTAAAGCAGGGCAATTTGTGCATGTTTATCTTCCCGGTAGAACTCTTAGAAGACCTATTTCTGTTTGTGAAGTTCAAGGCGATAATGTAAGAATAGTTTTTCAAATTAGGGGAGAGGGAACAGCGGAGTTAGCTAAGTTTAACGAGGGCGACAGCCTTGATATCTTCTTGCCACTGGGTACAGGCTTTAAACTAGAAGACAACACAAAAAAAGCAGTGTTTGTAGGCGGAGGAATTGGCGTGCCACCACTTTTAGAGGCATGTAAGTTTTATAAAGAGAATGCCTTTGTAGCTATAGGTTTTAGAGACAAAGACACTGTTATTTTAGAAAATGATTTTAAAGCTTTAGGAGCTACAGTTAAGGTGTCTACCGATGACGGCTCTTATGGTTACCACGGTTTAGTTACAGATTTAATTAAAGATGAAAAACCTGATATTATATACGCATGTGGCCCTATGCCTATGCTTAAAGGTGTGGCACAGTTTGCTAAAGAGAACGGCATTGAATGCGAGATATCTTTAGAAGAGAGAATGGCTTGTGGAGTAGGAGCATGCTTAGGCTGTGCAACTGCTTTGCTAGACGAAAATGGAGAAGAGTATTTTGGGCATGTATGTAAAGACGGCCCGGTGTTTGACTATAGGAGGGTAGTGTTATAATGGCAGATTTAAGAGTAAATATAGCAGGTGTAGAATTTGCTAACCCCGTAATAGCCGCCTCAGGAACATATGGCTTTGGTAAAGAGTACGCAGAGATGTACCCACTTAACAAAATTGGTGGAATATCTTGCAAAGGCATAACGCTTAATAAAAAAGCTGGAAACCCAGCCCCTAGGGTAACAGAAACCCCAGGAGGTATGCTTAATGCTGTAGGTCTTCAAAACCCAGGTGTAGACCATTTTATTGAGAAAGATTTACCTTGGCTTAAAGAGCAAGGCACAATAATAATTGCTAACGCGGCTGGCTCATGCTTAGAGGACTACGAGGCACTTGCATATAAATTAAGCGACAGCGACATAGACATGGTAGAACTTAACATCAGTTGCCCAAACGTTAAATCTGGGGGCGTACAGTTTGGAACTTGTCCTGCAAGTGCTGCAGAGATTACAAAAATAGTAAAAAGAGCATGTAAAAAACCTTTAATGGTAAAACTTACGCCTAATGTTACAGATATATCTGAAATTGCCCTAGCGGTTGAGAGTGAGGGTGCAGATGCGGTATCTTTAATTAACACTCTTACAGGCATGAGAATAGATTTAAACACAGGCAGACCAATAATAAGAAACAACACAGGTGGTTTATCAGGACCTGCAGTGCTTCCTGTGGCTATTAGAATGGTATGGCAAGTTGCAAGCAAGGTTAAAATTCCAGTAGTGGGGCTTGGTGGAATAGCTACTTGGCAAGATGCTGTAGAGATGATGATAGCTGGTGCAACTGCTATTCAAGTAGGCACAGCAATTTTTACAGACCCATATGCGCCTGTTAAAATAGTAGACGGCATTGGCGAATTTATGGACAAAAAAGGCATTAAAACCTTAAGTGAGATTACAGGCACAATAAAAACATATTGATGTTATAGTTAAAACAATTCAAAAATCACCAAATAAATGTAAGCAAAAGCTAATAGTCAAAGTTTGACTATATATTGAGTTTTGCGAGCAGAGATTTGTTGTGATTTTGTAGTGGTTTGACTATAGTTAGCAAGTAAAACAGGTGGAGATAATTTGTCTCTGCCTGTTTTTTATTGTGTTTTGTGACATTTGATACGTGGATTTACTATAATTATAACAATAGTATTGACTTTACATAAAGCTTAGCTTAAACTTAAATTAAGAAAAAGA
>CAYJEZ010000121.1:0-7286 GCA_964369215.1 uncultured Eubacteriales bacterium
AATTGTTCACATTAATCTGAGCCATATTTATCACCCTATCTTTCTTAAAAAACGCGCAAAAAAGCCGTTTTTTACACATAGCAAAAAACGGCGTAATGCCTCTGTAATTAAATAAAACAGAAAGCAAACAGGCTAACTAAAAAAGTTAAGCAACTACCGAATTTCGCAATAAAACACAAAGATAAACTTAAATAAGGGTATTCTTTACGAATACACTTTTATTTTCTACCTTTTATACGAAATTTAAAGTAATTACTTATACCAACATCTTTTAGCCACCTTTTATTTAGAAATACATTTAACAAAATTATATTATCACAAGATTAAATAAAAAGCAACAGCAAACTTAATTTCATTTTAACAATTTATTATTTAGCTATGTTTTTATTTGACATTTACAAAATATTTGGTAGAATAATAATATATATCTATATACAAGTAAAAAAATTTTGATGTTAATCATATAAAAAGGTGGTTTATTAATGGGTTTATTTGACAAAATTAAAAGTGGTTTGCAAAAGACCAGAGAAAATATCAGTGAGAAAATAAATGTAATGTTAAATTCATTCACTAAAATTGATGAAGAGCTTTTTGAAGAACTTGAAGAGCTTCTTATTATGGGCGACGTGGGTTTAATAACTGCAGAAGAAATTTGTAAAGAGCTTAAAAAAAGGGTTAAAGAAAGAGGCATTACCGACCCCTCGTTAATTATGGGTTTACTGCAAGAGCTTGTAAGCGAGATGATAGAGGGCGACCAAGACCTATTGCTTGAAACAAAGCCATCTGTAATTTTAGTTATAGGGGTAAACGGTGTTGGCAAAACCACCGCAATAGGCAAGCTTGCAGCAAGGCTAAAGTCTGAGGGTAAATCTGTTATTTTAGGTGCAGCAGACACTTTTAGAGCAGCCGCAATTGAGCAGCTTGAGGTTTGGAGCGAAAGGGCAGGCGTGCCTATTGTAAAGCATAGTGAGGGTGCAGACCCAGCAGCGGTTATTTACGACGCAGTAAGCGCGGCAAAATCTAGAAATTGTGACGTGGTAATATGTGACACTGCTGGTAGACTTCATAACAAAAAGCATCTTATGGAGGAGCTTTCAAAAATATCGAGAACTATAGATAAAGTACTGCCAGATTGTTCTAAAGAGGTTCTATTGGTTTTAGATGCAACTACAGGGCAAAATGCGGTTAACCAAGCAAGAGAGTTTATGTCTGCCGCAGGAATTACAGGCATTATTTTAACAAAGCTTGACGGAACAGCCAAAGGCGGAGTTGTTATTGCTATTAGAAAAGAGCTGGGCTTGCCTGTTAAATTTATTGGTGTAGGAGAGAAAATAGACGACCTACAAGACTTTGACGCAAGAGATTTTGCAAAGGCATTGTTTGATAGAAATTAAAATGGAAGTGTAACTATGAATGATTTTGAAAAAAACATAAGTGATTTTGTAAAAAACCACCCTATGAATGTTATCACCGAAGATTTTGCACTAAAAAAAGAATACATAGGCATAAAAATGTATGACGAACCTATTTTTGCCTATGGCAGTGTTAGCGACCCCTTGTTTAATACATTAAAAAATAAAGAGGCCATTGGTGAGCACTTTAGGCTACCGACTGAGTGGAATGAAAGTGGCAATACTGTAATATCGCTCTTTCTGCCTTTTGCAGACGAGGTAGTAATCTCAAATGAAAAAGACAGCGATTTCCCGTCTGACTTGTGGCTTCACGGTAGGGTTGAGGGTCAAGAATTTATTAACGATGTAAGCAGACATATTGAACAGTATTTTGCTGATTTAGGCTTTAAAGCAGTATGTCCATTTATCTCAAAAGATTTTCAAACTACCTCAGATGTAAAAACCAATGTTTTCACCAGCAATTGGTCTGAAAGGCATGTAGGCTTTGTTTGCGGTATGGGTACCTTTGGCCTATGTAAGGGAATTATCACAAAAAAAGGCATGGCTGGGCGTTTAACCAGTGTGGTAACGCAAAAGACATACCCGATTACAAATAGAGAGTATAAAGACATTTACGAGTACTGCACTATGTGTGGTGCATGCATTGCTAGGTGCCCTGGCGATGCAATTGACTTAGAAACAGGCAAAAACCATATTCTATGTTCAAATTTTATGACAACTATCAGACCTAAAACAAACCCAAGATACGGTTGTGGAAAATGTCAAACAGCCGTTCCTTGCGCTAGAGGAATTCCGAGATAATAATTAATAATTTAAGATTATTGGCAAATTAGGGTGAACACCGTTCGCCCACATTTTTGTGTAAATATAGGGCTGTCGCATTAAGAACAATATGCACCAAGAAATGTAGGGGTTGGCGTCCTCGACAACCCGATGTTTGCCTTTTTTAGGGACGTCGAGGACGCACCTAAAATTATAGATGAGTTTGTATAATTCACCTTTATGCGACAACCCCTTTAGCATTATTTCTCTAGTGCTTTATAAGTATAGTAATTATAGTAAACCTATTAAAAAGGATAGATAAAAATGAATAGAAATTTAAAGGCATTAGAACTTGATAAAGTTCTTAACATGCTTAGCGAGTACACCGCTTGTGAAGAGGCAAGAGAGTGTGTAGAAAATTTAAGACCAGCTAAAAACTTAAAAGAGGCAAAGTGGATTTTAAGGCAAACAGACGATGCGTATATTTTAACAGCAAAGTTTGGTGCGCCTAGCTTTTACGGCCTAAAAAGTCCTGTTAACGCTGTTACAAGGGCAGCGGCAGGCGCAGTTTTAGGTTTAGGCGAGCTTTTAAGGGTTGATGCATCGCTTAAAAGCATTAGAAGCGTAAGCTCTTGGAGAAGCAAAAGTGAGGGAATGGAGACTACTCTTGACGATATGTTCTCTTCGCTTGCTCCAAATAAATTTTTAGAAGACAGAATAAATTCAACTGTACAAAGCGAAGAAGAAGTGTATGACCACGCCTCGCCTGAGCTTGCTAATATTAGACGAAAAATAAGAGGAGCAGCCCAAAAAGCAAAAGAGCAACTAGACAAAATGATACGCTCGAGCACCTACCAAAAATATTTACAAGACAACCTTGTAACTCAACGAGACGGAAGATACGTGGTACCTGTAAGGTCTGAGTACCGAGCAGAGATACCCGGCCTTGTGCACGACAGCTCGTCTAGTGGCGCAACACTTTTTATAGAGCCTATGGCAGTGGTTGAGGCAAACAACGAGATTAGGGTTCTTAAAATGAAAGAGCACGATGAAATAGAGCGCATACTTACAGTTTTATCGGCAGAGATAGGCGAGTTTGCGGAGGGTATTAAAGACAGCTACAATATTTTAGTAGACCTTAATGTTGTTTTTGCAAAGGCTCAACTAGCCTTTAAAATGAAAGCGGTTAAGCCTATAATTGAAGAAGACGGAAAAATTAAGCTTAACAGAGCAAGGCACCCACTAATTGCGTCTGATAAAGTAGTGCCTACCGACATTGAGCTAGGCTACAACTTTGACTCATTAGTTATTACAGGCCCTAATACCGGTGGTAAAACGGTAAGCATAAAAACCTTGGGCTTAATGTGTTTAATGGCTATGTGCGGACTGATGATACCTTGTGGTGACAACAGCAAGGTTGCATATTTCAAAGAGATTTTAGTAGATATAGGAGATGAACAAAGCATTGAGCAAAGTCTTTCTACCTTTTCGTCACACATGACAAACATAATTTCAATACTTGAGATTTGCAGTGAGACAAGCCTTGTTTTAGTAGATGAACTAGGGGCGGGAACAGACCCTGTAGAGGGCGCAGCTTTGGCTACAGCTATTATAGAAGAAATTAGGCTAAAAGGCGCAAAGCTAGCCGCAACCACCCACTATGCAGAGCTAAAAGAGTATGCATTAAAAACTGCAGGCGTTGAGAACGGTTGTTGCGAATTTGACGTTACTACCCTAAGCCCTACCTATAAGCTATTAATAGGAGTTCCGGGGAAATCTAACGCATTTGCCATATCAAAAAAACTTGGCATGAGCGAGTATATTGTTGACAGGGCGAAGGCTTTAGTGTCAGAAGAGAGCAAAAAGTTTGAGACAGTTTTAAGTAAACTAGACGAAAACAGACGCACTATGGAGGCGCAAAACGAGGAACTTAAAAAGGCTAAATCTGCCGCACAAACCGAGCTTAAAAAAGCAGAAGAAATTCGTGCAAGAGTAGAAAAAGAAATGCAAAGCGAGCTTGAAATGGCTAAATTTGAGGCAAGCCAAACTGTTGCAAAAACAAGGGCACAGGCAGAGGCTTTAATCACTGAGCTAGACGAGATAAGAAAGAACAAAAATAAGCTTTTAACCGCTGAAGATAAAGCAAAGCTTAAGGCAGGAATTAGAAACTTAGACAACGGAGCAGACATTGTAAGAGAGAGAACAAACGACAACTATGAACTGCCAAGACCACTAAAAATTGGCGATGACGTTACTATTTTTGACATAGATAAAAAAGCGGTTGTGCTAGAGCTAAGTGGAGAGCAAGTATTAGTGCAGGCTGGCATTATTAAAACCCGTGTTAAAATGAGCAATTTAAGACTTATTACCGATAAAAAGAAAGATACTAAAGTGAATTTTAGAGGGCATAGAACCGTTACTAAAACTGTCAGCAGCTCGCCTATAAGCATGAGCTGTGACGTGAGGGGGCAAAATAGCGACGAGGCTATAATCAGCGTTGACTCATATATAGACAGAGCTTTAAGGCAAAACCTTAGCCATATTACTATTATTCATGGTAAGGGTACCGGAGTTTTAAGGGTGGCAGTACAAACTTACCTAAAAAGGAACCCACACATTAAAAGCTATAGGCTTGGAACATTTGGCGAGGGTGACTCTGGTGTTACTATTGCTGAAATTAAGTAAACTTAATAATTAAGTGTTAGTTCTTAATTAGGTTGAAAAAAAGGAGATAAAATGTTAATTACAATATTTGGAGAGAGCTGTACTGGTAAATCTAGTATAGCTAATGAACTAAAAAATAAAACAAATGCAGAAATTTACACTGGAAAAGACTATTTACGTTTAGAAAAAAGCGAGTTTGAGGCAAAAGAAAAATTTAAAGTTTTACTTGAAAACTCAATTTTAGGCGATAATATTATTTATGTTATTGCAGAAAAAGAACATTTAGATTTACTTCCAGACAAGGCTTTTCGTGTGTTAGTAACTGCGAATATAGACACCATAAAAGAGCGTTTTGCCAAAAGGATGAGAGGTAATTTGCCACCTCCTGTTGCACAAATGCTTGATAGAAACCACGGTATGTTTGATAAACAGGCACATGATATTTGCTTAGTTAGTGAAGAAATGGACTTAGAAAAAGCTTGCGCTTTAATACTTGATTCTATTAAGGCTCACTAACAATTTTGCTAGAGCAAATAACTCCATTAAATGCATAATTAAATAAAACCTTATGTTCATAAGATTGAACTATCTAAAGATTTAGTCGAAGTCACTTTTATAGTGGCTTCGACTATTTTTATTGGTTTTTTAATTGGATATTAGTATTAACCGAGAAACTTTATCGGTTAAGTAAACTTTTAACGTTACTGACATAAACACATTATATTAAAAATAAGTCATATAATTTATAACAATAAAAAGCACCTATTTTAACTTTAATTTGAATGCACACAATGAAGAGAGAATACCTCTATAAGCACTTTTTGTAATATATATTTCGTTTATTACAACGCAAACTTATTCGAGTCTATAATAGCGATAATAATTAGCCATATTATCATTGAGATTATAGCAATGATGCCTCCAATTGTGATTACTAATAAATATAGTAAAAAGCTTTGCTCATTTAAATATTGCATAATTTGCCCTATAAATAATCTTTGTAAAATGGCTATTGCACTTATTATAGCTACAGATATAAACGCATACTTTGTTACCATTCTTCTTTTTATCGCAGTTTTAAAGCCTTTATTTTTACAAACTACTAAAAACACAAATATCCACATTGGGATACAAACCATAACACCTATATCCATAAATTTAACTATATTATCATAAATAGTATTGATTGTGAAATCTTCCATTTGCATAAAGTAATCAAACCGACTTTGCTGTAGAATAAAATATAAGAATAAAAGCAAGGGAGGAGACCACTCTCCTATAGTATAAAGCTTGTGTTTTAAATTTATTTCACCTTCTCTGAAACGTTTAGTTAATACATACAATGCTATATCTTGCTTTGTGTCGGCGTCATTAATAAGCACCACGGTAGACAAACACATAAGTCCAAGAAAAAATATTATCCAAAAAATTTTTAAACTTGGGTATATGGTTCGGAAGAATGAGTATTCATATATTCTATCAAAAGAAAATGCTTGAGAAAAAACGATTATAGTAGAAGAAACAGTTAAATTAAAGTTCCATAAATGATATCCGCTTTTAAAAATCGCATTAAATAAACTGGTGTTTTTAGCGATAATAAAAGAAAGGGTCATACAAGGTAGCAAGTAGAGCATTACTAAGGCATTAGCACTTGCTTGGTCGTTTCCGAGAATATTCCTACTAACATATACATATGCAAAATATGAGTAAAGACATATGGTAATAAACCAAATAATCTTTATAAATAAATAATTATTCTTCTTCATAAACTAATCTCAACTCCTAACATTATCTAAACTTATACAAATATTAAGAATAGGTAACCATCTATAAATATTAGTTTTATTAGCGAGTTTACTGCTGAATTTTAAATTATTGCATGGTGCAAATTGTTAAAAAACACTAAAGAGAAAGCTGACATCTATTATGGTTATATTTTATCACATTTACAGCAATATGTAAATAATAAATTTAAATTGTTGAATGTTTTTATTAATTTTTATAATTAACATTTATTATCATATACCGCTTTAGACTAACTCCTCAATTTACGACAATAGAAAAAATCCACAGTTTAACAGGGTGAACCGAGAATTGACTATTTGCATCAAAGCCGTTTATAACTGTTCCTCTAAGATTGTTCCAATCGGCATGATAAACACTTCCCACACCCACAATAAAACTTTTAGAGGTATAGCTCTCTTCGTCGTTTTCCTTTATTCCACAGTTGAGCCCTGCAATCCACTGCATATTGTCTGTTGCAATATCATTAAAATTGCTGTCACACAAATAATCTGCAAGAATGGTGGCAAGCTTTGAAATGAAGCCATAAAATTTATTGTGCCCGTGGTAACAGCCACTGAAAAAACATAAGCCCTCATTTTTATAAAAGCCAAGGGGAATTATTCCAAACGGCGTTTGCTTGGTGGTAGGTAGCAAAAAGCCATA
>CAYJEZ010000122.1:0-7028 GCA_964369215.1 uncultured Eubacteriales bacterium
CACGTAAAAATCGTATAGTAAAAATGCTTGGCAAAGGCGTAGAGCATTTAATGAGCGCAAACAACATTACAGTTGTTAACGGAGTGGGCACAGTTGTCTCTGCAAATGAGGTAAGTGTAAAAACAGAAGAAGATACCCAAAGTGTAAAATGCGCCAAGCTTATTATAACTACAGGCTCTGAGCCTTTAGTGCCATCTTTTATCAAAGGTGCAGGTTTAGAGGGCGTATTAACTAGCACAGAGGCTTTGGCCCTTACAGAAGTTCCAAAAAATATTGTTATTATAGGTGGCGGAGTAATAGGCATTGAGTTTGCAACAATGTTTAGTCAAGTTGGTGCAAAAGTTACTGTTATTGAACTCGAGCCTAAAATACTACCTTTAGAGGACGAGGACATTTCAGCCGATTTACTTAAAATTCTTAAAAAGCAAGGCATTAAATTCGCTTTATCTTCAAAAGTTACAGAGATAAGCAAAACTGAAAATAGATTAGCTGTTGAATATATAAATGCTGATGACACTATAAAAGTAGAGTGCGATAATGTGCTTTTATCTGTAGGTAGAGTGCTAAATAGCGGTATAGCAAGCGCTCTTAACTTAAATACAGAAAAAGGCAGAATAGTAGTAGACGAGTTTATGCAAACCTCTGCCCAAAATGTATATGCAGCAGGCGATGTTATAGGAGGAAAGCTACTTGCACATTTATCTTTTATGGAGGGTCGCACAGCGGCTGAAAACGCTATGGGCGAAAAAAACACAGTAAATTACAAGGCAGTGCCAGCTTGTGTTTATACCTCACCAGAGGTAGCCTCTGTAGGTATGAGCGAGAAAGAAGCTGTAGAAAACGGAATTACCCCAAAAGTAGGACGCTTTGATTTTCGTGTAAACGGAAGAGCCTTAACTTTAGGAGAGCGTGACGGCTATGTAAAAGTTATAGCAAACGAAGACGGCGTTATTATAGGTGGGCAAATTTTCGGAGCAAACGCATCAGAGATGATATCAGAGTTAACACTTGCTGTAAGCCTAGGTGTTAGTGCTAAAACAATGTCTGATATTATTCATCCTCACCCAGCACTTAACGAGGCTATTTGGGAGGCATGCAATATTATTGCCGGCAAACCTATACATATGTAATAAAGCACTTTTATAAAATAAAAAGCAAGGGAGAGTTGCGTGTTATATGGTAAAGCGGTGTGGCTTTACCTTTACGTAACAAGTTGTATTTATGCAAGTAGTTTATTTTTTTATAGCAGTTTTTACTACCACAGTGGGTTCGCTTACTGGTATGGGTGGCGGAGTTATAATAAAACCCGTTTTAGATTTATTGGGTCATTACAACACTGCCACAATAGGCGTTTTATCTTCTTTATCTGTATTTGCAATGGCTATAGTGTCGGTGTCTAAACAGCTTAAAGCTAAAGCAAAATTTGATGCAAAAACTGTTATTCCTCTGGCAATTGGGTCTATTTTTGGTGGCTCTTTTGGTCAAGCGTGGCTAGATAACATTATTGAAACAATGGGAGAAGTTCCGGTTGCTATAGTGCAAAATACAACGCTTGCAATTTTAATAGGCATCGTCTTTATTTATATGATATATAAAGATAAAATCAAGTCATTTAACCTCTCTGGTTTTCTTCCTGCTGCTTTAACAGGCGTATTTTTAGGCATTGTATCATCGTTTTTAGGCATAGGAGGCGGACCTATAAATGTTGCTATTTTTATGTTTTTGTTCTCGTATGATGCAAAAACTGCCGCTTTAAGCTCTATTATTACTATACTTTTTGCGCAAATATCAAAATTAAGCTCTGTTACTTTAACAACAGGTTTTGAAGTGTTTGATTTAAGTGTTGCGCCGTATATGATAGTAGGAGCTATACTTGGTGGATTTATAGGAAGTAAGCTTACAGCAAAATTCACAAACAAGCAAATTGAAATTGCATTTAACATGGTACAAATTTTAGTGTTTATAATTTGCATTATGAATATAGCAAATAGGGTGTTATAGTACTAAAAAAACGTAGAGATAATTATAAATCTCTACGTTTTTTATTTATTTTAGCAATTACTCAATAATAGTATAATCACCTGTTTTATCTACTATTCCTCTAGGCTCACTCGATGAATAACCTAGTGCCGCTACCCCATACACAGAGTGGTCTTTCGGCACTCCTAATTTGTCAAGCACTTTTCTAATCTCAGCTTTATCACAATTACCCTCGTTTAATTGGTTTATCCATACCGAGCCAATTCCTTTGCTATGTGCCGCTAAGAAAATATTTTGCAACGCACAAGAGTTATCCTCTTTCCCCCATCTACTATTTTTATCGTTAGACACAATTATCAGTGCGGTAGGACTGTAAAAATTATAGCCTTCATTACCAATAACTTTTCCTACAGCTTGTGCAAGTTCTTTTATACAAGCTGAATTTAATATTCCGGTAAACTTCCATGTTTGTTTATTCATACCGCTAGGTGCATACATACCAGCCTTAATAAGAATTTCTAAATCTGTTTTTAAAATAGGTTTTTGAGAGAAATCTCTCACACTTCTTCTGCTTAAAATATTGGTTATTATTTCATTCATGTTCTACCACCCTTTCAAATTTTTGGCACTGTTAAGTTAAAATAATGATATTATTAGTTTTCTTAAGAATAAAGCAATTTTTCCTCTTTTCTTTTTCCTCGCCGCCAAAGTCGGGGAGGAAAAAGAAATATAAAGATTATTTTCATATTAAGTTAACAAAGCCATTTTTTTACTCTGATTAATTAAAAAACTCAATTTTTGTATCTAATTTATATATAAAAAATTTTATATGACCGAATCTGTAAGCCGAGTTCTGTCTTGAACAGTCATCTATCTTGGCGCACGGTTACCCGTGTGCTCACGCCACCTCCATAAGACGTATCGGGCCGATACTTACTACTAGCATTACTAATAGTGTGTCTCTCCGCGGTGTTGCTCCGAGTAGGGTTTACATGTCCATAAAGTCTCCTTTATGACGGTGAGCTCTTACCTCGCCTTTCCACCCTTACAAAAATCAGGCTAGCCAATTTTTGCGGTATATCTCTGTTGCACTTTCCCTAGGGTCGCCCCCGGCGGCCGTTAGCCGTTACTCTTGCCCTTTGGAGCTCGGACTTTCCTCACGCACAGGCTTTCACCTTATGCCCGCAACTGTCCGACTCGCTCATATAAAATTAATTAACTAAGTTTAGCTTAAAAAACTTTATTATTTTACTTTACTAAAAATGTTTTTGCGATAGCAATTTGTGTTTCTCGTCCCACAAAGCTTGAGATAAATCTACATAATACTTATGAGGGTTCTCAAATCTTGTCACCTCGTCCCAAAGTTTATCTACCTCTTTTTTACAGTAAGCTTTTATTTCATCTAGGCTTCTTTTATTAAACAAACATTGTCCATTTTCAAATATTTTATTTCTAACTGGCACAGCTGTAAAGTTATCTATTGTTTTTCTTTTCCATGTGTGCTCTGGGTCAAATATTGTATAAGGGTATCTATCATCAATAATCTCACCATGTAAAGTTACAACATCTGCAATAGCCTTGCCTGTTTCATTGTCTACAAGCCTCCATAGCTCTTTAAAACACGGTGTAGTAATTTTTGTAACGTTCTCGCTTACCTTTATTTTTGGAATAAGCTCACCATTTTCATTTTCATTTGCAGATAGCTTATATACACCACCAAATACAGGCTCAGACGAAGAAGTTATTAGTCTCTCACCTACACCAAAGGCATCTACTTTTGCACCTTGAATAAACATGTCTCTAATAATATACTCATCTAAAGAGTTAGATGCAAATATTTTGCAATCTTCAAAACCAGCGGCATCAAGCATTACTCTAGCTTTTTTTGACAAATAAGTTATATCACCACTGTCAATTCTAATAGCTTTTGGCCTGCAACCTTGTGGAACTAAAATCTCATTAAACACCTTAATTGCATTAGGTATTCCTGATTTTAGTACACTGTAAGTGTCTACCAATAAAGAGCAATTATTAGGATATTCTATAGCATAAGCCTTAAAAGCCTCGTACTCACTATCGAAAAGTTGCACCCAACTGTGTGCCATTGTACCAAAAGCAGGTATGCCAAAAGCTTGCTCTGCTATTGTACAAGCTGTTGCAGTGCAACCACCTATATAGGCAGCTCTTGCCCCATAAATTGCACCGTTCATGCCCTGCGCACGTCTCGAACCATACTCTATTACGTCTCTACCTTGCGCAGCCCTTACTATTCTGTTTGCCTTTGTGGCAATTAAGCTTTGATGATTAATACAAATTAGCACCATTGTCTCAATAAACTGAGCCTGTATTGCAGGACCTTTTACAGTTACTAATGGCTCACCAGGAAATATTGGTGTACCCTCAGGCACTACCCACACATCACATGTAAACTTAAAGTTTAATAAATACTCTAAAAACTCTTCTCTAAAAAGTTTTTTGCCTCTTAAATACTCTATATCATCTTGTGTAAACTTAAGATTTTTTATATACTCAACAAGTTGTTCTACGCCTGCCATAATAGCAAAGCCACCTTTATCAGGCACTTTTCTAAAAAACATATCATAATAACAAACTTTATCTTTAAACCCATTGGCAAAAAAACCATTAGCCATTGTAAGCTCGTAAAAATCTGTGAGCATTGTAAGGTTTATCTTGCTGTGAAAAAACGACATAAGCATTGCCTCCCTCTCATGCATAAAAACAATTTCACATTATTATATCAATAAAACTTGTTTAATACAATAGTTTTTTTAACTTTTGCTTATCTTAAGCACTAAACAGCTCATAATATCATTGTACAACTTGTATAAATGGTAAAGAATTGTCGTAAAGCTTGCTTTTAGTTTAATTTTATTATATTATTAGTAGTATACATTTCAATATTAAACCATAATTATTTTATTGATTTAAATATAGTCAAAACACTACAAAATCACAACAAATCTTTGATGATTTTTGAATTGGTTATGACTATAAAAGAAAAGAAGGGTTAAAAAATGAGAGCAGTAGTACAACGAGTTAGAAAAGCCAATATAGAAATAGATGGAACATATGCACACACAATAGGCAAAGGTTTGGTTATTTATTTAGGTGTTATGGAAAACGACACTGAAAAAGAGGCAGAGTATTTAGCGCGTAAAATAGCTGATTTACGTATTTTCACCGATGAAAACGATAAAATGAACTTGTCACTTAAAGATTTCATCGGTGATATACTAATAGTATCTAATTTTACCTTGGCAGCAGACTGCAGAAAAGGTAGACGCCCCTCTTTTGAAAATGCTGCAAGACCAGAAGAGGCAGAAGATCTTTACAACTTCTTTGTCAAACTTGTAAAAAACGAGAGTGGCCTTGGCAAGGTTTGCACAGGCAGCTTTGGCGCACACATGGAAATTAGCGCTGTTGCTGTAGGGCCTGTTAACCTTATTATGGACACAAATGTAATTATGAAATAGACTATGGATTTATTTCACTAAAAATTAAAGATACTTTAAATAAGTCTCCGTCTATACTTATTTTCATGTCGCCCTTTTGGGTCTCCATTAAGCTTTTTGTAATAGATAACCCTAGGCCGTTGCCGTCAGTGTTTCTTGAGCTATCCCCTCTTACAAAACGCTCCATAAGCTCATCTTCGCTAATATTAAGCATGCCTTTTGACATGTTTTTAATGTGTACAATTGCTTTGCCGTCAGTTTTTTCTATGTTTATATAAACTCTTGTGTTTGGCATTGCATACTTTTTAACATTTCCCATAACATTGTCAAAAATTCTTTGCAAGTGCTTAATGTCCGCCATTACAAAAATTGGTTGTTCCTCTTTTTGGCATATAAGCTCTAGACCTACAGCGCTTAAATTGTCTTTATACTCGCCTTCTATCTGCTCTATTAAAAGGCTTATGTCTGTAGCTGTTAAGTCTGACTTAACATTGCCAGAAGAAAGCTTAGATACGTCCATTAAATTCTCTATAAGCTTTTTCAGCTTGTTTGATTGTCTGTCTAGCACCTCTAAATACTCCTTTACTTTATCGCTGTCAATCTCCTCTTTCTTGATTAAATCTACGTAGTTTATAATCGAGGTAAGAGGCGTTTTTATGTCGTGAGAAACATTTGTTATAAGCTCTGTTTTAAGTCTCTCACTCTTCATTTTTTCTTCTAGTGCCACGTTAATTCCGTGCCCCATGTTGTTAATATGCTCGCTTAAAGGCTTGAAAATAAATAGAATTCTGTCGGTGTCTACCTTGTAGCTTAGGTTTCCACGGGCTATTTCGCCTGCGCCAAAACTTATTCTTTTAATAGAGGCATTTACAGATATTGCCACTGGGAATAAGAATATAACTTGAAGTGCTATGGCTAAGAATGAGTATAAGCCACCGCCAAAAATTGCAATTATAAACATTTGTATAGCCAAGAAAATCGCAAAGCCTAATATGGTTCTTTTAACCACTTTTTTAGCAGGAGAGCGCAAAAAGTAGTCTACAAATAAGCCAAGGGTTCTCTCGTATATTGCGTGCATAATTATATAAAATAGTGTGCGTTTAAAAAACTTTTTCTCTTTAATCGCAATGGCAGTATTAATAAAATAATAAAGTGTGTATGCGGCGGCTACCAAGGTGCTAATTACAAAAAGTATTAAGTAAAACTCTGTTGGCATGCTGTAATAATTATGGTAAAATACTTCATAGTATATCTGGCCTAAAAGTGCTCCGTATAAAATTAGTCCAACAAATTCTACTGCAAACATTAAATCTAAAGGAATTTTATTAAAGCGTGTTGTATAAACTTTGTAGTGTCCTTCTTTTTTGCCAGCACATGTCATGCTAAAAATAAAACTTATAACCAATAGTATAACCGAGGCTACAAATAAATACAATGTGTTGTATTTATTTGCATAAATTAAACTTAGCATGTTTAGCTCAGAGTCTAAGCCGTCTGCATATACACTGTAAAAATAATCAGTAGGTGTTACTTCAATCTCAAAATTAACAAATATAGGCTCTGTAATTGTAGTAG
>CAYJEZ010000123.1:0-6983 GCA_964369215.1 uncultured Eubacteriales bacterium
GTTTTTCCCTCTAAGCTAAATCTTTTCATTATTTGCATTCCTTTCAACATTAAGTATACTTTGTACTAATATAATCTTTAATTTGAGTATGAACATGCTTTGAGATTTTAACAAATGATTTTAAGAAAATAAATATTTAACAGGATTTTTAAGCTGAATTTTAACAGCCGTCAGGAGAAGCCACATAAAGTGGAAGCGGAAACCAAGCTTTTGCAAAATCTGGTAAAGTATCTAGCTCGCCCATTAAGTTGCCGTGTGGAGATAGTAAGTTGTTAATAGCTTCTAGCTCGTTAAAGCTAATTATTGGCTTATCTTCACAGATGCTAACAGTGGCTTTTTTACCAGCAATAGTAATTTTATAGGTTTTTCCTTCTATAGCAATGTTAACACTGCCCTCACTAAGGTTAGCATAACTAAGCTTAAGGTTTAAAAAAGCCTCTAATACTTTTTGAGGGTTTGCAAGTAAGTAACTGTATTGGTACGACTTTTTTACACCCTCGCAAAGAGAGAAAAACATTGGAATTAAGTCTCTTTGTGTCTCGTTTAAAGTAAAATCAAAAGCTTTCATATCATGCTTTTGAAGAAAAGCTTTAATAAATTTAGGAAGAAAATTAGAGTCACTTAAATAAATCTCTGCTATGTAGCCGCGCTTGCCTCTAACTAAATATCCTTTAAATTCGCCATTTATTAACAAGGCCCAAACTTCACTTTTCCAAGATAGCATTATGTTAAAAAACTGCTCGTCTGTACCACTTCTAACACCAATTAAAGGCACGCTACTAATTAGCTCTCTAATTGATTTAATAAGCTCTTTGTCCTCACTACTTACCACTTTAAGTTCGACGTCTTTTGTACATACATTTTTATAAGTGTGTTTAATATTGGCCTCGTTTACAGAAAAAATAAGTTCTGTCCCTGCTTTTTCAAAACCAAAATAGTTGTAGCGTTGACGCTGACCACCTAAAATGCCTATGTCGCAACTTTCTCTAATCTCATTAACAGAATCGTTCATAAGCTTTTTCATATACCCTTTTCCTCTAGAATAAGGGTGAGAAGAAACCGTACCTATTCCACCAGATTTTATTGTATAGGCACCTACTCGAATATCGGTTTTTTGTAGCATTACCATCGCTTTAATTTTATCGTCTTCTTTACACAAGTAATGATAAACTCCGTCACTTCTGTTTTCATCTGCATAAAGTTTAGGCAGAATTTTTTTAAAGTCGTGTGGGTTGTGTGCCTCGCTAAAAACATAGTTTGCAAAGTCGATGATATCTTCGTAATCGTCTTTAGTGCCCATTACGTAATTAACTTTCATAATAAATAGTCCTTTCAATACATGAAATATATTAATCTACCACTTTTTTTAAATTAACATTGCTCGCTGTTTTTCTCCATTTTCCTTTTTTGTAGAATATTATAGCTATAACAGCACTCAGCACCCAAGATATTAATAGAGAATAAAAAATAGATTCTGGTGCACCGTTAGGCAGTGCCTCGCTTCTCGTAAAATAAGCCATAATATAAGCAATAGGCACACGAATAACTACGGTTGATAAAACAGATATGACCATAGGTGTCATGGTGTCTCCTGCTCCTCTCATCATGCCCATAAGCACTTGCCCTACTGCAACGCCAATATAACCTAACGATAACATTCTAAGCATCTCCATACCAAAGTTAACAACCTCAGGGGTGTCTGTAAAAAACATCATTAAGCTTTTGCCAAACACAAATAAAATTATTACTATAGGCACGCAAACCATCAGTGCTAATTTCATACCAGTTTTTACACTTGTATTCACTCTTTCTAAATTTCCTGCTCCAATATTTTGACCCACATAGGTAGTCATAGTCATGGCAAAAGTAAAGTTCGGAAGCATTGCAAAGCCATCAACACGCATAATAACCGTAGAGGTTGCAATTACTGTAGGACCAAAGCTATTTGTTAAAGACTGCACCACCATGCCCGCACATGCAAATATTGCTTGAGTAAGCCCTGCTGGCATACCTATTTTAACTACTCTGCCAACCAACTCTTTATCTAGTTTAAAGTATTTCTTCTTAAAGTCGAATACATCTCCCATTTTTGTAAGCCTTTTTACACATAGCACAGCTGAAACTACTTGAGAAATAACAGTAGCATAAGCAACTCCGGGAACTCCCATTTGAAACCAAGCAACAAAAACAAGGTCTAAAACAATATTAAGTCCACAAGTAATAAGCAAGTAAATAAGTGGCATAATCGAGTCGCCCATACCTCTTAGCACCCCGCCTATCATGTTGTAATAAGCACAGCCTATAAAGCCAATAAAAACAATAAGCAAATACGCCGCCGCGTCGTCAATAATCTCGGCAGGTGTTCCTAAAAGCCTAAGTATTGGGTAGGTTGCAACTGCCGCAAACACCATAATAAACAAGGTAGAAATGAAAGTAATAGTCATGATATTTCCTACTACTTTTGAAAGCATTTCACGATTTTTTGCACCGAAATATTGCGACACAACAATTCCTGACCCTGTTGCTATACCCATAAATAAAGCAAGCATTAAAAACATTAAAGGATTTGCCGCACCAACGGCTGCAAGGGCATTGTCTCCCTCGTAATTGCCAACAATAATGGCGTCTACAGTGCTATAAAGCTGCTGTGCCAAGTTACCAATAAGTAGCGGTATTGCAAACTTTAGCATAACGCTCATAGGGTTTCCAACGGTCATGTCTTGAGCGCCAAACATTTTTTTTAGTTTTTCCAATTCTCTTTTACACTTCCTAACAAATTCTATTATTTTTTTACATTTATTAATCATTTATCATTATACATTAACAAAAATTAATTTGCAACACATATATTTTTCAAATAGTCTTTATTTTTTTTGCTTATTAGAGTATAATAAAAACAATGTAAACTATAAAAAGAAGGGACGGTAAAAGCTATGGCAAAAGAGCATACAATTGGATTTTCAAAGATAATAAATGACTTGGCACTTGAAACACTTTATATGCCTGAGGAGGATGTTTTAATACAGTCAAGAGATGTTAATAGACCCGGTATAGAACTTAACGGCTTTTATGACTATTTCGATAATTTAAGAATAAATGTAATAGGCATGGGCGAGATATCTATGCTTGAACACTTTAGCCCTGAAGAGAGATATGAGGTTTTAGACCGATTTTTCTCAAAAAAACCACCTGCTGTAATCATTTCTAGAAATCTTGACGTGGAAAAATTCAGAATGGTTGAAATTGCTAAAGAGCATAATGTTTGCCTTGTACGCACACAGGATAGCACATCTGACGTGGTTGCAAACCTTGTTTCACTACTTAATTTAGAGCTAGCTCCACGAATTACCAGACATGGTGTTTTAATCGAGGTATATGGCGAGGGTATTTTACTAGTAGGCGACAGCGGTGTTGGAAAAAGCGAGACAGCTATAGAGGTAGTAAAAAGAGGCCACAGGCTTATTGCTGACGACGCTGTAGAAATTCGCCGTGTGTCCAGTCGTTCTTTAGTAGGGCAAGCCCCTGAGAATATAAGGCATTTTATTGAGCTTAGAGGAATAGGAATTATTAACGCCATGCGTATTTTCGGAATGGGTGCTATTAAGCAAAGCGAGAAAATTGACATGGTAATTAACCTTGAGCAATGGGACAAAAGCAAGGTTTATGACAGAATGGGAATTGACAATGAATACACAGAACTATTAGGCATTAAACTTCCTGTTATGACAATACCTGTAAAACCAGGTAGAAACCTTGCAGTTATTATTGAGGTAGCTGCCATGAATAATAGACAAAAGAAAATGGGCTACAATGCAGCCAAAGAGCTTTTCTCAAATTATTTTGGAAGCGACATTATGGAGGCAAAAGACATTAAAAGAGAATTACAGTTTTAATTTATGCACAAAAATAAGTGGCTGTCACATTAACGAGATTTTTCGTTAAAATAAACAAATTATGTTGTAGGGAACGGTCTTCGACCGTTCCGTGGTTTATGATAAAACAATAGTTTTTCATTCTTTCGTTTGACTCAACCCTACAAATAAATTGTTCATATGCACCTTAATGCGACAAGCTCTTAAAATGAAAGGATTTTTAAGCCAATGTACAACATAATAGCAGACCTACACACCCACACAACAGCCTCAACGCACGCGTACAGCTCAGCAAAAGAGATGATAGACACAGCGGCAGAAAAAGGACTATACGCCATAGGTTTAACCGACCACGGTTACCAAATGCCGGGCGCACCGGGCACGTGGCATTTCGAGAACCTTATAGTTATTCCTCCTGTTGTAAATGGTGTTAGGGTTTATAGGGGAATGGAAGCGAATGTTTTAAACTTTAACGCAGACTTAGACCACAAGCCTCACTACGGCCTTGAGTTTGTAGTTGCGTCGGTTCATAACATACCAAACATAGAGCTTGACAACCCAACTGTAGAGAAATGCACCGAAATGTACTTAAAGCTTGCACAAAATCCATATGTAAACATAGTAGGTCATTGTGGTACTAAAATGTATGAGTTCGATTACGAAAGGGTTATTCCTGTATTTAAAGAGAACAATATATTGGTAGAGATAAACTCTCACACATTTAAAGGTAGACCTACTAGCACCGAGAACTGCATAGAGATAGCTCGTATATGTAAAAAAATATCTGCACCTATAGTTGTAAACTCAGACGCACACTTTTGCACTTCTGTAGGAGAGTTTGGCAATGCAGTTGCCGTGCTTGAAAAAATTGATTTTCCTGAAGAGTTAATTGTAAACGCAGACGTAAATAGACTACAAGAATATATGGCAAAACATGCTAATGTTAAATAATACACATAAGCCTTATTAAATGCGCAAGAAAGGATAATCTTTAAATGAATTACACAGCATTAGACTCACTTTGCAAAGAGCTTGGCATAAAATATAAAGAAAACGAGCCTATGTCTTCTCATACCGGTTTTAAAATTGGAGGGGTGGCAGATAGATTTGTTTTAGTGCCTAGCGTTGATTTTTTAAAAAAAATAATTGCATGTGCAAAAAAAACAGATGTAAATATTTTTATTTTAGGCAATGGCTCTAACCTTTTGGTAAGAGATAAAGGCATTAGGGGTGCAGTGCTTGTTCTTGTAGATGAATTTAAAGAGATAAAACTTTTGTCTGATACCGAGATTTTTTGTGGTGCTGGTGCAATGCTTTCATCTTTATGTGTTTTTGCTAAAAACAACTGCCTAACAGGGCTTGAGTTTGCTTATGGCATTCCCGGCACTGCCGGAGGGGCAGCTTATATGAATGCAGGCGCATATGGTGGAGAGATGAAGGACGTACTTACACAGTGCAACCACTTAGACTTCAACGGCAATGAAAACACTTTTAAAGATAGCGAATTAAAGCTAAGCTATAGGCACAGTGTTTATTGCGATGATGAATATATTATAACAGGTTTGATATTAAGCCTTAAAAAGGCTGATATAAGCGATATAAGCTCTAAAATGGAAGAGCTTATGAGCAAAAGAAAAGATAAACAACCGCTTAATTACCCCAGCGCAGGAAGTACCTTTAAAAGGCCAGAGGGATATTTTGCCGCCGCTTTAATTGATGAATGCGGCTTAAAGGGCGTTAGCGTAGGCGATGCAGAGGTAAGCAAAAAGCACTCAGGTTTTGTAATTAACAAAGGCAATGCAACTTGCAAAGATGTACTTGATTTAATCGATATAGTCAAAGAAAAAGTTCAAAATAAAAAAGGAGTAGCGCTTGAGTGTGAGGTAAAGTTAGTAGGGGAGAAGTAGGTTAAATGAAAAAGCAAAGTTTTTCTGTAAAAGTTAAAGAAGAATTAGCGAAAATAGAGAACAAAAAGCCTTGCTGTAAAAAAGCACAGGCTTATGCTTTTTTGTTTTTTGGTGGTTATTTTGAGAACGAAAGCGAAGTATTTAGTGAGTTTACTGATATTGTTAGAAATGTAGCGCAAGAACTTAATTTAATAAACGGCATTGCTTGCGATGTATCACAAAATAAAAACAAAGCTTCACTAAGTTTTACAGGCAAAGGCAACAAACTTTTACTAACTGCATATTTTGAACAACTGGGCAACTACATTAACTCTAAACACCTTAAAAATAGTTGCTGTAAAAAGGCGTTTTTGCGTGAGCTTTTTTTTGCTTCAGGATATGTGTCAGACCCAAATTCTTCATATAAATTAGAATTTAGTTTTAACCAAATCAGTACTGCAGAATTTTGCTTTAAGTTTATTAACGAGCTTGAAATAGTAAATTTAAAGCAGAGTGTGAGAGCGAATAAAATTATTTTATATACAAAAACCGCGTCACAAATTGAAGATTTTATTGCTTATATGGGTGCGGTTAACTCTGCAATGGATTTTATGCAGGTTAAAATGTATAAAGAGGCAGTTAACGATATTAATCGAAAGTCAAATTTTGAGACAGCAAACATAGATAAAACCTACACTGCCTCTGCAAAGCAAACGGTAGCTATTACCACTTTAATGAAAACAGACGAATATGCCAAACTGCCTAAAGATTTACAGCAACTAGCAAGGCTGAGAATGGATAATATAGATATGACCCTTACCGAAATGGCGAAAATTTTATGCATAAGTAGGTCTGCGGTTAACCATAGGCTTAACAAAATAATTAAACTAGCCGATAATTCTGGCAAAAGAAAGGAAAAATAACATGGCATTTGTACATTTACATTTACACACAGAGTACAGCTTGCTTGACGGTGCTTGCCGTATAAATGCTGTGCTTGATAGGGCTAAAGAATTAGGGCAAACAGCTGTTGCTATGACCGACCACGGTGTTATGTACGGTGCAGTAGATTTTTACAGAGCCGCTAAAAAACGTGGAATTAAGCCAATTATAGGTTGCGAGGTATATGTTGCAAAACGAACAAGATTTGACAAAGTGCACCCTATCGACAGAGGTAGCCGTCACCTTGTTTTGCTCTGTAAAAACAAAACAGGCTATGAGAATT
>CAYJEZ010000124.1:0-6963 GCA_964369215.1 uncultured Eubacteriales bacterium
GCCTCTTTCTGTCTTTCAACAGTTGCATTACATATTGTATCAAAAATTACGGCATTTGTACATACCTTTTTGAGACTTTTTAAACATTTTTCCCACAATGCCACATTAAAGGTGGTTTGAGCACATAAAACTAGGTCTTTTTCGTCAAAATCACTATTAAATTTTAATATTGTGTTAAGGTCTTCCTCTGTTTTAAACACAAAACTCTCAGTTGAGCAATGTCCTACAATACCAATAACCTCTGGGTGCAAAGGGTCGCCTGCAATTAAAACGGTTTTTCCTTCACCAGAAGCCTTTTCTACAAGGTTGTGTATTTTTTTTACATATGGGCAAGTTTCATTTTTGTATTTTAGCCCCAAGTTTTCAATTTCGTCCATTACACTTTTTGCAACCCCGTGCGCCCTTATTACAAGTGTACTGTCTTTATCAGCATCTTTTGGGGTGTTAATAACTTTAACACCTTTTTCTTTAAGTTCGTTTATTATTTGTTTATTATGAATTATCTCGCCTAAGGTACAAACTTTTTCACCCTCGCCTATAAGCTTATAAACATTTTTTACAGCCATGTCTACTCCAAAGCAAAAACCTGCAGTTTTTGCCAAAGTAACTTTCATATTCTATAACCTGCCTTTATGCTTGTATTATTTTTCCATAGTTTCTATAGCTTCTTCTCTAAGTTTTGCTATTTCTGCCATAATAGCTTTTGCACCTCTTCTGTAGTGCATGCTTGTGTCTTCGTCTATTCCCAAGTCTTTGCTAGTTAGAGGTTTACCTACGTAAAGCATGGTTTTCTTAAACTTTTTAGGCTTTGTTCCACCTTGTGCAATAATGCTTACAGGCACAACAATAGCTCCTGTTTTATAGCTTAGTAAAGATGGACCGGTTTTTGGTTTTCCAAGTTGTCCGTCTTTAGACCTTGTACCCTCAATAAAAATGCCAATTACTTTTTCTTTTTCAAGAACCTCATACGCCTCATTAAGCGCATCTTCACCTCCGGTACCTCGCTTTACAGGGAATGCGCCTACAAGTCTTAAAGCCCAACCAAATAGCTTTTTGTTAAAAAGTGACTCTTTAGCCATATAATGTACTTGCCTTTTACATGCGTAACCTAAAAGTATAGGGTCAATAGCACTTACGTGGCTACTAACCAATAAAACAGAGCCGTGTAAAGGTATATTTTCTAAACCTCTAAACTCGCACCTATATAAAACTCTGAATACTGCACAAAGTACAGCGCGAGCAAATCTGTAAATAAGAGGTGCACTTTTATCTTTCATCACAATAATCCCCATTTTCTTTTACTAATGTTACCATTTTGTCAAGAACCTCTTCAAAACTTAAGTTAGAAGTATCTATAGTCACAGCGTCCTCAGCTGGTTTTGTCGGAGAAATGCTTCGATTAATGTCTTGAGCATCTCTTTTTTCTATTTCGTTTAAAACATTTTCGTAAGTCTCTTTAATGCCTTTTTGTTCCAAATCAATAAATCTTCTTTTAGCTCTCTCTTGAGCGCTAGCTGTTAAAAATACTTTTATTTGAGCATTTGGCAGCACAACGGTTCCTATGTCTCTTCCGTCCATAATAACGTTATATTTTTTAGCCATTGTAGTTTGAAGTTTAAATAAAAAATCTCTTACTTTAGGAATAGCTGACGAAGTAGAAGCCACCATGCTTACCTCAGGCGTTCTTATTTTATCGGTTACATCTTCTCCACATAAAAATACATGCTGTCCGTCACTTAAATGCTTCATTGCTACGTCAATTCTTGACAGGCTTTTTTCAACATTCTCAGTGTCTTTAGGGTCTATGTTATTTTTAATTAGGTGCACTGCAATTGTTCTATACAAAGCACCTGTGTCTACATATAAAAAACCTAATTTTTGAGCTAAAGCCTTTGCTATTGTACTTTTACCCGCTCCTGCAGGACCGTCTATTGCTACACTAAACATTACTTTCTTCCTTACTATTCATTTTATTATTAACCTTATATTTTTTACATATTAATGGCTGCAAGATAACCTGTAGAAAAAGCAATTTGCAAGTTAAAGCCACCTGTGTAAGCATCAACATCTATAAGTTCTCCTGCAAAATAAAGCCCTTTAATAATTTTAGACTCCATAGTTTTAGGGTTTATCTCTTTAGTATTTACTCCACCAGAGGTAACGATTGCCTCATCTATAGGTCTAAAGCCAGATATTTCTATATAAAAGTTTTTCAAGCATTCACACAAATGTTGCCTTTGAGCCTTGGTTATGGTGTTACATTTTAACTCAGGTGGAATACCACTTCTTTTTATTATAACAGAAATCATTTTAGACGGCAAAAGGTTTTTTAAATAATTTTCAAAATTTTTATTATTATACTCTTCAAAATCTCTAATTAACCTTTTATCGAGCTGCTCTATGCTTAAAGCAGGTTTTATATCAATGCAAATTTTGTAGTCGCCTTTTTTTCGCATATGTGCACTAGCGCTTAAAACAAGTGGACCAGATACTCCAAAATGTGTAAAAAGCATTTCTCCAAAATCTTCGAAAATACATTTATCGTTTAATAGCAATTTTAATTTAGAGTTTTTAAGGCTTAATCCTTGCATTTCTCTACAATCATCATTGCTTGATGTAAGAGCAACCAAAGAAGGTTTAAGTTCATTTATTGTGTGGCCAAGCGCTTGAGCGAATTTATGACCATCCCCTGTGCTTCCTGTACCTTTATATGACACACCGCCTGTAGCTAATAAAACATTGTTTGCTAAATGATGTGAGTTGCCTACTACAACTCCTTTAATTTGATTATTCTCAACAAGCAAACGGCTAACTGTTCCGATGATTAGTTCTACACCGTTATCTTTTGCATAATCATACAATGCGTCCGCTATTTGGTGTGCGTTGTCAGATACAGGGAAAACTCTTTTAGCTCGCTCTGTTTTGAGTTTTACACCAAGGCTTTCAAAAAAATCTATAGTGCTACTTGCGGTAAAAGTGTTAATAGCACTATATAAAAATCTGCCGTTTCCTGGAACATTAGCTATAAATTCATCTTGGCTACAGTTGTTGCAAACATTGCATCTGCCTTTACCTGTAATTCTTATTTTTTTTCCTACTACTTTGTTTTTTTCTATTAACAAAATTTTTTTTCCGTAATTTGCCGCTGTACCTGCCGCTATTAAGCCAGCAGCTCCGCCTCCAACTACTATAATGTCATACATCTATATTACTCCTCTGCCTTTTCGTAAACGCCGTATTCATCCCATATTTCTTCAAGTGAATTTAAATTCTCGGTAAGCACTTCTTTTCTTTTAATGCAAACAGAAATAATAAGTGCATTTATTAGGCTTAGTGGCGCAACTAAAGAATCTACAAAAGATGCTATATCACTTTTTGCCAGCAAAACATGCTCTGCCTGCATAGCTAAAGGAGATAATGCAACATCAGTAATTGCAACGGTGCACGCTCCTCTATCTGCAGCATATTTTAAAGCTTTAATTGCCCTTTTTGAGTATCTAGGAAAGCTTATGCCAATAATTGCATCTTCTTTGCCTACTCTCATAAGCTGTTGAAGCACTGAGGCTTCACTTACGGCGTCAATTAATACTACTTTGTCAAAAGCAAGGCTGAAATAGTGTTTTAAAAAAGTAGCCAGTGCAAGCGAGCTACCAGCGCCCAAAATATATACACTTTTGCTATTTGCAATTGCATTTGTAGCAGTGTAAAAATTATCTTCTGATATATTGTCAAAGGTTCTTTTAATAAGGTCAATATCTTGACTTATAGACATGTCTAAAAGCTCGTCAATTTTATGGTTTTCTGAGGTAAGCTCTAACCTTTGAACAGAGGTTAGCCTGTTTCTTATCATGTCTTGCATTGCCTGTTGTAGTTCAGGGTAGCCTGAATAACCTATTTCAACAGCAAACCTTACCACTGTAGACTCACTTACCCCTACTGTAGAACCGAATTTAGCAGCGGTCATAAAAGAAGCTTTGTCGTAGTGTTCGCTAATATATTTTGCAATGAGCCTTTGCCCTTTTGAGAACGCTTTCTCTTTTGTTTTAATGCGTTCATATAAATCTATATTCATGTCCTTCAAGCCTTTCAAAACTATATAAAGTATAGTAAGCTGTTTTTTGCTGAAATTTATTATATAGCATTTTAAGGTTAATTACAAGTTTTTATTTTGGCATAAATACAAGGTGTAATATATTTTTCTTGCTATTTTGTCGTAGTTTTTGCTATAATAGAATTATTAAATGAATTATCAACTAATAAATTCAGTTTCTTCAATACTGTAACTTATGCTGCAAATACAAAAGAGAAGGTAATTATTATAATTATTTATATAGATTAAGAACCGTTAATGATTGGATGTAAATATAATGAATTTTAAAAAGTTAGCACAAGAATATGAAATTTACATAATTAATAAAAGAAGGTTTTACCACCAATACCCCGAGCCTTCTTATAAAGAAGTAAATACTACGAATAGTATAAAACAAGATTTAGAAGAGCTAGGGTTACAAGTTAATCTTTTTGATGGAATTACAGGTCTTTATGCAGATATTATAGGTGGTGAAGGCAAAACAGTAGCGCTTAGGGCAGACATAGACGCATTACCTATTAAAGAGAGCACGGAGTTAAGTTTTAAAAGCACTAATGGATATATGCATGCTTGTGGGCATGATGCCCATATTTCAATGCTTTTAGGAGCAGCTAAAATGCTTTGTAGTGTAAGAGATAAATTAAAAGGAACAGTAAGGTTGATTTTTCAACCCGCAGAGGAAGTAGCAAGAGGAGCAGGAATAATAATAAAGCAAGGGGTTATGGACGGTGTAGACGCTGTTTACTCAAGCCATGTATGGGGAAACTTTGACGCACCTAATATAAGCCTTGACTATGGAGCAAGAATGGCAGCGAGTGCGGTTTTTAAAATCGAGATAGCCGGTGTGTCAGCACATGCAAGCGCACCAAACTTAGGTGTAGACGCTATTTTAGCCTCAAGTGCAGTGGTTATGGCTTTACAAAGCTATGTTTCAAGAGTAAATAATCCTTTAAATCCTTTGGTGTTAAGTATTGGAACAATAAATGGTGGAAGTCAATTTAATGTAATAGCAAATAAAGTAGTTATGAATGGCTCAATAAGAACACTCTCGATGGATATGCTATTAAAAAGCTACGATACTCTGAATTCTATAATAGAAAACACAGCAAAAGCTTACGGGGCTAAGTCGAAATTAGAACTTGATATTATTACAAAAACGCTTTCAAATGATAAGGTGAATGTTTTAAATATAGCACAAAATGCAGTTATTAAATTATATGGTAAAGAATACTTAAAACATCTAGATACAATGATGAGCAGTGAAGACTTTGGAGAATATATGGATATGGCAGACGGAGTTTTTGCTTTTTTAGGCAGTAGAAATGCCGATAAAGGAATTGTTTATACTAACCACCACGACTCGTACGATATCGATGAAGATATACTTAAAAGAGGCAGTGCACTATACGCACAATTTGCCTACGACTTTTTAAATAGTTAATAATATTGGGGTAACCCCATTAAGGAATTGTTGCATATGAAATCAACTAAGCAAAAGTTAGACTCTTTTTTTACCCGATATTTAAGTGGTAGCTCTATAGGTTATAAGCAAATTGTTGCCATATTCTTACCGGCTTTACTTGACCAAGTCTTTGTAGCTTCTTTAAGTGTAATAAATACTGCAATGATAAGTTCTTCAGGCGTAGAGGCGGTTAGTGCAGTTAGCATGGTAGACTCACTTAATCTTTTTTTGTTAAATATATTTATAGCTATAGCAACAGGCGGCACTGTAATAGTTGCTCAGTACAAAGGCAAAGGAGACCACACTAAAATGTCAAA
The DNA here is from genome assembly GCA_964369215.1 of uncultured Eubacteriales bacterium. Classification (GTDB taxonomy): domain Bacteria; phylum Bacillota; class Clostridia; order Oscillospirales; family Acutalibacteraceae; genus SIG603. The sequence goes on from CAYJEZ010000124.1 coordinate 5,870, forward strand.
GGCGGCGTCGCAAGCGATTTTTACAACGGGATTTGCAGCGACAGCGTTTGCTTTAATACTTCTATTATTACAAAACCCTACACTTTCTTTTCTGTTTGGAGCAGCTGATAGTGGTGTGCTTGACAATGCCAATATATATATGACAGCAAGTTACCTATCATACCCGGCTTTTGGAATAATTCAAGCTATAAGTGGTGCACTACGTGGAGTAGGAAATACTCGAGGTTCGCTTTTTATATCATTAGTTATGAATATATCATATGTATTACTGAACTTTATCTTTATCAATGGACTGGGTATGGGAGTACTCGGCTTGTCTATTGCTCTTAATTCATCAAGGATAATAGGAGTAGCTTGTGCACTGTTTTTTCTACTTAAGCTCAGTAACAATTTTTCTATTAGCTTTAAAGATTTAATTAAGTTAGATTTTCTTGTGGCTAAAAGTATACTCTTAGTAGGAATACCTTTTGCCGCGGAGCAATTGTTTTTTCATGGAGGAAAGTTATTGACACAAACTTTTGTAGTAGATTTAGGGACACTAGCTCTGACGACTTATGCAATATGTAATTCTCTATGCATCTTTTTACAAGTAGCAGGAGGTGCGACTGCTGTAACGACTATGACAGTAATAGGGCAGTGCATGGGTAACGGCAACATATCTGATGCGAGAAAGTTAGCAAAGTCCTTAGTGCTGTTTGGCATGGCTGCTACTATGTTAACACAATTACTTATTTTGCCGTTCTTAAATCCTTTAATTTCGGTTTTTTCTCCACCGTCAGATATAGTTGAAGATATATTTACTATGATGTTGGTTACTGCATTAGCGAATGTTCTTCTTTGGCCGGCGAGCTTTATTCTACCTAATGCACTTCGTGCTGCTGGAGATACAAAGTTTACATCCTTATTCTCAATGCTTTCAATGTGGCTTGCAAGAGTAGTTATGGGTTATACGTTTGGCATTGTTATGGGTTTTGGAATTAGTGGAATTTGGTATGCGATGCTTTTAGAGTGGGGCGTGCGAGTAATTATATTCGTACTTAGATTTAAAGGAGAGAAATGGTGTAAGCATAAGTTGATTTAAGTATATATTCTGC
>CAYJEZ010000125.1:0-6905 GCA_964369215.1 uncultured Eubacteriales bacterium
TTTTTAATTGTAGATAATCTGTGCGCTATAATAAAGCTGGTTCTGTTTTGCATTAAATTATCCATAGCTTTTTGGATTAAAAGCTCTGTTCTAGTATCAACACTGCTTGTAGCTTCGTCTAAAATTAATATTTTAGGGTCTGCAAGCACTGCCCTAGCAATTGTTAAAAGCTGTTTTTGACCTTGCGACACATTGGTTGCATCTTCATTAAGCTCTAAGTCATAACCAGCTGGCATTGTCTCAATAAAGTGGTGGCACTGTGCAATTTCGGCAGCTCTTTTAACTTCTTCGTCGCTTGCACCTAGCTTACCATACCTAATATTCTCTTTAATGCTACCACAGAACAGCCATGTCTCTTGAAGAACCATTCCAAAAGCTTTTCTAAGCTCTTCACGCTTAAAATCTTTAATGTCATGCCCGTCTACCAAAATTTTACCACTGTTTACATCGTAAAAACGCATGAGCAGTTTTACAACTGTGGTTTTGCCTGCTCCTGTAGGGCCTACAATAGCAATTTTTTGTCCAGATTTAATATTTGCACTAAAGTTGTTTATTATTATTTTCTCTGGGTCGTAGCCAAATTGTACGTTCTCAAACTCTACTCTGCCCTCTGGTGTAATTGCGTTTTGTTGTTTTTCATTACCAATGTTTACTTTAATTGCATTCTCTTTGTCTGGGCTTTCTTCTCCCTCTGCTAAAAACTCGAAAACTCTCTCAGATGCTGCAACTGTTTGTTGTAAAATGTTAGATATTTGAGAAAGCTGAGCTATAGGTTGGTTAAATCTTCTTACATACTGAATAAAAGCCTGAATATTACCAACAGTAATTGCACCTGTAGCGGCTAAATAACCACCTAAAATACAAACTAGTACATATCCAAAGTTACCTATAACTGTCATTAAAGGCATCATAAGGCCAGACAAGAAGTTTGCTTTCCATGCACTCTCATATAATTTCGCATTTTGGTCTTCAAACTCTTTTATCGCTTTGTCCTCTGCATTAAACGCCTTTACTATGGTATGGCAACTGTAATTTTCTTCAACTATGCCGTTTACGCTTCCTAAATATTGTTGTTGCCTAATAAAAAACTTTTGAGATTTTTTAGCAACTCCAATAACGCTTACTAAAGATATAGGAATTGTAATAAAGGCAATGATGGTCATTTGCCAGCTAATAGAGAACATCATTATAATAATACCCACTATAGAAGTAACTGATGTAATTATTTGTGTAATGCCTTGATTAAAGCCTTGGTTTATCATGTCTACGTCGTTAGTAAGTCTTGATAGTACGTCGCCTACTGAGCTTTTGTGAAAATAAGAAAAAGGTAGTTTGTGTATTTTGTCGCTAACTTCGTTTCTCATTTTATATGTGATGTTATTAGCTACTTTTGTCATTATTAAGCCCTGCATTAGCGAGAATAGCATACTAACTACATATAAGCCTAAAAGAGTTAATAAAATTCTAGCAATAGCGTCCATGTTAATTCCGTCGCCTGTATTTGTTATGGTCTCCATCATGCCATTATACAGCTCAGTTGTCGCTTGCCCTAATACACTAGGCCCAACAATTGCAAAAACAGAAGAAGCAACAGCAAAAATTGCGATAAGAATAATTGCTAGTTTATATTTACCCAAATAAACTGTAAGTTTTTTTATTGTTCCTTTAAAGTCTTTTGCTTTATCGGTGCCTCTAAAACCTCCGCCACCCGGGCCTCTTCCACCGCCTGGACCCATACCTTTTGTAGGGGTACCTCTATTTCCACCATCGGAAGGCTTATTTAAGTTAGGGTTTCTTTTATTATTATCACTCATTTTCAAGCTCCTCCTTTGTTAATTGTGTAGAAGCAATCTCATAATACTCTGGACATGACTTTAATAGCTCTTTATGTGTTCCAGATTTAATTATTTTTCCGTTCTCCATAAAATGAATTCTATCTGCATTTATTATTGTTCCCACACGCTGTGCTACTATTAAAACTGTCGCGTCGCCAGTGTACTCTTTAAGTGCTTTTCTTAAAGTTACGTCTGTTTTATAATCAAGTGCAGAGAAGCTATCGTCAAAAATATAAACGTCTGGGTTAGTTGCTAACGCCCTAGCAATAGAGAGCCTTTGCCTTTGACCACCAGATACATTTGTACCACCTTGTGCAATGCTAGCCTCATAAGTATCTTCTTTTTGCGAGATAAAATCTGCCGACTGAGAAACCTCAGCTGCTTTTTTTACTTCTACTTCACTTGCGTTATCGTTACCAAATTTAATATTGCTTTCAATTGTGCCAGACATTAGTATGCTTTTTTGAGGTACATAACCTATCATAGAGTGAAGTTTATTTTGCTCTAAATCTTTTACATTAACTCCACCTATAATAACTTCACCCTCGGTAGCGTCGTAAAACCTTGGTAATAAATTAACAAGTGTAGATTTACCGGAGCCGGTTGCGCCTATAAAGCCTATTGTCTCGCCTGGGTTTGCTGTAAAGCTAATATTTTCAATAGCGTTATTTTTTGCACCATAGTATTTAAAAGCAACGTTTTTAAACTCTACTACACCTTTTTTATCGCTGCTAATGCTTTTGGGGTTTTGTGGGTCTGTAATGCTTAATTCTGTGTCTAAAACCTCTGCAATTCTTTGTGCAGATACCATTGCTCTTGGCATAAAAACAAAAAGCATAGACATCATAAAAAAGCTGAATATAATTTGAGTTGCATATTGAATATAAGCCATCATATCTCCAATTTGCAAGGCAGAGTTGGCAATTTGCTCAGAGCCTACCCAAACTATTAAAATGCTACTACAGTTAAAAATAAACATCATAATAGGCATCATAAAGCTCATAACTCTATTTACAAATAAGTTTGTGTCTGCTAGTTTTTTGTTAGATTCATCAAAGCGTTTTTTCTCGTAATTTGTAGTGCCAAAAGCTTTAATAACCATTAATCCGTTTAAAACTTCTTTTGCAATAAGGTTCATTTTATCTACAAGTTTTTGAATTATTTTAAATTTAGGATAAACTATTGCTAGCACCGTTAAAATAAAACCTATTAAAACTAAAGAAGATAAACCTATTGTCCAGCTCATAGATACCGACTTCTCTAAAGCCATTATTAGTCCACCTATTAACATTAAAGGCGATAAGAATATAATTCTTATACCCATAAAAAGAAGCATTTGCACTTGGTTAATATCGTTTGTTGTTCTAGTAATAAGTGATGCTGTAGAGAATTTATCGTACTCTGCACTAGAGAAGGAGTTAATTTTTGTAAAAAGCTGAGTTCGAAGATTTTTAGAAACTTTTGAGCCAATTAAAGATGAAATTAAACTAACCAAAACAGTACATATACCACCGGCTACTGTTATAACAAGCATTAATACGCCTGTGCTAACAATGTAGTTTGATTGATTTGCTGTTAGGTCTGCACCGAGCTCTTTATAAATTCCTTGAATAAAAATGTTGCTACTTTGTTTTAGCATATCTGTCTCTAAGCTAAGTGCTACATTTCTATAATTATTAAAATCTTCTTCTGATATTTGCATCATATCAAGCATTGGATAAATAGCAGTTAAATCGAATGAGCTTGGTTGCTCACTCTCGCTACTTTCACTAGTCGAAGTAACATTGCTAGACATCAATGAGTTCATTAAGCTGTAAGATGATACCCCGAATATTCTATCGAGCTCATCTGTGTTTGCGTCTGCTTTAATGGAGTAAACTTCATTATCGTTAATAAGAGGAAAATCTTCTTCGTACTCTGAGCCTACACCTAAATTGTACGAGCTTTGCACAAAAGCTTTTTCTTCTTCTGTCATAAAAATGCTCATTAATTCATATGCATTTTGTGACATAACTTTTGGACTACCCTCTTCAACACCGCTTTGTTGTATGCCAACGTCTACGATGTCAGACATTAAATTAGGTAAATACAAATCTGCCATTGCTTGTGTAAACAAAAGTACGATTACAGCTAAAAAACCTATAGCAAAAGGCTTTGTAAATCTAACTATATATTTCATATTACTGCTTTATCTCCTTGTCTGTTATTTCGTTAATTTCCTCTTCCAGAATAGTTTGTAACTCTGTGAGAAGCAAGGTTATTTGTTCAAGCTTATCAGTTCCTAGTTTTGATATTACTCTTGTCCATAAGTCTTTTACAATGTCAAAACTCTGTTCAATACTTCTTTTACCCTCTTCAGTAAGATAAATCTCAATTTTTCTTCTATCAGTTTTGCTGTGTACTCTAGTAATTAATTCTTTTTTTTCTAAGTTTGTTAACATTTGAGAAATTGCAGATTTATTAATAGGTAAATCATCTAGCTCATTCGCATAAAATGGTTTATTTTCAGACGTAGCATAATGAATTCTTTTTAAAGCAAACATCTCGTTTGAAGAAAAGTCGGAAACACTAGTGTAATATCTATGAGAAATTTTGCTAATATTAGTAGAAAGCGCTCCTAAATTTTGTAAGTGGTCGATAGTTTTCAAAATATACCTCCTTGATAAATTTTACTTGATATATTGTTTGTTGTTAAACAATACAGGCGAATATGGTTTAATTATATAAAGTGCAGTACTAAACAATATAGCTATGTACTACATTATACATCTTTCTAGTTAAATGTCAAGTAGTTATAGTCTGTTTATATAATTTTTTCTTATTATTAACAAATAATTTATGCAATTAACAAATGTTTAATAAAAAATAAGCTAATTTGCTATTACCTATTGACTTTGTAGTTGTTTTTTGTTAATATTATTGTGGTTAGTTAACGCTAACAAATAAAACGTTTACTTAACAAAAATAAGCATTCAAAAACTATTAAAAGAGGTATTTTATGTCACCTACATATATCGGCTTAGATAAAGCCGAGGTTGGAAAAGAGTATAAAATTAAAAAGATTTCTACTGAAGACGAAGAGATGAAAGACTTTTTGTTTACTTTGGGTTGTTATGAGGGTGAACCAATTGTTGTGGTCTCTCATTTAAGTGGAGGATATGTTATATCGGTAAAAGATGGTAGATATAACATAAACAAAGACTTAGCAGAGGTTATTTGCGTAGAAATTTAAGGCGTAAAGCTTTAAAAATAAACATAGAACTTAAATTAAGTTTTATGTTTAACTTCATTTTAATAGTTAGCGTGTGCTAAATTCATGAAAGGCTTGGTGGTTCGTATGAGAATCGCACTCACGGGAAATCCAAATAGCGGAAAAACTACACTATATAACGCACTTACAGGAAAAAGCGAACGTGTAGGAAACTGGGCAGGTGTAACAGTAGATAAAAAAGAGAGTCCAATTAAAAAGACTTTTTATAGTTCAAGTGAAGAACTAATTGCAGTAGACCTTCCAGGTGCATACTCAATGTCTCCCTTTACATCAGAAGAAAGCATTACAAGTACATATGTTATTAACGAGAATCCTGATGTTATTATCAACATTGTAGACTCAACAAACATAAGCAGAAGCTTGTTTTTTACAACACAACTTTTAGCTCTTGGTATTCCAGTAGTTGTAGCGCTTAATAAAAGCGATTTAACTAAGAAACGACAAAACAAAATTAATGTAGAACTACTTTCAGAGAAACTTGCCTGTCCTGTAGTTGAGACAAGTTCAGAGACAGGAACTGAAGAGAGCCTTAAAAAGTTAATCGCTGAGGCTACAGCTGTTAAAGGTAAAGCACAAGCTAATCCTTTTGTGCAAAATGAATTTGACTTAAAAGACAAAAATGCTGTAGAGCAAGCAGACAAAGAGAGATTTACCTTTGTAAATGGCATTTGTGCAGCTGTAGAGACTAAAAAAGTAGCTACTAGTGAGAAAAACTCTGGTGATAAAATTGATGCTATTATAGCTCATAAATGGCTTGGTATTCCTATTTTTGCCGTTGTTATGTGGTGTGTTTTCGCTATTTCACAAACATATATTGGCCCTCCTATTGCAGATTTACTAGTTGGCTGGATAGAAGCATTTGGCGGCTGGGTAGGCGGTATGGTAGAAAATGCTGACCCAATAGTATCTGCTTTACTTGTAGATGGTATTATAGGTGGTGTTGGAGCCGTTGTTGGTTTCTTGCCTCTAGTTATGGTAATGTACTTCCTTATAGCTTTATTAGAGGACTGTGGCTACATGGCACGTGTTGCTGTTGTTATGGACAGATTCTTTAAAGTTGTAGGTTTATCAGGTAAATCAATTATTCCTATGGTTATAGGCATTGGTTGTGCTATTCCTGGCGTTATGGCAAGCAGAACAATTAAAAACGAGCGCGAGAGAAGAACTACAGCAATGATTACTCCGTTTATGCCTTGTGGTGCTAAACTTCCTGTTATAGCTCTGTTCGCAGGCGCATTCTTCCCAGGTGCTGCTTGGGTTAACACAGTAATGTACTTTGTAGGAATTGCTCTTATTATTTTAAGCGCATTTGTAGTTATGAAAATAACTGGCCACAAAAACAGAAAATCATTCTTTATTATTGAGCTACCAGAGTATAAAGCTCCTAGCATAGTAAAAGCTACTCTTTCAATGTTATCAAGAGCTAAAGCGTTTATTATTAAAGCAGCTACAATTATTCTTCTTTGCAACATGGCAGTTCAAATTATGCAAACATTCGACTGGAGCTTTACAGCAGTAGCAGAGGGTGCTGAGAGCACATCTATCTTAGCTACAATTGCTTCTCCTTTCGCATACTTATTAATTCCTGTTGTAGGCGTTTTATCATGGCAATTAGCAGCAGCTGCTATTACAGGCTTTATAGCTAAAGAGAACGTTGTTGGTACTTTAGCAGTTGTATTTGCAATTACAAACTTTATTGACACAGACGCTCTAGAGCTAACAGGTGGCGCTTCAGAGGTTGCAGTAACTATGGGTATTACATCAGCAGCTGCTCTTGCTTACTTAATGTTCAACCTATA
>CAYJEZ010000126.1:0-6904 GCA_964369215.1 uncultured Eubacteriales bacterium
TGCTTACCTTTTGCATAACTTAAACTCTTATTGTTTTAGCTAAACTATATTAACTTTTGCTACCCATGTTTGTTGTACTGTTAGTCTAGTTTTGTGTGAAGAATGAAATAAATGTAAAAAATTTTATTTTTAGACAAATTTTTATTTGAAGAATTAGAAAATATATGGTATAATAATTGGAACAATAATTTAATTTAGCATAAATAGGTTTTGAAACAGTAGTATAAACCTATGTTTTTGCATTCTTTTTTGTATGATTGAAGATAATAAAAAGAAGAAACATCTAAGAGTAAAATAAAAATGTATTTACTTATACATTTAGTCTACTCGAAAAAATTGGAAGTAAATTTTTAGCAAGTATGTTAAATGCTTGCATACGTACCTGAAAGGAGCGGTTTTAATATCGGGTTAAACGATAGATTAATATGATAAAAGACAACAATATAAATGATGAAAAATCTGCAGAAATAGTAGCCGGAAGAAATGCGGTTACAGAGGCTTTAAGAAGCGGAAGAAACATAGATATAATATTTATTCAAAAAGGTGATAGAACAGGTTCAATTTCGGCAATAATAAAAAAAGCGAGAGAAAAAGGAATTACAATTAAAGATGCCGACCATAAAAAATTAGACTTTTTAAGTGGAGGAGCAGTTCATCAAGGAGTGGTTGCAAAGGCTTCGGTTATTGAGTACTCTAGCCTTGAAGATGCATTTGCTATAGCAGAGGAAAGAGGAGAAAAACCTTTTTTTATTATTTGCGATGAAATTACAGACCCTCAAAACTTAGGGGCAATAATAAGAACAGCAGAGTGTAGCGGTGCACATGCTGTTATTATACCGAAAAGACGCAGTGTAAGCCTTACTTATGCAGTAGGCAAAGCGTCTGCAGGTGCAGTTGAATATGTTCCTGTAGTAAAGGTATCAAATTTAGTAGACACTATTGAAAAGCTTAAAGAAAAAGGCATGTGGGTTTATGCGACAGACATGGATGGGCAGTTGTGGTGTGATACCGACTATTCAGATACTGCTGTTGCGGTTATTATTGGCTCTGAGGGCAAAGGTATTAGCAAGCTATTAAAAGAGAAGTCAGACTATGTTGTATCTTTACCTATGAAAGGCAAAATTAGCTCGCTTAATGCATCAGTAGCATGCGGAGTAATTTGCTACGAGATTATGAGACAAAGAGCATTAAAACTTTAGGAATACTAGGCAATTTAATTGTGAGATAATGGTTATAAGTTAAATGTAAAATAAATAATTAATGTTAAATTGCTAGGAGAAAGGATGACAGAATATGCGAAAGAAAGACGAAACATATTCCGCCGATGAAGTACTTATAGAAGAAATGGCAGTGAAAAAACCTAAAAAAAGATCTTGGTTTTCACGAAAACCTAAAGAGGAAGAGTTTTCTGCCGGAGACGACGTGTACTACGGTATTGAATCGAAATCTTTTAGTGACCATACAAAGGGCTATGAATACACAGGAGAAATATCTATTGAAGACGGTAAGTTTGAGAGACTTTTCGACACTAGCGCTGTTTCGATTAATAAAGAAGAGCAAGAAAATTATAATAGAATTGCAAAAGAGCGTCGCAGAAGGGTGGCAACTGCTGCTGAAACAGCCGGGGTAGATGTTAAAGAGGTAGAAGATGAGTTTGGGGTAGCTGCCCCAATGCCCGTTACCTCGTTAGCTGCTGACCCATATACAAAACAACATGGAATATCCTCTCCAGATCAAGGAGAAGATGATTACCAAAAAGCTATGATGCATACTGCAGAACTTGAAAAAATGCAAGTAAAACTCAATGTGCTTAACGACACTATGGAAATAAAAAAAGACTTAATTGTACCAGAGGTTGACAACGATACAATTAAAGATATAAGAACAAAGGCGAAAGAAGTGCCCTTAGCCCCACAAAAGAAAGTGGAAACACCAAAGGGTTTAACAAAAGAGCAAATTTTACTTCAATCTCAAGACACTGTTCAAATAAAAAAAATTGTAGTACCTGACGAAGAAGATATTAAGCCTATTACTACAAAATCACAAGATATTAAAGAGCAGTTTTTTGATGACATGCACAGTGTAAAACATGAGCATAATAGAGAAGCGAACGATACTGTATATCAACCAGAGGAGTATGAACCAGAAAATCAAAGCCAAGTTGAAGAATACGAACTAGGCGAAGAATATAAACCTGAAGAGTATGAAGTAAGCGAAGAATATAACCAAGAAGAGTATGAAGCAGGCGAAGAGTATAACCATGAAGAGTACGAAGCAGGCGAAGAATATGAACCTGAAGAGTACGAAAAAGGCGAAGAATATGAACCTAAACAAGAACAAGTAATCCCACAAGAAAAAACTAACGACGATTTTGAAAATTTAGAGAGCAATTCTGTTGAGGGCGCAACAAGTGATAATCCTGTAGAAGTTGAAAAAGCTAAATTTATTGCTAACTTTCAAAAAACAGGAGAGGTTCACAAGCCTATAAATTCGCAAAACCAAGACACTATGTTTGATCTTAAAATTCCTACTCAAAATGATGGACAAATTCCAACTGTACAAGATATCCGAGATTACAGAGATAAGACTTTGCCCCTTCATATTGTAAATATAGATATACTTCAAAGTGTAATAGCTAAAGAGGCTGTTTTGTTTGCACCTCAAACAAAGCAAGAGAATGTATCGGTTACAATACCTAAAAGTTTTGTGGCAAAAGCAACTTCTCAAGAGAATTCAGATACAAAAAACAATGTAGAAGAGCAAAAAATAGAAGTTAGAAACGAAAAAGATGTACAAGCTATTATTAACTCAAGGCTTAGCAGTGCTAGTATAGGCCTATTTGTTTCAGGTGTGTTGTTTATAGTAATGTTTTTCTCTAATATTATTTTGGCTAATTTATTAAATGATGAAAATACACTTAGAAATCAGCTTACTCCTCATTTAGTAATAGCACTAGTTTCGCTTTTAACATTATTCCTTGTTAATCACAAATCGTTAATTAAAGGTTTTGTTAAGCTAATAAAATTTACCCCTAATGGAGATAGTGCAATTTCACTAGCATTTTTTGCTACGATAATGCAAACAGTTTTTGCTTTTTCATTTTCTGATGTAATGCTTTCAAGGTCGACAGGCTTGTATGCAGTTGTAGTAATTTTAGCGATGTTTTTAAACTATGTAGGCAAGCTTATTATGCTTAGAAAAACAGCAAGCAATTATAAATTTATTAAGTCAAAAGAACAAAAATACTCTATAAATATATATGATGATTACAATAACTCTTTAAAGCTGGCTAGCGACGCAGTAACAGGAGTCCCTGTAATTGCATATCAAAAGAAAACAGCTGAAATTAAGAGGTTTTGGGAGATTTCATCGAAGCCAGACCCTGTAGTAACCTCAGGTCAAAGTTTAGTTCCAATGAGCTTTTTAGCCTCACTTGTTATATGCTTAATCAGCATTTTTATTTATAAAAATATTTACATGGGAATAAATGTTTTTACAGCATGTGTGTGTTCAAGCCTAGCAATAGGAAATATGATATCATCAAACGCACCACTTAGCAGAATTTGCAGAAAAACTAGAAAAGCAGGTGCGATGATAGCAGGTTTTAGTGCTATATCAAAATTTTCTAATATCAATTCTATTATGATAGACTCTTCAGATTTATTTCCATCAGGAACAGTTGTTTTAGATGGAATAAAAACCTATGGAGGTGGAGACAAAGAGCAAGACATGAATTTTGCAGCAGCATTACTTTCAGAAATAGGTGGAACTTTGGGTGACGTTATAAAACAAATAACAAACGACAACGACAATGATTTACCAAGGGTTACCAATATGGCATACGAGGCAGAGCACGGAGTGATAGCAAGTGTTGAGGGCAGAAAAGTATTAGTAGGCGACAAAAACTTGCTTATGAATCACCAAATAGAGCTTCCTCCTGCTCAAGATATTAACGAGTTTAAATCTGGAGGCAAAAGACTAATTTATGTTTCGATAGACAGCAAGTTAAGATTTATTTTTATTTTAAACTACAAGGCTGATAAGAGAAAACGTGCAGAGCTTAAAAAGTTAGAAGCTGCTGGAATTGCTATTATTGCACGTTCAACCGACCCTAACTTAACACAAAAGTTAATCTCAAAGTTATTTGGAATATCGCCTTATTCAATTAATATAATTACTGACTCTTTGGGAGAGGCTTACCAAGAATTAGTTTCTAAAGAGACAAAAACTGTTGATGCATATCTCTTGACTAAAGGAAGAGTAGAGTCTATTATGACGGCTGTTTCTGAATGTGTAACACAAAGAAAGACTTTGTCGGTAATAGTAGCGGTTCAGTGCATAGGGGTAACCATAGCACTTGTTTCGGCTATGTTGTTTTCATTTACCTCTGCAATAGGTGGGTTAACAGCATTCATGATAATGACTTATCAAATTATATGGTTATTTATATCGCTTGTTATTACAAAAATTAAAAAGTCTTAGATAAATAACAAAAAACTACTTGTAGCTAAAGTGGAGAAGTAAAGGTATATGTTAGGCAAATTAGCTTAAATCACATCTTAATTCTTCACTATTAGTTTTTAAGGTTAAGTTGAATTGAAGTTGTATGATATAGCTTCAAAATATAGTAAAACAATAGCTTTGCCGGTAAAAAGGAAATTGTTTTATATAAAAACACTCAAGTAAAATAGAGTGTCGTTATTCACAATAACAATAAACTTTTTATACCACAGCAAATGCAGATTAATGTTAGGAGTGTTTTGATTGAACTTTAATGAATTATCAAAAAAAAGAGTAAGTTGTCGTGCTTATGATAGTACGAAAGAGGTTTTAAAAGCAGATTTAATAGAGATATTAAAGTTGGCAACATACGCGCCATCAGCTTGCAATTCTCAACCTTGGAAATTTATTGCTTGTGACAATGAAGTTGCTAAAAAAATACCACAATTAATAATAAGAGAAGACTTGAAAATTAACCACTGGACAGTGGACGTACCTTGTTTTGTTGTAGTGTGCGAAACGAAAGTAACACTTATGAAAAGTCTTAACGAGGCGTCGCAACAAAAGTATGCACAAATGGATATAGGCTCAGCTATGACAAGCCTTTGCCTAGCAGCGTGCGACAAAGGGATTTCCAGTTGCATTATAGGGGTATTTGATGAACCTAAACTAAAAGAGTTATTATGTATTCCTGATGATGTTGTTATTAGAGCAGTAATAGCGCTAGGGTACGCTAAAAATGACAATACAGCAAACAAAATAAGAAAACCAGATGAAGAGGCATTTAGTTTTAATAAGTGGTAACTCATATAAAAAGCATAAATTAACGAATAGTTTTCGTTTTAAAGACAGAAAGGACGGTTGTTGAATTGAGCAATAAATCGTATTCAGAATCAGTCGTAGTACTAGATTTTGGAGGACAATACGCACAATTAATAGCAAGAAGAGTAAGAGATTTAAACGTATACTGCGAAATAAAGCCGTATAACACAAATCCAGAAATTTTAAAACAATACAAAGGAATTATCTTTACCGGAGGTCCAAACAGCGTGTATCTTGAGACTTCTCCAAAATGCAGTAAAGAAGTATTTGATGTAGGCGTACCAGTTTTAGGAATATGTTACGGTGCACAACTTATGGCTCACATCTTAGGCGGAAAAGTTGAAAGTGCTAATGTAAGAGAGTACGGAAACTGCGAAGTAGAATTTGATAGTTCTTCTAAAATGGTTGCTGGAATAGGCAAAAGTACAACATGGATGAGCCATACGGACTATATAGCAAAGTTGCCAGAGGGTTTTAAAGTAACAGGAACTAGCGACCACTGCCCGAGCGCTAGCATGGAGAACGAAGAGAAAAAGCTATACGCAGTGCAATTTCACCCAGAGGTAGAGCACACTTTGTGTGGAAACACAATTCTAAAAAATTTCCTTTACAATGTTTGTGAGTGCACAGGTGACTGGGAGATGAGCTCATTTGCTACTACTACAATAGAGAACATCAAAAATCAAGTTGGCGATAAAAAAGTACTATGCGGACTTTCAGGTGGTGTAGACTCCTCCGTAGCTGCACTTCTTGTTCACAGAGCAATAGGTAAAAACCTAACTTGCATTTTTGTTGACCACGGAATGCTTAGAAAAAATGAAGGCGACATAGTTGAGCAAGTATTTAAAAAAGAATTTGATATGAACATAATTAGAGTTAACGCTGAAGAGAGATTTTTAGGCAAATTAAGAGGCGTTACAGACCCAGAAACAAAACGCAAAATTATTGGCGAAGAGTTTGTACGAGTATTTGAAGAAGAGGCAAAAAAGCTTGGCGAGATGAATTTTTTATGCCAAGGAACTATTTACCCAGATGTTGTTGAGAGTGGAACAGGTGAAGCAGCTGTTATAAAAAGCCATCATAATGTTGGCGGATTACCTGATGATATAGGTTTTGAGGGATTAGTTGAACCACTTAGAGATTTATTTAAAGATGAGGTAAGACGAGTTGGATTAGAGCTCGACATCCCTGAGAATTTAGTGTGGAGACAGCCTTTCCCTGGACCTGGCTTAGCGGTTAGAATAATAGGAGAAATAACAGAAGAGAGACTGGCACTATTAAAAGAGGCAGATGCTATTTTTAGAGAAGAGGTAAGCAACTTTGGACTGGAGAGAGATGTAAACCAATACTTCGCAGTATTAACAGGACTTAGAACTGTTGGAGTTATGGGTGACGCTAGAACCTATGGTGAAGCAATAGCACTAAGAGCCGTAACAACCACGGACTTCATGACCGCAGACTGGGTTAAACTACCATACGAACTTTTAGGAAAAGCTTCGAATAGAATAGTTAACGAGGTCAGCGGCGTTAATAAGGTTGTGTATGATGTTACTAGTAAGCCGCCTAGTACTATTGAGTGGGA
>CAYJEZ010000127.1:0-6901 GCA_964369215.1 uncultured Eubacteriales bacterium
AATAGCTCCATTTTCTCTTTAACAGTAGCTTTAATAGCCTCAAAGCCAGGTGCTAAAAGCTTTCTTGGGTCAAAGCCTTTGCCTTTTTGGTCTTTGCCTGCCTCTATATAAGCTCTTGTAGCCTCAGCAAATACTAATTGGCACTCTGTGTTAACGTTAATTTTAGCAACGCCTAAAGAGATAGCTTTTTTAATCATATCTTCAGGAATTCCTGTACCACCGTGTAAAACTAATGGCATTTCTCCTACTTTAGCATTAATAGCCTCTAAAGTCTCGAAAGAAAGGCCTGGCCAGTTTTCTGGGTAAACACCGTGAATGTTACCAATACCAGCAGCTAGCATTGTTACGCCTAAATCAGCAACTGCTTTGCACTCGTCTGGGTCTGCACATTCGCCAGCACCTACAACGCCGTCTTCTTCTCCACCGATAGAGCCAACCTCTGCCTCAATAGAAATGCCTAAAACGTCACATGCATTTACAAGAGCAGTAGTTTTAGCAATATTCTCCTCGATAGGGTAGTGTGAGCCGTCAAACATTACAGAAGAGAAACCTGCATTAATACAAGCTTTTGCTCCGTCAAATGAGCCGTGGTCTAAGTGTAAAGCTACAGGAACAGTAATGTTTAACTCCTCTAACATTCCGTTAACCATACCAACAATAGTTTTATAACCGCCCATGTATTTGCCTGCACCCTCAGATACACCTAAGATAACCGGAGAGTTGTTCTCTTGAGCTGATAATAAAACAGCTTTTGTCCACTCTAAGTTGTTAATGTTAAATTGGCCTACTGCATATTTGCCTTGTCTTGCTTTTGTAAGCATTTCTTTTGTAGATACTAGCATTTGTAATTCCTCCAAATATTTTATTTATGCTGTACGGCAAAATAAATGCCATACATACTTATTTCCGATTTTAATTATAAAATAAATTGAGCTAAAATGCAATAGCTTAAACTAATCTTTAGTGAAAAACTACTAAAATTTTCAAAAAAAATCTTATTTTGTAAAAGTTCTATTTCTTTAATAAAAATAATGTGTATATATAATATATAAGTACTAGATTTTAAGTGTATCTTAAAGTATAATTAATAGTAAATATATAAAATAAGGAAGGTTGCAAAATGAACAAAAATATAGAAATACTAAAAAAATTGGAGCATCCAACAAGCCAAGTTGATGTAGTTCTAGATACAGACGCATTTAATGAAATTGACGATCAATTTGCAATAGCGTATTTGCTAAAATATAAAGAGAAGTTAAATACGAAAGCGATTTATGCTGCTCCATTTTATAACGATAAATCCTCTAGCCCTAAAGACGGAATGGAAAAAAGCTATTATGAGATAATAAACCTTTTAAATTTAATGGGAGAAGAGGAATATATTGAGAATGTATATAAAGGGAGCGAAACCTACCTTTTAAACGAAGACACTCCTGTAATGTCTGATGCTGCGAACGATTTAGCAAAGAGGGCGATGGAGTATACAAGTGAAAATCCTCTTTATGTAATAGCTATAGGAGCAATTACAAATATAGCCTCTGCAATACTAATAAACCCTAGCATTAAAGACAAAATTGTTGTAGTTTGGCTAGGTGGAAATGCCTTGCATATGAGCCACAACAAAGAATTTAATTGCATGCAAGACGTTGCGTCTGCTAGGGTAGTTATGGGTGCAGAACTAGCATTTGTACAACTACCATGTGCTGGAGTGGTGTCTTCATTTACCGTAAGCAAGTATGAATTAATTGCTCTTTTAAGTGATAAAAACAAATTATGTGATTACCTTTTAAAACACACGGTAGAAGTAGCAGAGAATGAGACGAAATATAAGGCATGGTCGAGAATAATTTGGGACGTTACAGCTGTTGCTTGGGTTGCTACGGGAGAGAAGTTTATGACGGCTTCTATCGAGCAAACACCTATACCTGAGTATGACCATCATTACTCTTTTTGTAGAGACAGACACTTATATAAATACGTTTACTCAGTAGATAGAGATGGATTATTAGATGATATGATAAGAAAGCTAACACAAGTTTAGGAGTGACAGTTATGAAAAAAGTAGTAGTAATTGGAAGTTTAAACATTGATACCGTAATAGATGTTGAGCATATGCCAGTAGCTGGTGAGACAATATCTGCCGATAAAGTGGAGTTAATTCCTGGTGGAAAAGGAGCTAACCAAGCCTACACAATAGGAAAGCTTGGCGGTAACGTGACAATGCTAGGCTGTGCTGGTGATGATACCCATGCTAAAATTGTACTAGACAGCCTAAAAAGTGCGGGAGTCGACATTAGCCACATAAAAAAAGATAAAAATGAGAGCACAGGCAATGCGATTGTAACGGTAAACAAAGAGGGAAACAATAGCATAATTATTATTCACGGTGCAAATTATTGTGCTGATATACCTTATATTGAGGAAAAAATTGATATTATAGAGCAGAGTGATATTGTAGTGCTACAACTTGAAATTCCTTTAAATACTGTAATGTATGTAGCTAAAAAGGCGAAAGCTATGGGCAAAACGGTGATTTTAGACCCAGCACCAGCTATAAAAGATTTGCCTGATGAACTATTAAAATGTGTAGATATTATCAAACCAAACGAGACAGAACTGAAAATGCTATTAAAAGATGAAAATGCAGACAAAGACCTTTCAAAATCAGCAGATTTGCTAATGGATAAGGGTGTAGCGAATGTACTTATTACCTTAGGTGGAAATGGAGCATATTTGAAGTGTAGCGATAAAAACCAGTACAGGTTACATTCAGTCGATGTTGAGGTAGTAGACACTACAGCAGCTGGAGACAGTTTTACTGGTGCGGTCGCATATTCACTATCAAATGGGGAAGATGTTATATCTGCTATAAAGTTTGCAGACAGAGTAGCTACCGTTACAGTTACTAAAAAAGGTGCGCAGTCATCTATTCCTTCATTAAGAGAGGTAGAAGATTTTTTTGAACGCATAAATTTTGATAAATAAAAGAAATATAAAAGATATCTAAACTAAAAAATAGATATCTTTTATAATTTGCATATTTTTTTGTAGTTAAAACATAGAAAAATTATAATAATTGAAAAAGATGAAAAAATAGTTTAACTTATGTGAAAAATATGGTATAATAAATCAGATTGAGATATAAACCAAGACAATTTTGGCTTTGTTAAGTTAATAGGAAAAATATAAGAGAAAAATAGCTTTGTGAATATTAAAATCTAAATTTTAATGATTTTAATTTAACAGAGTCTCAACTTTAAAAAGGGGTTATTTATATGGTAACAAGAGTTTTTGTAGAGAAGAAAAAAGGATTTGATGTTGAAGCAGAGCATATGAGAGGCGATTTAGTTAAAACTTTAGGCATAAATGCTATAGAAGAAGTTAGAATTATTAACCGCTACGATGCAACAGGACTTAGCGATAAAGATTTTGAGGTAGCATCTAAAACAATTTTTTCTGAGCCTAATGTAGACAATGTTTATGGTGAGAATTACACAGTAAGTAGTGATTACAAAGTGTTTGCCACGGAGTACTTACCGGGTCAGTACGACCAACGTGCAGACTCTGCTGCACAGTGCGTTCAGCTATTAACAAAAGGAGATAGACCTACAATTGTTACAGCTAAAGTTATTGCCATTAAAGGTGACATTACAGAGGCTGAGTTTGAGAAGATAAAATCTTACCTTGTAAACCCTGTTGAGGCAAGAATTGCTAAAATAGCGAAGCCAGATAGCCTTGATATAAAATCAGTAGTGCCAGAGGACGTTAAACGTGTAGAGGGCATGATAGAAAAAAGCGAAGAAGAGCTAAAAGAGTACTACGACTCTATGGGCTTTGCCATGACATTTTCTGACCTGCTTTTTTGCCGTGACTATTTTAAAAATGAAGAGAAGAGAGACCCTAGTGTAACCGAGCTTAGGGTAATAGATACTTACTGGAGCGACCACTGTAGACACACAACTTTTCTTACAAAGCTTAATGAGATTGAGATAGAAAAAGCCAAGCTTAACGAGGCTATACAAGAGAGCTTAAATGAGTATATAAGCATAAGAGAAGAGCTATACAAAGGAAAAGACAAGCCAGTTTGTTTAATGGATATGGCTGTTATTGGTGCAAAATATTTAAAAACACAAGGCAAGCTTAACGATTTAGACGAGAGCGACGAGATAAATGCATGTTCTATTGAAATTCCTGTAACTATAGACGGAAAAACAGAAACATGGCTTTTACAATTTAAAAATGAGACACACAACCACCCAACAGAAATAGAGCCTTTTGGTGGTGCTGCAACATGCCTAGGTGGAGCGATTAGAGACCCACTTTCAGGCAGAGCTTATGTGTACCAAGCAATGAGAGTTACAGGTAGTGGAGACCCTACAGTAAGTTACGAGAACACTGTTAAGGGTAAGCTTCCAACTAAAAAAATTACAACAGGTGCTGCAGCTGGTTATTCCTCTTACGGAAACCAAATAGGCCTTGCAACAGGACAAGTTACAGAGCTTTACGACAGTGGTTATGTGGCTAAAAGAATGGAGATAGGCGCGGTTATTGGAGCTTCTCCTAAGGCTAATGTTATTAGAGAGAACCCTGTAAAAGGCGACATTATTATACTTTTAGGTGGAGCAACAGGCAGAGACGGCTGTGGAGGTGCAACAGGCTCTTCTAAGGCTCATACACTAGAGTCTATAGAGACTTGTGGTGCAGAGGTTCAAAAAGGTAATCCTCCTACAGAGAGAAAAATTCAAAGACTGTTTAGAAACCCAGAGGTATCTACACTAATTAAAAAGTGTAACGACTTCGGCGCTGGTGGAGTTTGCGTTGCAATTGGCGAGCTTGCACCAGGGCTTAGAATTGACTTAAACGCAGTTCCTAAAAAATATGACGGACTAGACGGAACAGAGCTTGCTATATCAGAGTCTCAAGAGCGTATGGCTGTTGTTGTAAACCCTAGCGATAAAGAAAAATTTATAGCTTTAGCAAAAGAAGAGAACCTAGACGCAAGAGTTGTAGCCGTGGTTACAGACGAAGACAGACTTGTTATGAGCTGGAGAGACGACACAATTGTAGATGTTAGCCGTGAGTTTTTAGACACAAACGGTGTTACACAAAACTCGAATGCAAAAATTACTGCGGTAAAAGAAAAAGAAAACTACAGAGAACTAGTTCCAGCTTGCTTAAGCGGTAAAACTGCTACAGAGGCTTTTCTTGCTAACTTATCAAGGCTAGAGGTTGCCTCACAAAAAGGCCTTGCAGAGAGATTTGACGCATCTATTGGAGCTGGAACTGTAAACATGCCTTTCAGTGGTAAATATCAGCTTTCACCAGAAGATGCAATGGTTGCAAAAATCCCAGTACTAAAAGGTGAAACAGACGACGCTTCTGTAATGAGCTATGGCTATATCCCCGGAATTTCACGCTTTAGCCCTTACCATGGCTCTGTGTGGGCAGTGGTAGAGTCTTTATCTAAACTTGCAGTAGTAGGCGCAGACCCACTAAAAGCAAGACTAACTTTCCAAGAGTATTTCGAGAGATTATATAATAAGCCAGAGCGTTGGGGCAAGCCTACAGCGGCACTTTTAGGCGCACTTACAGCTCAGCTTAAAATGGGTGTTGGCTCTATAGGTGGAAAAGACAGCATGTCTGGCTCGTTTGAAGAACTTGACGTGCCACCAACCCTTGTAAGCTTTGCAGTTGCTATGACAAAGGCTTCTAAAACAATTTCAGCAGCTTTTGAGAGTGCATCAAACAGCGTTGTTCTTCTTCCAATTAAAGAAGAGCTTTGTATGCCTGACTGGGATGCACTAATATGCTACTACAAAAATATTAACAAGCTAATTGAGAGTGGCGTTATTAAATCTGCAAGCGTTGTTAAAGAGGGCGGCGTAGCTGCTGCAGTGGTAAAAATGGCAGTTGGCAACGGCTTTAGTGTAGACTTTGAGAACCTAGACAACAACACGCTTTACACACCAAAATCGGGCTATATTGTGGCAGAGGTTGAAGAGGTTCCAGAGAACGCTATTTTAATTGGTAAAATTACAGATAACAACTACTATACTATAAACGGCGAGAAAATTGATAACAGTGCAGTTCTTAGCTCGTACATGGGTACTTTAGAGAGCGTGTTCCCAAACAATGCCGATAGCGCTACAATGCCTTGTGAGGTGCCAGTTATTAATGAGAAAACAAGCTTATCTCCAAGCATTAAAGTGGCAAAACCTAAGGTGTTTATTCCAGTATTCCCAGGAACAAACTGCGAGATAGATACAATGAGAGCTTTTGAGAGAGCAGGCGCAGAGGTAGAGATTTTAGTAGTTAAAAACCTAGTATCAAAAGATATTGAAGAGACTATAGACGCTATGGAAAAAGCTCTTAAATCTTCACAAATTCTTATGATACCAGGTGGATTCTCAGGTGGAGACGAGCCAGAGGGTTCAGGCAAATTTATTGCAACTACTTTTAGAAACGAAAAACTAGCAGAGGCTTTAACCGAGCTTTTAGAGAAAAGAGACGGCTTAGCCTTGGGTATTTGCAACGGCTTTCAAGCACTTATTAAGCTTGGCTTAGTGCCTTACGGCAAGGTAAGTACACCTAAAGAGACAGACCCAACACTTACTTTTAACACTATAGGAAGACACATCTCTAGAATGGCTTACACAAAAATTACAAACACAAAATCTCCTTGGTTTAGCTCTATAAATGCAGGCGAGGTATACGCTATTCCTATGTCTCATGGAGAGGGCAGATTTGTGGCAGACGACAACAGCCTAAAAATGCTTATTGAGAACGGACAAATTGCTACACAATACTGCACACCTTGTGGCAAAGTTAGCGGAGATATTCAGTGGAACCCGAACGGCTCTATTTGTGGCATAGAGGGAATTACCAGCCCAGACGGCAGAGT
>CAYJEZ010000128.1:0-6860 GCA_964369215.1 uncultured Eubacteriales bacterium
TTCTATTTCATTTTACAACTAACCAGAAAACCTATTAATCATCTCATTTTGGAGTTTTAGAGGTAAATCCACAAAGTGTGCACTTACTCCCCATAGTCTTACAATTAAGTCTTTATAATTTTCAGGTGATAATTGTGCCGCCTTAAGCTCATTTGCGTCAAGCACATTCGGTTGATGTTGCATTCCACCATCTGCAAAATATCCTTTTATTAAGTCGGTAAAAACTTTCACTCCGTCATTGCCAGTGAACGCACTAGCAAAATAATTAATCATTACGCAATAATTCCACTGAACAAGCTCCGAGCACACTTTTGAGCCAGACTTTAGAGCAGCGGTTGGACCGTTTTTCATCGTTCCACTCTCAGGGGTTAGAGTAACGGCAGTAGGAGCACAACTCAATCTACCTTCAGGAGTTGCACCTAGTCTATCCCCTGTAGCAACTGGATGTGGCTGATGAATACCGCTAAGATGAACACCGCCAGAAGCTGTATTGTATTTTCTGATTTCCTTAAGACCAAACTCAAGCATGTCTTTTGCTAGCAAATCTACATAGTCGTTATCATTACCCCATTTTGGAGCTGCCCAAAGTGTTTTACGCATGAGCTCCTCGCCCTCATAATTGTTTTTGCATGCGTCAACCACTTGCTTTAGTGTATATAGTTTTTTGTCATATACTACACTTTTTATTGCGGCAAGAGAGTTAATGCACTCTGTTGAGGTGCCCAAAAATGCTCCTTTGTTTTTATCAGGGTAACATTCTTCAACAAGGTCAAAGGCATTTTCAATTGAACCCTCATAAAGCGCACTTAAATATGGTAGTGGGCACATCAAACTTCTGCCACCCCAAGAACTAACTGCTTTTCCTTCTCTTAATTTAGAGAAATAAACTGACTTATCTCCGTCACGATATTCTAGCATTGAAGCATGTGCTTCATTAAAAGCAGTTATTGATTTTTCAGTAAGTTCTGTTAAGTTCGCTTTAAAGTCAGTATAAAGTTCTTCAAAGCTTTCGTAATCGTCTTTATTATATAGTGTTTGCATTAACAGTTCTGCTTGTCGTATTATTGCGCTTACATAATAGTCACCCTTACCCGGAATATTTATGTCTTGGCATAAATCAAAGCCATAACACCTTGCGTGTTCGGGTTTAACCCCCGCTTTAATAAGATTTTCAATAAACATTTCATCATTGTAATACGATACCATATTACACCCACTTATTGTAAGCGCAGCTGCTTTTTCTAAAAATTCAGGAGGATTTTTACTGTTTATTCTCAAGTTGAATTCAGGCTCCGGTAGCCTTACTTGAGCAATTGCGTCTAAAAATAGCAGTGAAGTTTTGCTAACCGCATTTTCACC
This sequence comes from uncultured Eubacteriales bacterium, assembly GCA_964369215.1. Taxonomy (GTDB): domain Bacteria; phylum Bacillota; class Clostridia; order Oscillospirales; family Acutalibacteraceae; genus SIG603. The sequence goes on from CAYJEZ010000128.1 coordinate 1,360, forward strand.
ATTTTCTAAAACTCCACCTAGTGTAACAACTAATTGCGCAGCATATTTATGTAAATAACTTTGTACTACGTCAACTTGGTCGTACATTTTTAAAAGCAAACAGCAAAGTATTTCAAGTATTTCCTCATCACTTTCGTCTGTTATAAATTCATTTAAAATAACATCTAGTCTACCATAATTTATAAACTCAAAACTCTCAATATTTGTCACAAGATGCCCTAACCACAAAAGCTGTGCTGCTTGATGTAGATTTTTTGGTATGCCAAGTTTTAAATGTTCACAATTTTCTGCGATTAAAAGTAGTTCATCTTTTTCTTTTCCTTGTGAAGAATTTGCTAATTCTTTTGCATAATCAGAATAGCGAGCAAATAGATTAGATAACCCTGAATAAGCTATATGTACACTATTAAGAAAATTCACTTGACTGTCGTTAAGATTGCTGTCCTTAAGTCTCTCTTCAACTTCACTTAAAATACCACCAACACCCTTTTTAAGCAATATTCCCATATCTGGGGTATAATGGGTTTTATTATACCAACTTTCATCTTTACCAAAAAGGGAGATATCACTCTCGTTTATATATGGCACACCAGCATTTAAACCATATTCAAAAATATCTTCGCCGTTTTCATTGCCTTTGTTTGGTTTAAGTATAGTTCTTGTACCTACAATAAGTTCACTCTCTCCTATGTAAAGTGGCATATTATCTAGTATCATTTTAAGTCCTAAAGCTTTGCGCTCTGGTAAACTATAAGGCAAATATGCTGTACTCCACTCCGTTTTAATTGGAGTTCGTTTAATTTTATTTTTTGCGCTTATTGTTTGTTCTCTCAAAAAGCTTATTCTTTCATTCATAAGTATTCACGTATAATAGAATTATCATCAAAACAGGTGATAATTTTATTATTTTCCCCTTTCTTAGATATTATTTTTAAAATTGATTATACAGATGAGATTAGCTACCCAATTTGATATAATAGATAAGGTGTGTGCTCATTTTGCGAACATATAGTACGCTTGTTCAACAGCCCAAATTTGATGTGGTAAAAATAATTTCTCTTTTATTTCATCAATAGTTAACCATACTAAATAGTGATCTGGTTCAGTTGGTGATGATACAACATCTCCTACTTCCATGTAATAGAAATAACCAATACCATGAAAATCTGTTTTTGTTTGCTCAATGAAATGATAGTAGTCACCCACGCAAACTAATTTTTTTGGGGCAACAGCAAGCCCTGCTTCTTCAAGAGTTTCTCTAATAATGCAATCTTTATGATTTTCATTATTATCTATGCCTCCACCAAGCAAAAAATAACCTTTTTCGCCATTATATAAATGAGTCATAGCTACAGGTACTTTTCCATCTTCAGAAAACCCTATACCATAAGCACCAACACGCTCTTTATATATCACATCATCTTTTTTGCACCCAAAAGTTTTACTTAGCATAAGTATTATTCTCCTTAGTAAATTATAAATTGTACGATTAAAAAGCTAGCTCTACTAATCTTAGCACTCATCATATAACCTTTACAACCAACTATATCATAAACATATGAAAATTTCTACTGACAAAACATATAAAAGACAGGCGCACTTGCAGTTTTAGGCTACAAGTGCAATGGTTTGTGTGAGAATAAATTTATTTTATTGTATGTTTCTTGAAATTGAATAAAATCAAAAATACTCATCTTGGTACTTTCATAGCATAAAAGATTATTTACTGTATAAACAATCTTTTGTTTCATTAAATAAAAATTGGTAAATATATTTTCTTTATATTAAATCATAATTTTAATATAAAGATCAAAAAAAGAGTATTTTGCGCTTTTTTATTAGCTTACAGACTTAAATGCTAACTCTTTTTTTTATAAATAAACTATGCATAATAGAACAATCAAAAATGGCTTATTTACAAATATTGAGCATATAAAGTATAATATTTTATATAATATGCAATCACACCCACAAACTTGTAAAAATATGCAGAATGGAGTTATTTTATGAAACAGAACACTCAACTTTGGGTAGTACCTCAAGGCAACTTGAACTCAGTACAGATAAAACCAAACCAAACACAAAGCCTAAGTTTTATCCAAGACAAAGACGGAATCTTTGGATATGAAATTTGGGGAACGTTTGATAGTGTCGGGCAAGTTAATTTTTCTTTAGACCTTAATGGGAAAGAACTCTACAGCACTATAACTATAGCAGATATAAAAAAAGGCAAATGGCTCGAGATAGGAAAATTGTCAGTAGCTAAGGGTGAACATCGTATAGACATTAAAAACTTAGGAGAAGACACACTTAATGTAACAAGGGGTCTTCTTACCAGAGACAGACCATATATAAGAAACGGCTATGCCGATATTGATGCAGAGCTTATAATTAAAGGTGAGGATATTTCTGAAAATTTAGATTCAAAGTATGATATAAATTATAGAGAAACGCCCGAAGAAAAAAGTGTTCGTTTAAAAAAATTAGCAGAAACAGGATTTTTAGAGAGAGAAAACCAGTATGTTGCAACGGGAATTTGTCGTTGCGGTGTTCCTATGGGAGGAATAGGCGCAGGCAAAGTTGAACTTGATGATGAGGGGTATTTTACCGCTATTACAATAAACAACAATCAAGATGTTCCTATTTACAGGACAGATGGAAGTTTTTTTGCCGCGTTTTACAAACAAGATGGCGATAACTCAAAGAGTGTGCTACTTCAAAAAAAAGGTGGCTATCTTCCTGAATATATGAAAAGAATCGAAGAAATAGATTACCAAGGATTGTTTCCAAAAGCAATTCTTAATTATTCTTCTTTACCCTTTAGTTTAAAGCTAGAGGCTTTTTCCTCTTTAATACCAAACGATATAAAAAACTCTTCTCTTCCGTCAATAACATATAAGTTTACTGCTACAAACACATCTGATAAAGACATAGAAGCATCTTTAATGTTCTCTTGGGAAAACCTATTGGGTACAGGTGGCTCTATGGTTATAAGAAGTGGTGACAGCACTCACCTAACTCCTCATATTATGAATACATGGAATGAGGGGTACACATGGTGTAATCATATCGGAAACGCTCAAGAAAAATGGCAGAGCGAGAAATACAGTGGCATAAACTATAAAAGTAAAGAATCTCATGGCAATCCGTCAAGCTTTGGCGAGTACACAATACTTACCGAAAATGACGACACAGAAGTAAGCTTTTGTGAGAGTTGGAACTCTAAAACTGACACAGAAAAATTTTGGAATGACTTCTCTGCAAACGGTAAATTTAACGAGACTTACGACAATGAACCTGCTCAAAACTGTACCGAGCACTCTTGTGCGGCCATAAGTAAGAATTTTATGCTTAAAAAAAGCGAGACAAAGGAAATAGTATTTGTATTCTCTTGGTATTTGCCTGAGTATTTAGATGCCACTAAAAAAGATATAGGAGTTTATTACGATAACTTTTTCTCAAATTCTAAAGAAATAGCTGAGTACACTTTAACGAACTATAAAGATTTTCACGATAAAACTTTATGCTTTACAGACATGATGATGGCGTCGTCTTTGCCGAAATGGCTTAGTGAAAAGATTATCAACGATAGATTTCCGATTTACACTAACAGTTGGTATACTAAAGACGGAAAGTTTTCTATAAACGAAGCACCTACAGGAATGATGGGTTGCCTTGGAACTATGGATCAAAAACTAGCTTGCAACAGCCTGTATACAAACTTTTTTACAGAATTAGACTATACAGAACTTAAGATTTTTGCTGACCAACAAGCTGAAAACGGCTCTATTCCTCATGATATAGGAAACGGTATTTTTAACGAGGGTCCATACGATGGAACTTGGTCAGACTTATGCTCATCTTTTATTTTACAAATTTACAAACACTATATTTATACAAACAATAAAAACTTTTTAGATGAAATGTACCCTAAAATAAAAAAAGCGGTTGATTTTCAACTTTCTATTGACTTCGATGAAAATAACATACCGGATGTAGGTCCTGGAAACGGAACTACTTATGACACTTACCATTGGTACGGTACAAGCGCTTTTGTTGCAATTTTGTGGCTTGCAGAGTTAAAAGCGTCAATTAAATTGGCAGAAGCTATGGGAGACAAGGATTTTGCATACAAATGTGAGGATTTGTTTGTGAAATCACAAAAGGCTGTTGTAGACGAATTATGGAAAGAGTTCCCATATGGCGGACATTTTATTAATTACTACGATAAGGTAAGCGGAAAAAGCAGTGATAACTGCTTTATAGCACAGCTGGCAGGTCAATGGTTTGCTGATTTAATGTATCTAGGTGATTTGCTTCCCCCTAAAATGATAGATGAATCTTTAAAAACAATTTGGAGTAGAAATATAGAGTTTGACAATTTTAAATTAATGAATGACGAAACCACCTCCGACGGCAAAATATTCAGCTACGGCTATACTTTTGTTCAGTACAATCAAGCTTATTTTGCTTGCCTTGCAATTACCAGAGGTATGGTAGAAAATGGTTTATCTTGTGTAGAAAGAATATGGGAAGCAAGCAACGAATCTCCTTGGAATATAGGGCTTACTTATTTTACAGACGGCTCTTTCTCAGGGTTACCTTATTATATGACAAACCCCGTAAGTTTGTTTTTAATCGATGCTTTGAGCGGTTGGTTGCCTAATGCTTGCGATAAATCTATTAGGTTTAAAATTGCAGATGAGAAAAATGCTTTAACTCTACCTTTATTCTCTCCAAAAATTTGGGTGAAACTAACTTACAACCCTATAATAAATGGTGCTAATTACAGCATAAATATAACTAAAAATGTAGAGGATAACACGTTTAACAGTATTATTATAGACTCGAAAAAAATTGTGTCTGTAAAATATAATGGTGAAGGACTAAGTGATTTTACAAATCAAAACGGCAAGCTTACCTTTAAAAAATGCTTTAAAGAAAATGATACAATTGAAATTGTGACAGAATAAAACAAAAAGGATCTTGTCAATAGTTGTGATAAAATTAAAATAGAAATGAAAGATGTTGATTGTAAAAAGTTGGCATCTTTTTTTGATGAATTAGTAGTCAAACATGAAAACCGTCAATGAAATCAAAAACAATAAGTTTGGAATTATTAAAAGATAAAGCTATGAGCTCACATATTAATGAGCTAGAAAGTTTTGCTGTTGTTGGTTATCCGAGTTTACATAAATTGGAGATTAGCAAAGGAAAGGTCAACGTACCGAAATTTTATAGTTTCCCGCAATATTCTTTAGTATTAGTATGTTGACAATGAATATTATTGATGATATAGTTAATAAAGAAACAATATTATTTAAGTATAGATTATATAAATAGAATAACAAAATGGAGGAGTTTATGGTTGCTTTTCTTTTGGCACTTGCCATTGTTTTTGGTTGTACGCAGACTCTGTCGTTAAAATTTTTTAAAGTAGACAATTTAAAATCGCGACTATTTATCTATGTTTTTTTTCTTGCACTTACGGCGATAATAAG
>CAYJEZ010000129.1:0-4236 GCA_964369215.1 uncultured Eubacteriales bacterium
GATATTGACAAAGTTTTTCTTATATAATCTTTAATAAGCACATTGTCTTCTTTAATAATAAACTTCATTTTAGTTTGTGCGCTCTTTCATTTTTATTGCTAGGTTTTTTGCAAAGCTTGTGTCGCCACTAAAAATGCTTAGGGCTTCTATCGCTTTTTGTGTGTAATCATCTACAAGCTGTGTGCATTTTTCTAAGCCTAAAAGGCTAAGGTAGTTGCATTTTTCTAATGTTTTGTCCATGCCTGTGTTTTTGCCTAGCTCTTTAGCGTCTCCTATAAGGTCTAAAACGTCGTCTCGAATTTGAAAAGCCATGCCTAAGTTCTCGGCGTATACTCCAGCTGCCTCTACCTCTTTTTCGCTTGCACCAGCTACCACTGCACCCATTTGGCAAGAAGCCTTAATTAAAGCACAGGTTTTTTCTATATTCATTTGTTTTAAAACATCTAAACTAACATCTTTGCCCTCCGAGCTTAAATCTATACACTGCCCACCAACCATGCCTTTAGTACCTGCGTACTCGGCTAAAAGCTTTGTGGCTTTTACCACTTTTTCGCTTTCTATTTCTGATGAAAGTGCCACCTCAAACGCTTTTGTTAGAAGTGCGTCGCCAGCTAGCAAAGCCATGTCTTCTCCGTAAACTTTGTGGTTTGTAGGCTTTCCTCTTCTCATTTCGTCGTTGTCCATGCAAGGCAAATCGTCGTGAATTAAAGAGTAGGTGTGTATCATTTCTACGGCTGCTGCAAAAGGCAATGCTTTTTTTATGTCTTCACCACAAAGCTTGCAAAACTCTAAACAAAGGGTAGGCCTAACCCTTTTTCCAGCGTCTAAAAGGCTGTATCTAACGGCTTCATAAAGCACGTTTTTGTTTGTCTCGTCTTCTGTACTAAGGCAGTTTTTTAGGTACTGTTCAATTAAATTAAGCATATGTTATGACCCTTTCATTACGAGTTTTTTTTCAACTTGGTTTAGTCTTGTGAATTGTCTAAATTTGCGCTGAGCTCAGTTATTTTTTGCTGTGCAGAGTTAAGCTTTTTATAGCAAAACGCAGATAAATCTGAGCCCTCTTTAAAAAGGCTTACGCTCTCGTCTAGGCTTATATCGCCTTTTTCTAGCAGTGCCACTATCTCTTGCAGTCTTAGTACTGCGCTTTCGTAAGTTTTAGCCATTTTCTTTTACCTCCATTACTTTAAGCAAAGCTTGTCCGTCAGCTAGTTTAACTTTTATTTCGTCGTCTTTATCTATATCCTTAATAGATTTAACCACTTTTTCGTTTTTCTCTAAAATGCCGTAACCCCTTGATAAAACTTTTAAAGGACTTAAGGCGTCTAGCTTCTCGCTAAGCCCTACAAAGGTGTTGGCAGATTTTTGCAGTTTGTTGTCTGCACTTAGTATTAGCCTTTTGCTTAAGTTTTGTAGTCTCTCATTTTTAGTTGCTATAAAATTACTCATTAAATTATTCATGTCGCCAAGGTTATCAAGCATTAACTGTCTTTTTTTTATGCCCTCGTCCATAAAGTAATTTAGCCCACCGTAAAGAGAGTTAAGCTTATTAGCCTCTTCAAAAATGTCTGGAACTACAAGCTCTGCAGCCGCACTTGGGGTAGATGCCCTTAAGTCTGAAACAAAGTCGCAAATGGTATAGTCTGTCTCGTGTCCAACAGCTGAGACTATTGGGGTTTTACAGGCGTATATTTCTCGTGCAAGCTTCTCGCTGTTAAAAGCCCATAAGTCCTCTACCGAGCCACCGCCTCTGCCTATAATTATTACATCAAGCCCTTGTGAGTCTAGCTTTTTTAAGGCAGAAACAAGCTCTGGCTCTGCCTTTTCTCCTTGTACTGTGCTTGGGCAAAAAACCACCTCTGCAATGCCCCATCTTCTTCCTAAAATTCTAAGCATGTCTTGCACTGCAGCACCTGTTGGAGAGGTAATTATTCCCACTTTTTCAGGATACATAGGAAGGCTTTTTTTGTGTGCTTCATCAAAAAGACCCTCTTTAAAAAGGTTTTCTTTAAGCTCTTCAAAGGCTAGGCTTAATGCGCCTATGCCGTCTGGTTGCATGTCTTGCACATAAATTTGGTACTGGCCACTTGGCTCGTAAACAGAGACCTTACCCCGAATAATAACCTCTTGCGAGTTTTGAGGGGTAAAGCGTACTCTTTTTGCACTTGTGCTAAACATTACGCATTTAACCAGACTTTTTTCGTCTTTTAAAGAGAAATACATATGCCCCGACTGATAGTGCTTAGTAAAGTTTGAAATCTCGCCCTTTACATAAACAGTGCTCAAGTTCGGGGACTCTTCTATTACGCTTTTTATATAAAAATTAAGTTGTGATACTGAAATTACTTTCATTTTTTGACCATCCTTTTACTTAAACGTGCAATTTACATAATCTAACTGTCATTATAATTGGAACGTTTTCACCTTTAAAAGGTGTCTCATAAAATCCATCAAGAACAAAACCAGTCTCAAATGCTAAGTTAAAAATATCGCCAATAGAACGGTGATAATAATTTTGTAACATCGGTTGCCCCTCTATAGCTACTCCTTTATTTATACAGCTTGTAAAATAGTCTTTATTCTCATATGTAAAACATGGGTGATGTGTAGCAAAAACAAACACTCCACCGCTATCAAGCATGTCGTACACCGCTTTAAATAGTGGTTTAATTTCAGATATATCCATAATAGCCATATTTGCAACAGCTTTTGTAAACGGCTTATCTTTTTTAAGCTTAATAAGCATATCGTAGTTTGTGGCATCACATACTTTAAACTCCACTTTGTCAAGCACTTCTCGCCTGCGTTTAATTGCAAGCTCTATCATTTTATTGCTATAATCAAAGGCTACCACTCTTGCCCCTTGACGTGCCATTCGCTGTGAGAAGTTGCCGTTACCACAAGCAATATCAAGTACTAGGTCATTATTATTTATTTTTAATAGTTTTTCTACATTGGGTCTTACAATGTCGCGGTGAAAATAGTTAGATTCATCTCCCATTTGTTCGTCCCAAAACTCTGCATTTTCTTCCCATGCTGTTAAGCCATTATCTTTAAAATCCATTTTTATAGCAAATCCTTTCAATTACCACATTAGACCTCCTATTACATTAGCAGACTATATCAATAGCGATAATTCTTGTCTCACTTTTAAAATCATTTCTTCTAATTCTTTTTCAGTAGCTTTGTTACTATCATCATACATCTTATCTTTTCCTACCCACCAAACAGGCCCTTTTTGAGGAGTATCTCCATCAAATCTTGGAAACAAATGCCAGTGTATATGAGTATCTGCATTGCCTAATAACTCATAATTCATTTTGTTAGGCTTAAAAGCATTGAACACGGCTTGTGCTACAATGCTCATTTCTTCAAGATGTTTAATTTTAATATCGTGAGGCATTTCATGCAGTTCTATGTAATGATATTTGCATAAAAATAAAGTATAGCCTTTAAATAATTGATAATCGCCTATTACGACATAGCCTGTTTCTAGCTCTTGCACAAAATATGGGTTAACCCCGTTTTCTATCATCTTTATTCTATCGCATACTAAGCAACTCATATTTTCCTCCAAATTCTCATGTGCTAATGTTTTTGACAGCTACTATTGTTTAAGCAAATTTAGTGAAAAATACGCCGTCTCTATCTCCCTCACTATATCATCTACTGGCTTAGTGGCATCAATCATAATAATTGGACAAGTTAACGTAATAGCCCATTCGTCTATTTTACTTAAATCTCTTGCCCTCACAAAGTCAATAAATTCTTCTCTATTTTTCTTTATTTCTCCATCTTCCAATGCAATTTCACCGTGTTTATCTATAGCCCTTTTTCTAATACGCTCTATTCTCAAGTCGATAGGAGCCGATAAGAATACCGCAAGCTTATACATCGAAATTATTTCGTCGCCGTAATGCCCCATTACCGATGAAAGAACAAAAGACTCACACTTATTAATATCATTTAGCATAAGCTTTATAACTTCGTATTTTTCTCGAGGATTTTGATATAATATATCTGTTTTATCAAAATAATAATCTTCCACATCAAGATGCTTAAAATTCATTTTCTTAGCAATCTCACGCCCAATTGTCGTTTTTCCACAACCGTTTGCACCAAAAATTATAATTCCGTTTGCCATTTGCACACCACCTAAATATAAATAGTCTCTAGACCATGGTCACAGTCCCCACTACAGGTCACTTCATATTAGTGAAGCTAACTCTGAACTCT
>CAYJEZ010000129.1:4336-6854 GCA_964369215.1 uncultured Eubacteriales bacterium
GCCATAGCCATATTATATTTATCGCATACCTCTATAACATTGTCGTCACGAATAGAACCACCTGGTTGTGCGATGTATTTAACACCACTTTTGCTTGCTCTTTCAATATTGTCGCCAAATGGGAAGAACGCGTCGCTACCTAAGGTAACGTCTGCCATTGTTTTAAGCCACTCTTTTTTCTCTTCTAATGTAAAAACCGAAGGCTTTTCTGTAAAGAAGTTCTCCCAAATTCCGTCGGCTAAAACGTCCATATAGTCTTCAGAAATATAAACGTCTATTGTGTTGTCTCTGTCTGCTCTTCTAATATCGGCTTTAAAAGGTAGGTCTAACACTTTAGGGCATTGTCTTAAATACCAGTTGTCTGCCTTTGCGCCTGCAAGCCTTGTGCAGTGAATACGACTTTGTTGGCCTGCGCCAATTCCAATAGCTTGTCCGTCTTTAACATAACATACAGAGTTTGACTGTGTATATTTTAAAGTAATAAGCGAGATAATCATATCTCTTATTGCATCGTCTGAGAAGTTTTTGTTGGCAGTTGGAATCTCTTTAAATAAATCTTTGTCTATTTTAAGCTCATTTCTGCCTTGCTCAAATGTAATACCAAAAATTTGTTTGTGCTCTATAGCTTGTGGTACATAGCTCTCGTCTATTTCAACTACGTTGTAGCTACCTTTTCTTTTTGTTTTAAGTATCTCTAAAGCCTCTTCTGTATAGCCCGGAGCAATTACTCCGTCACTTACCTCACGGGCTAAAAGAGTAGCTGTCTCTTTGTCACAAATATCAGAAAGTGCCGCCCAGTCACCATAAGAAGACATTCTGTCTGCACCCCTTGCCCTTGCGTATGCTGTGGCAATTGGGCTAAGCTCTAAATCGTCTACAAAATATATTTTTTTAAGAGTATCTGACATAGGCACGCCTAAAGCCGCACCTGCTGGGCTAACGTGTTTAAAAGAAGCCGCCGCTGGAAGACCTGTAGCTTTTTTAAGCTCGCTAACTAATTGCCAGCTGTTTAAAGCGTCCATAAAGTTTATATAACCTGGTGTTCCGTTTAAAACTTTAATAGGTAAATCCTCGCCTGTCTCTACAAAAATTTTAGAAGGTTTTTGATTTGGGTTACATCCATATTTTAACATTAATTCTTTCATTGTTTAACTTCCTTTCAATAATTAAGAATTTTTATTTACAATTCTAGTCTCGCTCTCGCCTGTTGCAATGTCTATATATCTTACAAAAAGGCTAACTTTGTTATCTTCATCAAGGCTTGTCCAAATATCATTTGTGTACTCGTCAATGCTTCCGCTTATGTTAACTCTTTTAGGCTCGCCCTCAAAAGATGGTATTCTTGGGTTGCCGTCGCATTTATAAGTATGAATAAAGTGACCCATACCATTGTAGCCTGTGTAGTTAAAAAATTGTCGCTCCGCTAAAGCCTCGTTGCCCTCACAGCTTTTAAGTATGCTTAGTTTATAATTCACTTCGCCACCTGTACAGCTTACTAAACCTGAAATTCTAGGGGTGAAAATAGGGCCGTCTGGCTCAAATGTTCTTGTATATAAAGCGTCCTCAAAGGTTTTACCCTTTGCTAAAAAGTCGTAAACTGTGTCTGTTTGGTCGCCGTTTGTAACAATTAATTTATCCTCAAAAATTCTTACAGGAGCATATATAACCAAGCTTGGGTCTGATAGCAGTTTTGGGTCGTGAGCCTGTGTTCTAAGTCCATTTGTGTCCTCTACAAAAACTCTGTTTCTGCTGTTTACGCTTCTGCCCATAATAAAGTAAGCCACAACAACGCTCTTGCCGTCCTCACTTTTTCCTATAATTATGCTTCTACCTGGGTAAGAGTTACCCTTAAGTTCTGTTTTTATGTCTAATATTTGCATTTTATATATCTTCCTTTCCATCTCTATTACACAAAATTTGCTTCGCCATTTGGATTGCACATACAGTGAATAACTGTGAAATTGTACCATTATTAATCATTTCATCAATTTCGTCCCATGAAGCTAATACACATTCAATATCTTCTGTTTCATCAAAATTTGTTGACGCTTTTTTTGATAAACCAGTTAATAGATAGCTGTGTATGCGATTGTTGTTAGTTGCTGGATTAGTATATAGTGACGAAACAAATATAGGTTTATTATTTGTTTCATACCCTGTTTCCTCTTGAAGTTCTCTTATTATAGCAGATAAAGGACTTTCGCCGCTTTCTAATGCACCAGCTGGTATCTCTAAGAAAAAATCTCCTGCAGCATGGCGATATTGTTTAACTAATATAACTTTATTAGTATCTGTTACGGCTACACAATTCACCCAGTCAATATACTCGTTTACCTTGTATGATTCTATTATTATATTATTAGGAAGTAAACATTTATCAATTCTTACATTTCCAAAATTTGATTTGTATATATGCTTACTTTCTAATACTTCCCATTTATTCATCTTAGTTAACCTCATAAAATATAAATAATCCGTACCAAACGGCAAGAGCAGAGCCCTTGCCCTACAAAGGTTG
>CAYJEZ010000130.1:0-6701 GCA_964369215.1 uncultured Eubacteriales bacterium
TCATAACCCGAAGGTCGTAGGTTCAATCCCTACCTCCGCAACCAAATAAAAAAAGACTAACATTACGATGTTAGTCTTTTTTGTTATTTTCCTTCTTACGTTTTTATGATAGTTAAGTGATTCATACATATAGTCATTCAACTTGAAAAACTAACAGAAGCAAATGCAAAAGCTGTTAGTCAAACTATTGTCTTGACCTGTATTTATCAAGTTTTATAAGCAGAGATTATTATAATTTTGCAGTGGGGGTTTACTGCATAAAGTATTTCAGTTATACACCAAAAGAGACACACCTAACTATTAGATGCGTCTCTCTTGATTTTAGTGTTATTATAAAACACTGTACAAACAATTTATCTCCAAAACAAAATTTATTTTTAGTTGTACTATTAATCTTTTTTATTAATCAAAGCTATACTTATCTGTAGCTTCTACAATAATATGCTCTAGGTAGCCATATCCTTTTTCTTTCATCTCACTATATGGAACAAACTCTAAAGCTGCACCGTTAATACAATACCTCAGTCCACCTTCGTCTTCTGGTCCATCATCAAATACATGGCCTAAATGAGTATCTCCAGCTCTGCTCTTAACTTCTGTTCTCTTCATTCCAAGTGAAGAGTCGTCTTTTTCCACAATAACTTCTGATGCTATAGGTTTAGTAAAACTAGGCCAACCACTTCCTGAGTCATATTTGTCTACAGACGAGAACAATGGCTCACCTGTAACTATATCTACATAAATGCCAGCATCTTTATTATCATTTAACTCACTAGTAAAAGCTCTTTCTGTTCCACTATTAACTACTACATCATATTGAAGCTCTGTCAATCTACTCTTTAGCTCTTCATCACTAGGAACTGCATAGTCTTCAGCATCTATTTCTATATCACTGTCATTAGCTTTGCTTAAATCAATATGGCAGTAACCACCAATGTTTTTTCTTAAATAATCTTGATGATAATCTTCTGCTAAATAAAAATTATCAAGTGGTAACACTTCAACTACAATATCTTCATCATACTCGCTTTTAAGCTCGGTAATTTTATCGTCAATTATAAACTTGTCATTTTCTTCTATATAATAAATTCCACTTCTATACTGTGTGCCTACATCGTTACCTTGTTTGTTAAGCGTGGTAGGGTCGACAACTAAAAAGAATTTATCTAATAGCTCATCTAAACCTACTTGCTTTGAGTCGTATATTACTTTTACAGTCTCGGCATGGCCTGTGTTTTTACGAATAACCTCTGTATAGGTAGGATTTTCAGTATTTCCGTTTGCATAGCCAGAGGTAGCATCATAAACACCTGCAATTCTTGACATATACTCCTCAACACCCCAAAAACAACCGCCTGCAAAATAAACAGTACTTAAATTTTTTTCTTCAATCAACTTTTCAATATCAGGTTGACTGGTGTTAGTTGTTAATTTCTCTTTTTCCATACTTTCTTCCACTTCCTTTACTTCTCCATTTGAATTTGTGTCTTGAACCGAAAAAGCCGTTATTGCCACAGCTGACACCAAAATCACAGCTAAAGCAAGTAAGGTAATAAATCTTCGTTTCTTCATAATAACGACCACCTTTCTGTTAAAGGTAATTATTTGCTTTATATAGCCTACATTACCTTTTCTATACACAAATTATATTATATAATTATTGAAATTTTAATAATAATTATTGTTTTTTATAAAAACAATATATGTACAAAAATTCACAATAATATTTTAATTTTATATATAAATTGTAGAGAGTGATACTAAGTTGTTCAAATATAAAACCTCAATGTTAAACATATACAAAAGGATTGTCTGGTTAGTTGAATTTGTACTAATCTTATTTATGCTGAGCCCATCCGCCTACAGAAACTTTAATGAATAAATCAAAATTCTCAATTAAATAAAAGTTTCCATTGAAAAGACTAAGTTTTATATCTAAACATTCAAATAGATGCCTCAAGTGACACAGAGGGCTTGTTTATTACAATAAAAACTATCTTTAATGCGACATCTCTATAAAAGTAGTTTACTACCTCTAATTTTTAAATTTTAGTTTATTGCTCGAGATATTTTTACTACTTTTTTGCATACTTCTTCAAACTGCTCAGGAGTTAATGACTGAGGTCCGTCACAAAGCGCTTTTGCTGGGTCGTTGTGTACTTCTATTATCAGTGCGTCTGCGCCAACAGCCGTTGATGCAACAGCTAGAGGCTCAACAAGCCAGCTTAGACCACTTGCATGGCTAGGGTCAACTACTACAGGTAAATGGCTAAGTTTTTTAAGAATAGGCACCGCCGAAATGTCAAGGGTGTTTCGTGTGTATGTCTCATACGTTCTTATTCCACGCTCGCACAAAATAACCTGATCATTTCCGCCAGCCATAATATACTCTGCACTCATTAAAAACTCTTCAATAGTGTTTGCCAAACCCCTTTTAAGTAGAATTGGCTTGTTAATTTTCCCAAGTTTTTTAAGCATTTCAAAGTTTTGCATATTTCTTGCACCAACTTGAATAACGTCAACATCCTCAAAAAGCTCTATATGCTCCATGCTCATAATCTCGGACACTATTGGTAAACCAGTTTCTTCCTTCGCTTTTTTTAACAGTTCAATTCCCTCTGCTTTCATTCCTTGAAAGGCATATGGAGAAGTTCGTGGCTTAAATGCACCGCCCCTTAAAAACGTTGCGCCTGACGCCTTAACTGCCTTTGCTATTTCAATTATCTGCTCTTTACTTTCAACAGAGCAAGGACCTGCTATTAAAACTGTTCCCCCACCTCCAATTTTTGCACCGTTTGGCAAAGTGATAACTGTGTCTTCAGGGTGAAATTTTCTATTTACTTTTTTGTATGGCTCTTGAACCCTTTTTACGCTTTCAACTATAGTTTGAGCTCTAATATAATCTATATCTACAGCCGCTGTGTCTCCAATAAGACCTAAAATAGTGTTGTGAACACCTACTACTCTATGAATTTGTACGCCAAAAGTATCCGTTAAATGGTCGGTAAATCCATTTATTTGCGCCTCGTCTAACTTGTCTTTTAAAATAATAATCATAACATAACATTCCTTTCTTTTGTAAAACAGCTAATCTCTCATACAGTCACAATTTCTCTAAAAATCATCAAACAAATGCTTTCAAAAACTTTTGTTTATGGGCTTTGCAAGCAAAAATTCGCTTTGATTTTAAGTGGCTTGACTATATATTATTAGCCTAAAAAGACTTATTAATCTGTGATAGTAAAATAAAAATAAACTAACAAAGAAAAAACGGAGCCTTTTCAGGCTCCGCAAAATTATAAAAACAGAAAAATCATATAGCAAAGCCTTTATTATTTAAGCAACGAAAATAAGCCCAGTTAAAAACTGAGTAAAAAAAGCTCATAAATCGTGCTGATAATAATTTGCTAAGCATTTTGTCTCTCCTTGTCTATCTTGTCTATATAATAATACTCTCAAATGATACACTATAACCGTGCTTACTGTCAAGTAAAATGTTAATAAGTGTGAAAAAATTGGTAGTATTCAGCTAAAATAATCACTACACTTAATTAAAATAGTCTAATTTGTCTTTGCTTTAAATTGCAAAGAGAAAATAACGGGAACAACCACCATGGTTAAAACAGTAGAGAAAAGCAGACCGAAAAGAAGAACAGAAGCCATAGGAGCAGCCATTGGGTCACCATCAATAATCAGTGGCACAAGCCCTATACACGTTGTAATGGTAGATAACATTATAGGCCTAAATCTTCGTTCAACTGCATTTTTGCAAGCAGTATTAATGTCTTCACCCGCAATCAGTTCTGCATTCATAACCTCAATTAACAAAATAGAGTTGTTAACCACAATGCCAAAAAGGCTTACTAAACCTAAAAGTGCCATAGCTTGGATATCCATTCTAAAAATCCATAGTCCAAAACCACAACCTATAAAGCTAAGCGGAATGCTAACAAGAACTATCAAAGGTTTTTTTAGGTCTTTAAACTGAAAAACAAGAATTAAATAAATTACAAAAACAGCTACAATTGCAGTAAGTCCTAACGAGACTAAAAGGTCTGCCATGTTGCTAACCTCGCCATTACTTGTAATAGTAATCCCTTCTAAGTCTAAAGTTTCAAGGTGTTTGTTTATTACGCTCTCTATACTAACTGAACTGTAACCCGGTAAGATGTCACTTAAAACATCAACGCTTTTTTCACCGTTGTAATGAACAATTAATGGCACAGCCGGAGCAATGTCTATCTCTGCTATTTGGCTTAATAGCACTTTAGTTGGGGCAACACTTCCTACAATTTGCAAGTTATTAAGTTCACTTAAGCTTTTCACATCACTTCTTACAATAATATCAGAGTTTGTACCTCCACTTTGGTAAAAGCCTACATTCATGCCCATTAAAGAGGTATTGATTTGTTTTACAACGTCGTATTTTAAAAGTCCATAAGACGATAAAACCTCGCTGTCTAGGTCTACTTTATAATCATATTGAACAGGTACAGAAGTCTCTCTTACATACTGCGTTCCATCTGTATTATTTAACAAATTAACAAGTTCATCTACCACAAATTGAATTTTACTAGTGTCTTCTCCTGATACTGTAATTGCTATTTTAGCATCTGTTGGCACTGAATACTCTAAACATTTTACCGTTGTCGTTGCTCCTGATACGTATGAATCTAACTTATTTTGCATATATCTTGCGCATGCCTCTGGGTCACCAATTTCTTCCATTATTGCAGGGTTTAACTCAAGCATATATTGCCCAACATTTGGCGCTTGCGTAACACTTGGAACAGTAAGAAAAAAGCTTGGCAAACCTTTTCCAACGGCGTAGGTGTAGTTAGCTATAAGTTCTTCGTTGTCAAGCGCATAGTTAATTTGCTCACTTACCTCTTCAGTAGAGCTTAAAGACATAGTCTCTGACTCGAAATTGATGTATAAAATAGGCTTATCAGACACAGGAAAAAACCTAATGCCTAATTGCATTGCCAATAAAGCAGCGATACCTAGGGTTAAAAATGATACAACCACCGTTGTAACCTTATGCTTTAGGCCTAAATCTAGTGCTTTTTCAAATATAATTTTAAGTATATTAACACGCTGTTTTTCTTTTGCTTTTTCTGGTTTAAAAAACATTGAAGCCATTACAGGAATAACGCACATAGCAACAAAATAACTAGCAATAAGCGAGCTGATTACAACAGTTGGTATTTCTCCTGCTACTTGCCCAACAGGACCAGGAATAAAATATATTATTGAAAATGTTACTATTGTTGTTAATGTAGATGTAAGAACAGGAATGGCTGTATCCTTTACACCTAGCAAAATTGCCTGTGTTTTATCTATACCTTTATTAATATGCTCTTGTATCGCTTCGCTTATAACTATAGCGTTATCAACCAAAATTCCTAACGATACAATAAGCGCAGCAATAGAAATAAAATGAAAGTCTACACCAATTAAAGCCATTACAATAAATGTGCTTAAAATGCTCATAGGCAAAGCAATTGACACTATCAAGCCATTTCTAAGATGTACACCCACCATTACCACTATAACAATTAGAAGAATACTTTGCAGTAAGTTCATAATAAAGTTGTTTATCGAGTTTTCTATGTCTTCAGGCGCATACATAGCCTCATGAAAACTAAGGTCCTCAGGCATTTGAGTTTTTGCATAGTCTATTGCTTTTCTTAAATCGCTACCAACAATAACTGCGTTCTCGCCCTCTGTTATTGTGCCGGTAATAAGCACTGCCCTTTCTGAGTCTTGAGAGTAAAAGAAATCTTTGACGTCTTCAATATAAACATTTGCAACATCTTTTAACCTAACAAAGCTTAACGAGTCTTCAGCTCCTGCTATAACCATGTTTTCAATGTCGATTAAGCTCTCAAATAAAGACGGAGTAACAACATTTATTGCTCCACTCTCATACTCTATACTACCTGAGGGTATAGAAAGATTTTGCGCCTGCATAAGACTTACTATATTTTCTATACTTATTCCGTAAGAGCGCATTTTTTCTGAGTTGGTCTCTATAACTACTTGCTTAGGTATTAGCCCGTCTATAGTTACACTTTGTATACCGTCAACATCACTAATTATACCCTCTGTAGTTTTAGCAAATTCTTGCAAGTCGGTGTCTGTATAATTTTCTCCTGATATACTTATGATAAACTGATTTTCGCTTACCAAGTCAGTATCAACAACACTCTCGTTAGCGAGGTCTGGTAAAAGGGTTCGGGCATCTTCAATAGCTCGCCTTAGCTCGTCTTCAACATCTTCAATACTTACACTAAAGTCATACATAACAGTTATAACGCTTGCACTGTTCATACTCATACTCGATTGATAGTCGACATAGGGTAACGCTGCTATTACCTCTTCAAGCACGTCTGTAACATTCATTTCTACCTCTTGCGGGTCTGCCCCAGGGTACTGAGTAATAACAACCGCAGCAGCAACTGATGTGTTAGGGTTCTCTTGCTTTGGAATAACATAATAACTAAAAAGACCTGCCACTATTATAGCAAGAGAAAAAATAACTACAATTATTTTATTTTTCAACAGGCTAAGTGCCACTTTTTCCATACAGTTACACTCCTTTAATACTTGTAGTTGCGTAAAACTAACAAGGTATAATACTAATTTATATTATACTACTTAAGGTGCATATATTCAACTCACAATTAAGAAATAATACT
>CAYJEZ010000131.1:0-6696 GCA_964369215.1 uncultured Eubacteriales bacterium
AAGCTGTGTAAGGAGCGGTCTTTGACCGTTCCGTTTGTTCCAATAAAAACAAACGTTAAATATTGTGGTTGTTTTACCCATAACGGAATGGTCAAGACCATTCCCTACAAACAATTCGTAACATTGTACGTTATTCGCAAAATATAAACAATACGAACACCTATTCACACGAGAAATATTGTGCTTTCGCACACTTGCGAAATGACGACGTAAGTCGGCAAACAGTATTTCAAAGACAAGAAGCGTGCTTCTTGTTATATAAATATTAAAGGAATAGTAAATAAATGGATTTTAAAATAGTCTCAGATTATAAAGTAACAGGAGACCAACCAAAGGCTGTAAAACAACTGGTCGACTCGATAAATAGTGGTAACCGAGAGCAAACTTTGCTTGGCGTTACTGGTAGTGGTAAAACTTTTACCATGGCAAATGTAATTGAAAAACTGCAAAGACCAACCATAGTTTTGGCACATAACAAAACTTTGGCGGCACAGCTATGCTCAGAGTTTAGAGAATTTTTTCCTAACAACAGTGTTGAGTACTTTGTTTCATACTACGACTACTACCAGCCAGAGGCATATATTGCAAACACAGATACATACATTGAAAAAGATTCATCTATTAATGACGAGATAGATAAATTAAGGCACAGTGCAACTCTTGCGCTATCAGAGCGAAGAGATGTTATAATAGTGGCAAGTGTGTCTTGTATTTATTCGCTTGGTAACCCAATAGACTACCGAAACATGGTTGTATCTTTAAGGCCTGGTATGGAAAAAAGCAGAGACGAGCTGTTGGCAAAACTTGTAGAAATTCAGTACGACAGAAACGATATTAACTTTATTAGAGGAACTTTCAGAGTTAGAGGAGATGTTGTTGAGATTTTTCCTGCAGGCTCTGGAGAAAGAGCTTACAGGGTTGAGTTTTTCGGAGACGAAATAGACAGAATAAGTGAGATAATACCTCTTACAGGTGAGGTGGTTACACAGCTAAAGCATATGGCTATTTACCCAGCGTCTCACTATATAGTGCCAAGAGAAAAAACAGAGAGAGCGCTGTCTGAAATAGAGTCAGAGCTTGACGAGAGAATGGAGTTTTTTAAGTCTCAAGGCAAATTAATTGAGGCTCAGAGAATAGAGCAACGAACTCGTTATGACATGGAGTTGTTGCGCGAAATTGGCTTTTGCAAAGGTATAGAAAACTACTCTAGGGTAATGGCTGGTAGGCCAGCTGGCTCAGTGCCTTATACACTTTTCAGCTATTTTCCTGAAGATTATCTATTATTTGTAGATGAGTCTCATGTTATGTTGCCACAGGTTAGAGGAATGTACGCAGGGGACAGAGCGAGAAAAGAGTCGCTTATTAACTACGGCTTTAGGCTTCCGTCAGCTTTTGATAATAGGCCACTCAATTTTGATGAATTCTATGATAAAATAAATCAAGTGGTTTTTGTAAGTGCTACGCCAGGAGATTTTGAACTTAATAAGTCCAAGGTAGTGGCAGAACAAGTTATTCGCCCTACAGGCTTATTAGACCCTCTTATTGAGGTTCGCCCTACTGACGGACAGATAGACGATTTGATATCTGAAATTAACATAAGAAGTGAGAAAAAAGAGAGGGTACTAGTTACCACTCTTACCAAAAAAATGGCAGAAGACTTAACTGCATATTTTGAGAATTTTGACATTAAAGTAAGGTATATGCACTTTGATATAGACACCGTTGAGCGTATGGAAATTATTAGAGACTTAAGACTTGGCGAGTTTGATGTTTTGGTTGGAATTAACCTTTTAAGAGAAGGCCTTGACATACCTGAGGTTAGTTTGGTTGCGATTTTAGATGCCGACAAAGAGGGCTTTTTAAGAAGCTCGCGCTCACTAATTCAAACAATTGGTAGAGCCGCACGTAACTCGGAGGGCAAGGTTATTATGTATGCCGATACGGTTACTGCGTCTATGGAGAACGCAATAAACGAGACCTTTAGAAGAAGACAAATTCAAGAAGAGTATAATGAGATTAACGGAATTACTCCGCAAACTATTAACAAAAAAGTAAGTGAGATATTAGAGATAAGCACTCATAAAGACGATAAGAAACCTACTAAGAAGCTATCTGCTTTACAAAAACGAGAAATGATAGAGAAGCTTACAAAAGAGATGAAAGCCGCTGCTAAACTGTTAGAGTTTGAGCATGCAGCTAACTTAAGAGATAAAATAAAAGAGTTGCAAGGTTAATATAGAGTAATTTTAAGAGAATATTTATGTTTATTTAAGTTTAATTTTATAAGCGATGAAAAGAAACGTTATACTTTTAAGAAAACATTACAACAAAGCGAGGAAAAATGATACTAGACACATTTTTTGATGTTAGGTTTTTGAAAACCGACGAGATATACCTTAGGTTAGTATGTACTACCGACGCCGACTTAGATAAAGGCTATGTTCCAGCATATCACTTTACTATTTGCACTTTAGACGGAGTTGAGGTAGGAGAATGTGATTTTAGGATTGGTTTTAATGAGAACCTTTACTATGGTGGTAATATTGGCTACAGTGTTTATGAGGGGTGCAGAGGAAGCCATTATGCTGGCAAGGCGTGCCTTTTATTGTTTGAACTTGCCAGAAAGCATAATTTTGAATATTTATATATTACCTGTAACCCTGATAATATAGCATCACGAAAAACTTGTGAGTTTGCCGGAGGGGTACTCAAAGAAATTGTGCCTATTCCAGTTTATAATCCAATGTTTTTAAGTGGTGAAAAAGAAAAATGTATTTATAAATTTATGTTATAGAAAGGCATGAAAAAAATGATAATTAGAGAAATAAATAAAGAACATAGAGACAAAGTTTTTGAAATGATGCAAGTTTTTTATAGCTCAGACGCAGTAGGGTTTAGAGTAAGCGATGAGGTGCTGTTATTGAATATAGACAACTGTATACAAAAGCATCCTCATATAGACGGTTTTGTGTTTGTTGATGAAGAAGTTATAGGCTACTGTATGGTCGCAAAAAGCTATTCAACCGAGTATGGTGGAATGTGCTACTTTATTGAAGATATATTTTTATGTGCCGAGGCAAGGGGAAAGGGCGCTGTTTCAAAGCTATTTGTATTTTTAGAAGACCACTATAAAAACTCAGCAGTACGCTTTAGGTTAGAAGTATGTGAGAGCAATGCACACGCTATTAACTCTTACATAAAAAATGGTTACCACAAGCTTGATTACCTTCAAATGGCTAAAGAAGTTCAAGTCAGCAAGCTATAATAAATACACCAAAAACAAATAGTAAAAATTAAAGAGGTGTAAAACAGTGAAGTTTAGACAAGCACATTATGAAGATTTACCCGCATTAAAGTCCTTTTTTCAAAGTGTTGTGTTAGACATGAATAATAGTGGAATATCAATTTGGAATGAGCAATACCCATATGAGGTTTTGACTGATGACATAGAATTAAAATGGCTTTATTTGTCTGAGGAAGACGAGATTACATCAGTATTTGCTGTTTGTAATGAGCGAGGGGAGAAAGAGTTTGTACAGTGGAAAGAGCCTGATAAAAAGTCTGTTTACATATACAGGCTTGCCGTAAACCCAAAGTTTAGTGGCAAAGGCATTGCTAGTGAGGCCATTAAGTTTATTGAAAACCTTGCACGCATAAATAATGCAGAATATATAAGGCTTTTAGTGGTTGATATTAACACGCCTGCGATTAACCTTTATTTAAAAAACGGATTTTTAAAAGTAGACGGAGTTTATCACCAAGAAGTTGAAAAAGGCAAACCATTAACTGAATTTGGATATGAAAAAAAGGTAATAAAATGAGCGATGTTATTATAAGAGAGTGCCAAGAAGGAGATGACCTTAATAGCTTTTTTGCTTCTGTGGTAAGGCATACTTTTGAGCAAAATGGAATAGGAAGTTTAGAAGAAGATATATTAGAAGAAATAGCGGATAAAGCAGAGTTTTATCACAAAGAACTTAATAGAGAAGCATCTTTTAGGCGTTTATTTGTCGCAAAAATAAGTGAGGAAATTATTGGCACTATTGCATATGGTGAATCTAACGAGTTGATGAATAAGTTAAGTGACGGCAAAACTAAAAAAATACCAGAAATTGGTTGCCTATTGATTAAAAATTCTTATCAAAAGCGAGGTTTGTCTAACATTTTATTAAGGGTTGTATTTAACAAACTGCTAGAAAATGGAGCTAAAACAGTTGCTTTTGACTGTGGCTACGGCATTGCACAAAGTATTTGGATAAAAAAATTTGGACAAGCTTCTTATGTATTTAAAAACTATTGGGGAGAAAATTCTCATCATATGATTTGGATTATAGACATAGAAAATGCATTACACAAGTTAAAATTTTCAAATTATTAATTATTAAAAGCATAAAAAAACATATTTTTTCTTGTTTTTTTTTGTTTTTTATGTTAGAATAAGTCAAATTATTTTTTATGGGAGAATTAATATGTTAAGACACACTGGTGATATTTTCGTAGAGTATATGGTTAAAAAAAGAAAAGGTTCTAAAGATTTTGCAATGATTATTGGTGGAGTTACACTTAGTATAATATTACTTTATATCAGCGTAATTATCTTATTCCCAATGTTTGGTCCTAGTATACCGTTTTTTGTTTTAGTTGGAATAGGTGTAGGAATGTATTATTTAGTCGGCCTAACAAACTTAGAGTTTGAGTATGCTTTTACAAACGGCGACATGTCTGTTGACAGAATTACTAACCGTCGTTCAAGAAAAAGGCTTACCTCTTTTGAAACAAGCTCAGTAGAAGAAATGGGCAATTATTTTAATAACGCAGAAAAGCTAAAGCACAGAACTATTGATAAAACTATTTTTGCTTGCACAGACCCTAGTGATAAAGAGGCGGTTTATGTTATTGCAAAAAGCAAAAAAACTGGGCTTACTTTAGTTGTGTTTAACCCAAGCGAGAGAATATTAGAGGGTATGAAAGTATATTTACCAAGACAAATAAGGGTTGATTATTTCGGAAGATAAATGCAAATTCATTCTATATACAAGAATAGACGACCATTAAGTCGTCTGTTTTTATGTAATCGAATATTTAAAAATTTCAAGAAAGAAGTGACATTAAATGATAGATAAAGAAGTAGCTGAAATAAGAAGAAGGCTAAAATATGAGAAAAACAATATTACGCATATTCTGGGATGTTATGTAAATGAGAGAAAAGAAATAATTTCAACATTTTCTAAATCTATGTCTATGATGAAAGAAGACGAAATAGGCATGTATTTATCTTTATTAAGACGTTCAGTTTCTGGTAGTGTAGGAAAAAACCTTATGAATATGGAATTTAGCACAGCTCAAGTAGTTGATAGCGAAGAACATAAACTGCTAATGAACATCAAAAAAAGCGAGGCAAAAGACGAAACTTTTACAGACGAGCTTTTTGAGAAGATAATAAGCAATATTGTTATAGAAGGAAACTTTTTAGTTTTATTAGCTCTTGATAAATACGACGTGCCATATAGAGGTAAAGATAATATCAAGCTAGAAGATGCGTCTAACGAGATGTTTACATATTATTTGTGCTGTGTATGCCCTGTAAAACAAGGCAAACCTGTTTTAGGATACGACAAAGAAAACAGTACTTTTACAAACACTGCTGGTGTATACTCTGTAAGCCCTGCAGTTTTAGGGTTTATGTTCCCTAGTTTTGCAGACAGAACCACCAATATTTATAGTAGCTTATATTACTTAAAAGACTTAAATGAGCCTCAAGATAGCCTTACAGATATAATATTTGGGGTTAGTACACCTATGCCTGCTACAGTTCAAAAAGAGGTCTTCTCAGTTGTTCTCAGCGAGTCTTTAGAAAATGAGTGTGAGTATGACGTAATTCAAACTGTGCATGAAAAGCTTAGTGAGCTAGTAGAGACACATAAGGTTAATAAAGAAGTTGAGCCACTATATGTATCGAAAGACCAAATATCTACTATTCTTGACGACTGTGGTGTTACTGAAGATAAAATAGACAGCTTTAATGGTAAATTCGAGACAGAGTTTGGAATTGGAGCAAAACTTATGCCTGCAAATATTATTGATGTTAACCAGTTTGAGGTTAAAATACCTGACATAGTAATTAAGGTAAAGCCAGAGAAAAGCACTTTAATTGAAACAAAAGTTATAGATGGCAAAAAATATTTACTTATAAGAGCAGACGACGGAGTAGAAGTTAATGGTGTTAACATTAACGTAAATGAAGAAATCGATACAAGTGAAGAAGATAATACATAATATTAGATTTTAAAGACTTAAAGATTATGGTACTGCGATTTATTTCTTTAATCCACAAAACGAATTAGGGCGACTAAATTAGTCGCCCTACACTTATGAATTATTTTGGTTTTGTAGTGCTTATGAATATAAAGTCAAACCACTACAAAATCAGGGCAAATCTCTGTTTGCAAAACCCTTAAACGAAAGCCTTTGCAAACATTTCTTTGATGATTTTTGAAGTGCTTATGACTATAACGTCAAACCACTACAAAATCAGTGCAAATCTCTGTTTACAAAACCCTTAAACGAAAGCTTTTGTAAACATTTCTTTGGTGATTTTTGAAGTGCTTATGACTATAACGTCAAACCACTACAAAATCAGGGCAAATCTCTGTTTACAAAACCCTTAAACGAAAGCTTTTGCAAACATTTCTTTGA
>CAYJEZ010000132.1:0-6681 GCA_964369215.1 uncultured Eubacteriales bacterium
AGAAATGCTTACAAAAACTTTCGTGTATGGGTTTTGTAAGCAGAGATTTGCTTTGATTTTGTAGTGGTTTGACTATATAATAACATTTTTTAGTTCAAAAAACAAGCAAAACGATGTTAATAATTTTTTTATTGTATATTTTGGCATTATATGTTATAATACCGACGTATTTAATGAGCTTGATTGATGAAAGCTTATATGATAATGAATAGGTGTTTTTGAAAAAATCTATAAATCCTTATATGAAATGGATGGGAGTATATGAGTTTATATGTAATTGAGGGGCTGGACGGAAGCGGAAAGGGAACTCAATTTAACTTGCTTTTTGATTATTTAACGCAAAAGGGAGAAAAATGCGTTAAAATAGACTTTCCAGATTATGAGTCACAATCTTCTGCTTTGGTCAAAATGTATTTAGCTGGTGAATTTGGTAGTGACCCGAAGAATGTAAACGCATATGCGGTGTCTACTTTTTATGCCGTAGATAGATACTCAAGCTATCAAAAAACTTGGAAGAATGATTATTTAAACTCTAAAACAATAATTGCAAACAGATATGTAAGCTCTAACATTGTTTTTCAAATGACAAAGCTTGATAAACAAGAGTGGGACGACTTTATTGATTGGTTAAACGACCTAGAGCATAATAAGTTTGGACTTCCTAAGCCTGATAAGGTAATATATTTAGATATGCCTATTGAAGTATCTCAAAAGTTATTAAATTATAGATATAAGGGCGATGAAAATAAAAAAGACATTCATGAGAAAAACATTAGCTTTTTAAATGAGTGTAGAGAATGTGCTTTGTACGCTGCAAAAAAACTTGGTTGGGCAATAATTAATTGCTCTGATGGAGAAAACGCAAAAAGCATTGAAAAAATTAATAAAGTTATTATAGAAGAGATAGAAAGGAATGTGTAATTGTGATATATGTTTTTTTAGCTGAAGGGTTTGAAGAGATAGAGGCATTAGCTACTGTAGATATTTTAAGAAGAGCAGAGCTTGATGTAACAGTAGTAGGTGTTGGCGGCGTTAATGTTACAGGCTCTCATGGTATAAAAGTTGTTGCAGATATTGACTGCTCTAAAGTTACTACAGACGACATGGAGATGGTGGTTTTACCTGGTGGAATTCCGGGGACATTGAACCTTGAAAAAGACCCTATAGTAAAAGCCTCAATAACATATGCTAATGAGAATGATAAGTATATAGCTGCTATTTGTGCAGCGCCTTCAATCTTAGGGCATATGGGAATTATTAATGGTAAAAAAGTTACTTGTTACCCAGGGTTTGACACTCAATTAGGTGGTGCACAGTACACAGCAGAAAATGTAGAAGTAGACGGAAAATTTATTACAGGAAAAGGCGCAGGCGTAGCCAACGACTTTGCACTTAAAATAGTAGAGCTGTACGACTCGCCCCAAAAAGCAAAAAAACTATTTGATGCGATGCTATGCAAATAAATAAGAGTGATTTAAGAGTAGAGTTAAAAAAACTTAGAGATAATATAATAAACAAAGAAGAAAAGCAGAAACTTATATATAAGAACTTACTTAAACTGATAGAAAAAGAAACTATTGTCTTAATTTATTTGAGCACTGGTTCAGAAGTAGACACTTTTGAGTTATGCAAAACTTTACTTGAAAACAATGTTAAAGTTTATGCGCCTAGATGTTTAAGCGAGAGCGATATGGTTTTTTTGCAGGTAAAGTCCATTGACGATTTAGAAATAGATAAATTTGGAATTTATGCTCCTAAATCCAATTTGCCTCAAATAAAAAATACTAAGGGTGTTTTTTGCATAGTACCAGGCTTAGGGTTTGGCTTAAACGGAGAAAGAATAGGTTATGGCAAAGGTTATTATGATAGATTTTTGCATAAAAACGATGTTAAGTCTGTAGGTGTGTGCTTTCAAGAGCAAATAAGATCAGACATACCTTGTGACGAATTTGATGTTAAGCTAAATTATGTTGTAAACGAAATTTTTGTTAAAAATGTTATGTGAAAAATATTAATATAGATAATACTGATTGTTTTAATATTATACTGGATGTTAGTGTATGTGATAATTCATACCTGAAGAAAGGACTGGGCATAAAGGTGAACGACAATAGGAAAAACAATGTAGATGATTTTGAGCTAAGTATTAATGAGGATTTATTCAATGATACTGTGCCTGATACTGATATAAGAAATTATACTGGAGCTCAAAACCATACCAGAAGAACAGATCAAACCAGATCAATTGATTACTATAGAGATGAAGACAGAAAAAGAGACAGGAAAGACCATAGAAAAAGAGACAAAATTAAAGCTATTAAAAACCGTAGAGTTTTTAGGGTTGTTTGGTTTTGCATGGTTATTCTTGTTAGTATGTCCTTTGCAGGTTACTTGATAACAGGCTCTAATGATTTATTTGCGGTGGGTAGGCGAGAGGGTATATCACAAATTGAGATACCACAAAATGTTACCGCACAAGAACTTGGAGAAATATTATATGAAGGTAATGTTATAAAAACACCAGAGTTTTTTACACTTTATTGTACGTTTACCACCGATGCTGATTATTTTTTACCGGGTGGTTATCAACTTGAGACTAATTTAGACTACCAGGCAATCATAACAAGCTTACAAGAAACTCAACCAAAAGAGGTTGTAGAAGATGTTTTATTTATAGAAGGTTTGAATGTATTAGAAGTTGCACAAATTCTTGAAGAAGAAGGGGTATGTACTGCCGCAGAATTCTTAGAAGAGGTTAATTCATCTAACTATGATAACTATGACATGATTGGAGCTATTACCAACCCAGAAGCGAGGCACTATAAATTAGAAGGGTATTTATTCCCTGATAAGTACGATTTTTATAAAAATGAAGATATAAGCTCTGTTGTTGGCAAATTGCTTTACAACTTCCAATCTAGATTTAGTGCTGAAATGTTAGAAGAGGTTAATAACTCAGGATATACCATTGACCAAATTGTTACTATGGCATCGATTATTCAAGCAGAGGCTGCAGATACTGAAGATATGTATAGAGTTTCAGCGGTTATACACAATCGTTTGAATAGTCCTGAATTTACGTTACTGCAAATGGATTCAACAATTTTCTATCCGTATGAGAATAGAGACACAATACCAAACCCCGACTATACAAGTATGTACAACACATATTCAATTCAAGGTTTACCCGGTGGTGCTATTTGCAACCCAGGTACAGAGGCTATGAAGGCCGCCCTTAACCCTGACGCAGAGTATTTAAACACATATTACTATTTCTGCCACTCTGCAGACGGTACGGCATACTACGCAAGAACACTAGACGAGCATCAACAAAATTTAGTTTTGGCAGGTCTTGTTTAAATGAAAATGATAGATTATAAACCTGAACTTTTATCTCCTGTTGGAGACATGGAAAGATTGCACTCAGCCCTCAATTATGGGGCTGATGCAGTTTATCTTGCCGGCAAAACCTTTGGAATGAGAGCAGCTCCTGGTAATTTTAGCAACGAAGAACTTGAAGAGGCTGTTAATCTGTGTCATAGCAAAAATGTAAAAGTATATGTAACTTGCAACGCAATAGCACATAACGATGAGATAGTGCATTTGCCTAAGTTTTTAGAAATGCTTAACTCAGTAGGCGTTGATGGGGTTATTGTTGCAGACATAGGAGCGTTAATGCTATGTAAAAAGCATGCTCCAAATGTAGAGATACATATATCTACACAGGCGGGTATAGCAAATTATGAGACTGCAAGGGCTTTTTATGAGCTAGGCGCAAAAAGAGTAGTGCTTGCAAGAGAACTAAGCCTTGAAGAAATAATTGAAATTAAGAAAAATATACCTGAAGATTTGGAGCTTGAGGTGTTTGTTCACGGTGCCATGTGTGTGTCTTTCTCGGGCAGATGCTTGTTATCAAGTTATATGACTGGAAGAGATGCAAACCGTGGTGACTGTGCCCAACCTTGTAGGTGGCAATATGAGCTTATTGAGAGCAAAAGGCCAGATGAAAGATACTTAATAAGCGAAGAGAAAGATGAGTTTGGCAGAGGAAAAACTTTTATTATGAACTCAAGAGACATGTGTTTAATTGAAAGAGTACCTCAACTTATTAAAGCTGGCATTCACAGCTTTAAAATAGAGGGGCGTGCAAAATCTGCTTACTATGTTGCCAGTACTACTGCGGCATATCGTGCTGCGCTTGATTTCTCTATTAATAACCCTGATGAAGAAATACCTAGTTATATTATTGAAGAAACTGAGAAAACAAGCCACAGACAATATAGTACAGGTTTTTTTGATGGAAAAGAACCAGGCCAAAACACTGAAAATGGTGGATATATAAGAGATTGGGATGTTGTAGCGGTTTGTGAGGGAAGAGAGGGTGAGCTTGTTAAATTCTCTCAAAGAAACAAATTTTTAAAGGGTGACACTGTAAATGTGCTTGAACCTTTTAGCAAACCTTACTCTTTTGTGATTGCCGATATGTACGACGAAAGAATGAATGAGATTGAAAGTGCTCCTCATGCAGTTATGACGGTGTATATAAAAACCGATGTGCAAGTAGAAAAAGGTGCATATTTAAGAGTAAAAAGAAAACCTGAATAACTTATTAAATGCGTTTAGTAAGTATAATATTAATTTTTAAGTCAACACTTTATTATAGTTGGCATTGTTAAGTTCAAAACAAACCTGTAATTTTACGATTAGTGGTTAACGTTTTGCTTGACGGTGATAAAATATAAATAAGGTGTTGATTTTATGCATAAAAAAAGAGCTTACATGTCGCTATTGTTGTTGTCTATGGTTTTTGCGCTTGCAATTTATACTTTATATACATTAGCGTTTAATAGCGAGTATGTTGCGGTAGCTGCTAATCAAAGTGTAGCAAAAATGAGCATTTATGAGAGCAGAGGTACTATATATGACCGAAATTTGGAAAGAATTACAAATGATGAAACCAATACTTTGGCAGTAGCTATGCCTGTTCCTCAAAATGTTCAAGAAATTCAAGAGTATGTTGATTTAAGTTACGAAGAGATAATTAACTCAGATACACCGATTATATACGTTTCAGAAAACAAAGTTGAATCTGACTTTATAGATTATTTTTCAACTCATGAGCAATACTCAAATGTGGGTTTTGCAAGCCATATTATTGGTTATAACGACTCGTCAGGAAATGGTGTAGTAGGAGCACAGAGAGTTTTTAACTCAGAATTAACACAGGGTCATGGGTCATTAGTGCTTAATTATAATACAAATGCAATTGGTAACATTATTGCAGGCACTCAAAGACATTATGAAGACAGTTTAGGAAATACTACGTCTGGAGTTGCACTTACACTTGACCAAACAATACAGTCATATGTAGAAAATATAGCATTGAAACTCGGAAAAGGAGCGGTTGTGGTTACCAGCGTAAAAGATAATGAGATACTTGCGAGTGCAAGTGTTCCTACTTATAGTCAAGATAATTTATTATTTGCAATGGAAGGAGAGAATGCTCCTCTTTTAAACAGAAGTTTTGAGGCATATGCACCTGGATCAATATTTAAATTGGTGCTTGCAATTTCTGCATTAGAGAATAATGAAGTTGCACAAAAAGACTATTTTTGTTCAGGTTCAATTACAGTCGACGGTCTTAAGTTTAAATGCTATGGAGAACATATGCACGGATTAGTAAATATGCATTCAGCGCTTATTAATTCTTGTAATGCCTATTTTATTAATTTAATGCAAGATTTAGATGTAACAAAAACTCTTAATACTGCGCTGCTATTAGGGTTTGGAACAGATACTGAGTTTTATCAAAATTTTTCAACCGCTACAGGGCACTTGCCAAATTATAACGACTTAGCAAATAACAGAAGTAAGGGTAATTTTGCCATAGGGCAAGGGGATGTATTGGTAACCCCTGTACAAGTTGCTCAGTTAATAAATACAATTGCAAATAACGGTGAATTTAATAAGCTTAACCTATATTTGGGTGAGGTAGATGATAATAAAGAGTTGCTTCAATACGATGCCCAAAGAGAAGGGTTAAAAGTTATATCTCAATCTGTTGTGAGTAAAATACAAACTTATATGGAGAGTATAGCAGAGCGGGGGACTGGTGAAGATGCTGCGCCAGATAGTGGCATTTGTGGAATTAAAACAGGAACTGCACAAACTGGTATTTACGACGAGCGTGGAGAAGAATATTGTAACAGTTGGTACGCAGGCTATGTAGGAAATTACGAGCCTGAGTACAGTATTGTAGTGCTTAACGAAGGTGTTGTAGAGAGCGAATTTAAAGCAGAAGAGGTTTTTAAGGAAGTAGCAGAATTTTTATTAAAATATAATTGACATTTATATAATATGAGTATATAATACTGATATAAAAATAATATAATAAATTGTGAAGTTTAAAAAGTTTAGTACCCACAGAGAGATATTTGTTTGCTGAGAGAATATTGGGGCAATGCAAAATTTTATGCCAACTTCAATTATAAAAATAAATTTTTTATATAATATCAAGTCTGCTAAAACAGAACGTATACCTGCGTTAAAGGTGTGTTTTACACAATGAGGTGGCAACATATTTTAGTATAGCTTAAAAAATTACTATTGTTGCAATTTGGGTGGTACCGCGGATTTCTCCGTCCCATGTTTTGGGCGTAGAAATCTTTTTTTGTGCAAAAA
>CAYJEZ010000133.1:0-6676 GCA_964369215.1 uncultured Eubacteriales bacterium
TCACTGCTTTCAGGTGTGCTAGTAGGTATTGGAGTAGGCGTTGCTGAGCTTTCATCGTCGCTAAACAAACCGCAACCCACTAGAGTAATTGTTAAAATCACACTTAAAAGTAAAATATTTAGTTTTTTCATTTTCTTTATTTTTCCTTTCTATCTATTATAATTACAAGTTAACCTCATAATTTCTAAATAGTAAATAGTGCTGATAATATATTTCCACTTATTTTTAAATTAATACATTAAATTAAATGTTGTTACATTTATTACCATTTTTATTCAGACTTGAAGCAATATTAAGAAATGATATTATGAATAAACTTATAAATTTGAAAATTTATTAAAAATTAATCAATATATTGCTTGACACTTGGGTAAATAATCTTTAATATTAGTATATATATTATTAATTAAATTATTTACATTTATAAAGCTCTTATTATTGTCAAAAAGCTTATAAAGTTTATATAATAAATATTACAAATGAATAGAAAGAGAGGTGAGGCGGATGAGTGATAAAAATCGTTTAGAGGAAGAGTTTTATAATTCTCAGACTTATAAGAATTTAAATAAAGTTGGGGGAAAAGTTGTAAAAGAGGCTTTTAAAGTAGTTGAAGATGTTGCAGAGGAAATTGGCTCTACATTTTCAGGCTCTTCAAAAAGGTCTCCTAAAAATAATTATAACACTGTAAACCCTCCTAAAACCTATAATCCACCGCCACCCCCAAAATATAATTACCAACAAAGTAACAATAACAACAAAAACCCTGGTCACCCATACGACCCGCAACAAAGGTATACTAATGCACGGCACCCTTACGACCAAGGACAAAATGTTAAAAAAACCTATAATGCACCACCTCCACCCGTTAAAAATTACACACCACCACCTCCACCAGCTTACCAATACACACAAAATACTTCTTCAGTAAGGCAAGGTGTTCCACCACAAGAGCACGATTTGCCTAACATAAAGAAAAAACCTAAAAAAGAAAAAAGAAAACGTTACTACACTTTACGAGTTTTTTCTTCTATATTTGCAGGACTTCTATCTTTAGAAGCACTTACAACATTTTTACCTTTTGCTATGACAGCGCCTGCACTAACAGCGGTAATAGTAATTCTTGTAACTTATTTAGGCACTTATATAACCAAAAGCAAAAAAGAAAAGTTAGAGGAGCATGGCTTTTGGGGAATTAGAATTACTTTAGCAGTATTAGCTGCCGCTTTATGTATGGACCTTATTCCAATTGCTTCAGTGGCTGTTGCTGGGGCTGCTTTGTCGGCTACTTTGGTTAGTTATTTAGGCTCTGCCGGTGCTAAACAAGTTAATAAATTTAGAGTTAAAAAGCGTGAAAGAATTAAATACAGAGAAGAAATGCCTGAGATTTTTCATGAAGACGCACAACATTTTACAACAACAAAAACAGAGAAATCTGAGCTTGAGAGTATAATTGAAGACGGTAAAGAATATATTAAAAAGCTAAAAAAAGCAGATGATGATATTGCACACGAGGGAATTTCTGACTGCATAGTTAGAATGGAAAATGCGTGCATAGATATTTTTAAATATATAGTAGATAAACCAGAGAAAATTCCTCAAATTAAGAAGTTTTTAAATTACTATTTGCCAACTACTTTAAAGCTTTTGTCTAATTACGACAATCTTAGCAGGCAAGCTTATAAAGGTGAGAACATAACCGCTACAATGTTTGAGATTGAGGGCATGATGAACACAGTAGCTTTGGCGTTTGAAAAGCAACTAGACAGCCTATTTAGCCAAGATGCTATGGATATACAAGCTGACATAAGCGTATTTGAAAGCATTTTAAATCAAGAGGGCTTAAACACAGGCAAGGGTGATAGCGAAAATATAACTTTAAAATTATAATAATTAAATGCAAAAAAGAAAGGTAGAACATATTATGGACGGAATTAAATTAACACTAGACAACGACCAGGCTGCGCCACAAATGCCAACACTTACACTAGACACATCAGCTGAGGCGGAAGAGGCGAAAAAAGAAATGGAGCAAAAAAGTGCTCTAACTCCTGAAGAGCAAAAAGTAGTAGATGATTTTGCGTCTAAAATTGATATTGAAAACTCAAGCCTTGTATTAGGTTACGGTTCAGCGGCTCAAAAAAAAATAGCTAACTTTTCTGACTCAGCACTTAACAATGTTCGCTCTAAAGATTTAGGCGAGGTAGGTGGACAAATAGTTAACCTTATGACTGAACTTAGAAACTTTGAAACTGAAGACGAAGACAAAGGTGGCTTTTTAGGATTTTTTAAAAAACAAGGTAATAAAATAGAGTCTGTAAAGGCTAAATACGACACTGCAGAGGTTAATGTTAATAAAATAGTAGAGATTTTAGAAGGACATCAAGTTCAACTTATGAAAGATATTGTTATGCTTGATAAGCTATATGAGATGAACTTAAGCTATCATAAAGAACTTACCATGTATATTTTAGCTGGTAAGAAAAAGTTGCAAGACGCTAAAGCTACTACTTTGGTAGAGCTAAAAGCCAGAGCAGCACAAACAGGATTTGCTGAAGACGCACAAAAAGCAAATGACTTTGCACAAAGATGTGATTCTTTTGAGAAGAAGATACACGACTTAGAGCTTACAAGAATGGTAAGTATTCAAATGTCTCCACAAATTAGAATGGTACAAAATAACGACAGCATGATGGCTGAAAAAATTCAAAGCACAATAGTAAATACTATACCTTTATGGAAAAGCCAAATGGTTTTATCTATGGGGCTTTCACATTCTCAGCAAGCAATTAGGGCGCAACGCGAGGTTACAGACATGACCAATGAGCTGCTAAGAAAAAATGCTGAAACGCTAAAAATGACTACAATAGAGACAGCGAGAGAGTCTGAGAGAGGCCTTGTTGACATGGAGACATTAAGACAAACAAATCAATCTTTAATAAGTACACTTGATGAGGTTGTTAAAATTCAAGAAGAAGGTAAAACAAGAAGACGTGCGGCAGAGCAAGAGCTTGTTAAGCTTGAAGACGAGCTAAAAAATAAACTATTAGACATTAGAGACTAAAGGGGGAGAGGCGAGTTGAAAAAATCTATTAACAGAATTCTTTTAAGCATATTTGCGGTACTCGCTGTATTTTCATCTTCTTTAACAGTAAGCGCTACAGATATTACCGTTTTACCTCCAAAACCTGACACGGATTACTTTGTAACCGACTTAGCCGGAGTATTGAACCAACTTACAATAGACGATGTTACAAGTAAAAATACTGAGAAGCTTGGGCCTGCCTCAGAGGTAGTGGTGCTCACTGTTAACAGCATAGGCACAAGCTACACTTTAGAGCAATTTACTGACGAGGTGTTTAGGTCTTGGCAAATTGGCGGACAAAATGAAGAGGGAATTTTATTTGTAATGGAGATTTCAGGAGGGAATTACAGAGCAAAAATAGGCCCGGGTTTAAGTGATAAATTTACACAAGAGACTCTTCAAGAAATATTAGATACGCAGGTCGAAAGCTATTTTTCAGTAGCAGATTATAACGCTGCCGCAACATCGTTTGTAAACAGCGTTGTAAATATTGTTGCAACTGAGGACGGTTTACCTGACGAAGTATCAAAGGCAGACGGAAGCTCTAGTACTGATACAGAGAGCTCTACTACAGAAGAAGAGAGTTCTATAGGCAGTGTAATTTGGGGGATTTTTCAAGTTATATTAGTGATTATTCTTATATTAGTTGCGCTAGCAATAGGTTTTATTGTTTTTGCAAATATTAGGGCTCAAAAAATTAAAGCCGCTAGAAGGGCACAAAGAAGCCAAAGGCAAAGAACGGGCAACCCTAATTCTTCTGAAAGAAGAAGTGGACAAGCCCCAAGAAGAAGGCCACCACCTCAAGATAAATAATATAAAAATGTAGGGTGCGAACATACAAGTTTGCACCCTATATTGTTTTTAACATAGCTTTTTGGTTTATTTTGGCATTTACAATGAGTATAATTCATAGTATAATATATTTACAAGTAACTTTTAAAATCATTAAAAAATTCATATAAAAGCTATTAACTAAAACAAAGTTTACCCATATTACACATAAAATAATTTGTAAAGTAACAGAAAGGACTGCTATGATATGTCTAATCTACAAGAAAAATATATTGCTTTTATAAAAATTAAGTATAAGCTTATTGTATTTATTTTATTTACACTTATTTTATGTGCAACCGTTTTTTATTTAACCTATACTTGGTTAAATGATAAACCCGAAACGGAAGTTATTACGCAATCTTCGCTTGAAAAAATTATTAATGTGAGTGAGCTATCAACATTTGAGGCTGTTTATGTTGGCGTTGCAAAGGTTATGAATGAAACAAAGCCTGAAGATATAGATTATTATGTTTATTATGAATCTAAAGTTAAGGCAGGCATTGATTTTGAAAAAGTTCTGATTCAAATTAATCATGAGACTAAAAAAATAACAATTACTTTACCAAATATAACTATTACAGATATTAATGTGGATATTGCCTCTCTTGATTACATGTTTGAAAATAACAAGGCAAACACCGAAACTGTTTCTGAGCAGGCTTATAAGGCTTGTATTGCAGACGTAAGCGAAGAAAGCTCGAACGAAGACGCTATTTTCGAGTTAGCACGGCAAAATGCAGAAAATATTATGACAGCTTTAATTTCTCCCTTTATCGAGCAGCTAGACGAAGAGTATTTTCTTGAGATAGTGTAAAGGAGGATTTAATATGAAAAAATTAATGTTACCTATAATTATTTCAAGCTTAATTATTATTTTTTGCTCTTGCACAGCTCAGCCAGAGACTGAGCAAATTAATCTGCAAGAATCTAAAATGGAGGCAATTTGCGAACTAGCCGTTATGGAATGCTATTTTCATAATGTGGCAAAATATACAGAAGAAGATGCCGAGGGCATGTGGTGGTGGGAGAAAGATAAAAAGTTTTGGATTGAGTACAGTGGCATTGTTAGCATTGGAATAGATTCATCGTTGCTAAGCCTTACAGTTAACGAAGATAAAGTTACAATTACCCTGCCCAAAGCAAAGGTTTTAAGCAGTAAAGTTGATGAGGCAACCCTTAGCGAAGACTCATTTTACATAGAAAAAGACTCTGCCAAAATAGATGCCGAAGACCAAACAATTGCTTTTTCTGAAGCTCAAGCAAAAATGGTTGACACCGCTACTGCAGACGACGCTTTACTAGCCGAGGCTCAAAAACGCACTCAAGTATTGCTTAGCGATTATGTCGAGAACATAGGCGAGTTAACAGGCGTAACTTATTATATTGAATGGGAGTTATTAGACTAGGTAAGGCTATGTTATAGTAAATTAAACCCCAAACACTACCAACTCCCAAATGAAAAACCGCATATAGCTTATTTCAATTGTTTTTTGGTGTTTTTTCTAACTTAATTAACTATAAACTCTATTCATCTTAACACACAGAAAGGGCGGTAGTTCACAAAATTAATTGTGAGCTACCGCCCTTATAATTTATGCAGTTAGTCAGGTTAAATTAACCGTTAACTCTTGCTTTTAGTCCGTCAAGCTCAGCTCTTAACTCTTTTGGTAGTTTGTCGCCGAATTTTGTGTAGAACTCTTCTGCGCTATCAGCCTCTTTAGCCCATTTAGCATTGTCAACTACTAAGA
The DNA here is from genome assembly GCA_964369215.1 of uncultured Eubacteriales bacterium. GTDB lineage: Bacteria > Bacillota > Clostridia > Oscillospirales > Acutalibacteraceae > SIG603. The sequence continues at coordinate 5,665 of CAYJEZ010000133.1, forward strand.
TTTTCTCAAGGTCAGCTTTTGTGAAGCCCTCAAGACCCTCTAGGTTGATATCGTCAGCGTTTGGAACATAACCAATAGCTGTCTCGTTAGCGTCAACTTCGCCTTCGCATCTTTTGATAATCCAGTCAAGAACACGCATGTTGTCGCCGAATCCTGGCCACATAAACTTGCCATTCTCGTCTAGTCTGAACCAGTTAACATTAAAGATTTTAGGAGCTTTGTCGCCTAGTTTAGCACCCATCTCGATCCAATGTGTAAAGTAGTCGCTCATGTTGTATCCGCAGAAAGGTAGCATAGCCATTGGGTCACGACGAAGAACGCCTGCTGCACTCATAGCTGCTGCTGTTGTCTCTGAACCTGTGATAGAACCAACGAATACACCGTTGTTCCAATCTCTTGATTGATATACAAGAGGTAGAGTATCAGGACGACGACCGCCGAATACGATAGCTGAAATAGGTACACCTGCAAGTGCCTCAAACTCTGAGCTTATGCAAGGGCAGTTTTTAGCCATAGCTGTGAAACGGCTGTTTGGATGTGCGCCTTTCTCTTCAGAAGTTTGTCCATTCCAAGGGTTGCCTTTCCAGTCAACGCCATTTGTAGGAGGATTTTTATCAAGACCTTCCCACCAAATTGTGTTGTCGTCTAGGTTATGAACAACGTTTGTAAAGATTGTATCTTTTAAAGTTGTTTTTAAAGCATTTGGGTTAGAGTTGTCATTTGTACCAGGAGCAACACCGAAGAAACCAGCCTCTGGGTTGATAGCATATAGTCTGCCATCATCACCTTGACGCATCCAAGCGATATCGTCGCCTACGCACCATACTTTGTAACCAGCTTTTACATATCCCTCTGGAGGAATTAGCATAGCTAGGTTTGTTTTACCACAAGCTGATGGGAATGCCGCAGCGATGTATTTAACCTCGCCTTTAGGATTCTCAATGCCTAAGATAAGCATATGCTCAGCCATCCAACCTTCGTTTCTAGCTTGGTAAGAAGCAATTCTTAAAGC
>CAYJEZ010000134.1:0-2521 GCA_964369215.1 uncultured Eubacteriales bacterium
CATCTGGGTCATATTTTGGCATACTTTTTATTTGGTATTTTGCAATATTTGTAGGTACAGTTTCTTTTTGATTTAATGGAAATTCTTTTTTAGTATGATAAGTCTTTTTAAGGCTTGAACGCTTACAAATTTCATTTTGTTTTATTTGTTTCAGTTCTTTTTCGTTAAGTTTGGCAAGAACAAGTATGTTAGCGTGTGATACTTTAAACTCACCCGATAAGATTTGTGCAAACAAAAGCTGTGATTTTAGAGATATAATGTCAAGCGCTAAACTGTAACTTGCGTATTTATACACTGTTCCTCCCACTATTTTATGTTTTTCGCCCAACTTGTTTGCGGTGTCGGAATAGCTCATATTATTGGCATAATTTATTATTTTTTCTGCCTCGTAACTTTTGCCTATTAGGTACTTGTACATCTCTTCGCTTAAATCTATTCTTTTAAGTTGGCATGAACATATGTAAGATACAGCCTCTTCGTCACTGTTAAAGTAAATGTGTTCAACAGAAAAATCTACATTAAGCTTACTGCAAATTTCATAGCGCTTATGCCCGTCAATTATGGTGTTATTCCATACAGTTATAGGCTCTTTGCAACCCTCTAACATTATATTTATTTCAAGCTGTCGTGCCTTTTCTTTGCTAAGTGGAAGTATTAGTTTTTGGTAGTCGGGTTTTATGAGTAAGTTCATTGTTTATTATACTACTCCTTTTTCTCTCTATTTTCCTTAAATTATTTAACGAGAAATAAGCGATATTGTTTACTTCGTCCACCTCGCCTATAAGCCTATAACTATGAGTTTTTTCTAAACCTCCAACTATATCAGATATTTCTGCAAGTAAATTTCTACCGTAAAGTTCTGAGTTGCCTGTTTTTGTTTTTCTTATTCTATACACTTTATTTGTAACCCTAACAGAAGTATCTGTGCCAATTAATGCAATAAAACCATCTTCGTTGTTGACTAAAAACTGTATGTAGCACGGATTATTAAGCCGCTTTAATGTTTCTGCAGGTATTCTAAAGCGGTGACGATTTAAGTCAAGTGTTAACATTACTGTTGTTTCATTCACCGCTAACACCTCTATTCTCATCATCTGTATTTGAGACATAAGTTTCTTCGTCACTTATTCCCAAAACTACATAGTCATTAAAAATATTAACTCCAACAGTTTTTTTATGCTCACAAAACGGCAAGCCAAACTGTGTTTGCCACTCTTTTGGATACAATGGCTTTTGTGTGGCTTTTGGGTTGCCGTTTTCTACAGTAACTCTTTGGTAAACCTCTGCCGACGATAAATCAAATACGATTAATTGTTCTCCGTTTGCCTCCTCTTTTTTACCAAGAATTTTATACCTTAGCTCATAGTTCCAGTTCATCATCTCGAAAATTTTTAAGAAGAATAATTTGCATGTTATATGTTTACACTTTCTATTACCTTTATTGGTTACAGCCAATGTAAAAGAGTCTTTATCGTTTTCGCCACAAGGCTTTAAGGCTAAAATTTTCTTCTCTTTATTAACAAGTGCTTGTACATAATCTGCTTCGACAAAAAGATTTAGACAAGCTGAATTTACATAAAATTTGTAATTGTTAAATGTTGCAGACGGCTCGTTTTGGTGGGCGAAAAATTCTCTGTGCACCACTTGGTAGCTATCGTAATTAAATTCATTTTCTATAATTAACACCCTTTCTTTAGCTCCTCACTTATATAAAGTTGCAATGTTTCAGGCTGGGTTACAGTAAATTGCTCATCGGTTTCATAAACTTGTCCGTTTATGTCTATGTTCAGTTTATTAAGTTCTTTCATGTCTCTATTATGTCGATGTTTATAAAATTTGTCACCAAAGCTTTTTACCCAATTTTTAGGCACCGCACTTATGCCTTTACCGAGTGTTGAAAGCGGAGTAATACGCTTTTCGTTGTCTGCTAAAAAAAATTCTTTTGTAAACAAAGTCTCATTAATAAAAACCTCAGAACCGACGGCGTCAAAAACATATACAAAGTATTCATCTTTTTCGTACAATGTACCGTGCAACCTATATCTCAGCTTAATATTCCAATCAAATAATGAAAATAATGTTTTCATATATGCACCACCGGCAATATCTCTTGCATAGTAAGTGCCATCACTTAGTTTTGAGCAAACTACATGTTGCCTATTTTCACTTGAAGTAATGCGCACAGCAAATTTTTTCACTAACGGATTGACCAAAAGCTCTACTTTATTATTAACCCCAAATTTTCTTATACAATTTGTGCTTAATTTAAGCTTGCTTTCGCAAAAAATAGCATAAGGCTTTTGTATAGAGTTAAAATACTCACTTCTCGCAATTTCATAGCCTCTCATGTCAAAATCGCCTTTGCTTACTTTAATTTGAGCATTTTCATCGCTAACATCACTGTCAAGGTCGACATCATCTACATAAGCACTTTTACAGGCATTAATATAGCCCTCACACTTAAAGCCCGACCAGCGAGGGTTAATTGTAACAAAGCCTTTTAAAATACCGCTTTTAATTA
>CAYJEZ010000134.1:2621-6235 GCA_964369215.1 uncultured Eubacteriales bacterium
CCCGACCAGCGAGGGTTAATTGTAACAAAGCCTTTTAAAATACCGCTTTTAATTACATAAAGGCTTGGTAGAACAGACTTGTTTTTGTATTTTGAGTTATTCAGCAAATGTTGTACTGCAACAAAGTCTTCTCTTGTTACAATAGCCTCGTGGTGATTTTTATATATGCTCTGTGGTCGGTCACCACGGTTTTTTCTCGCCTTATGTGTTAGGTAGTTTGGGGTAAAGGTTTTTCTTGTAAGTACGTCACCGCAGTGCCGTTCGTTTCGGAGTACCGAGACCACTGCACCCGATGACCAAGAGGTATTTCCTAAGTAAGTTTTGTGACCTAATTCTGTCAATTTCTCAGCAATTTCAGTAGTAGAGTTACCAAGCAAATACAAGTAGAATATTAACTTAACGGTACGTGCCTCATCAGGGTTTATTATAAGGTTACCGTCTTCGTCGTGAGAGTAACCAAGCAGCTTTGGTGTAAGTGGCAGTCCTCCGTCTAATCGCATACGCAATGAGGTCTCCATACTTCGACTTCTAATATGCGACTCCTCTTGTGCTATGGTAGCTTGAAAAGTTAGTGTCATTTGCGAGTCGTCGTTAAGCGAGAATATACATTCGCTCTCAAAAAACACTCCTACAGGGTTTTTAAGTTCACTCAGCATACGCACTATGCTTATGCAGTCCACTACATTTCGTGCAAATCGAGATACACTTTTTGTTATTATTAAGTCCAATTTGTCATTTTTACAGTCGTCTATCATTTTACTGAATTCCTCTCTGTGTGAAAGAGAAGTTCCGCTTGCCGCCTCGTCAGCATAAATAGATACAAGTGTCCAGTTTTTGTGATGAAGTATAAAATCTTCATAATACTTTTTTTGTAGCTCATACGAAGAGGTTTGCATTACACTGTCAGTTGAAACACGAACGTACACACCGACCCTCTGTGCAGTTTGATTATCATAATAGTCACTCTGCTTTTTTTGTGGAATAAATTCGTAATTTTCAGGGTCTATCTCGGTGTTAATCCGCCTTTTTATTTTAGCTTTTTGCTGTGAGTAATAATCTCTTTTACTTTTGTCAACCACTGGTTTTCACCTCTGTTTCTTCGTCAATCAAAACGTAATCAGAGTTTGGCAAAAATCCGTAATCGTGCAAATCTTCTCTGTAGTAAGAGGCTAAGGTAAATATATTCTCAGAGACAAAGTAAATTCCGACAGGTTTTTCAAATGCCGCTAAAATTCTTGCACAAAAGGCTAACTCGCTTTGCTTTTTAGAGATATTGCTCGTTTTTTGTGTGATAATTAAATTTACTTTGCCAAGGTAGCAATCTTCAAGCAACCTCGCCCAATTTGGTGCATACTCCATATGTGGTGGGCTTGAACCCTCGTCTATATAAAAGTCGATGAACTCCCAATTAGGGCAAAGCGAGACAGTATCAAGAAACTGCTTTTTGTGGTAGTCGAGGTAATTGCTGTGTTTAGTTTGGTTGTAATAACGAATATACACCGCCACTTTGTAGTACTCGTCAGGTCTTGGTGTCTCTTTTTCAGCACTTTTAAGCCACGCCCTATGCTCTGCTAATTTTGAATTTATTTTATTCTCTTTATCAAAAATAAAATTAAAGTCCGACGGTAATGACAAGTTCTTATCTTTCTCGGTAAAGTTAGACATAAATACCACCCTCCTTGTTTACATATTATAGCAGTGGTTTATGTTAATTAGAATAACCCCACAGTCAAGTTTTGCTTTATTTTTTGACTGTTAGGCCAAGTTTCTCACAATATTAAAAACTTATAATAATTAAGTTAAATATCAAATTAAACTTGGAGGAAAAGGAAATGAAAATCAATTATCTCAAAATAGGAAAACAAATTAAAAAGCATCGCAAACTAAAGGGATTAACCCAACAAAAGTTGGCGGATAAAATCTTTGTTGATACAGGGCATATCAGCAAAATCGAAAACGGAAAAAATAACATGAGCCTTACAACTTTTATACTTATAGCAAACGCATTAGAGGTATCAAGCGATGTATTACTTGCAGAAAATATAGCTATATCAAACAGCAAAAAAAATGATAAGATATCACAAATTCTTTTAGACAGCACAGAGAAAGAGAGGCTGATATTAACTCGTATTATTTTACTTATTAAAGAAGTTTTGTGATATAATTAATAAACTTAGGAAGTTGTGTTAAAATAGGCATTAAATTTTAATTTACGTGATTTTTACTTGTGAATATTTAGCGGTTAAAGGTGAATTTACTATAAAAAATTAATTACAGCAAACAACACATAAGAGTTTAGCAACTAAACCGCGATACAGTTGTCAAACTCTTATTATTTTTTATAAATTTGCAAACAAAGTTGCTAAACTTTTAAAAATTTGCAACTTTATTTGCAAAACTGAATAAAACATGCTATACTTGACAATAGAGTTATTAGCTATAATATTTGAGAGGAATTTATTTATGCAAGAAATTGAGCTAAAAAATTTAGTTTTAGAAATACAAAGACAGCGCACAGAAAAACAAACCATCGAGTTAAAAAGAGCGTCACTCGGTTGCCCTACAAAGCTTTTTGATACGCTTTCATCTTTTTCTAACCAAGACGACGGAGGAATTATTATTTTTGGTGTTGATGAAGACGATAATTATAAAATCACAGGAGTGTATAATCCTCAAGATTTACAAAAGAAAATCACCGAGCAGTGTAAGCAAATGCAACCTGTGGTACGTGCTCTTTTTACTGTTGCAGAAATAAACGATGTCGTTGTGGTTTCTGCAGAAATACCGGGAGTAGATATTTCTGAGCGACCTGTTTTTTATAAAGGTGTAGGGCGAATTAAAGGCTCTTATATTAGAGTTGGCGAATCTGACGAAACTATGAGCGAATATGAAATATACAGTTTTGATGCTTTTCGTAAACGAGTGAGAGACGACATTCGCAGTATTCCAGAGGCTCAAATGAGATTATTTGATAAAGAGAAATTATCCAAATATCTCGAAGCAGTAAAGTCTCAAAGAAAGAATTTGGCAAACAATGTTTCTGACGAAGAAATATTAGAACTTATGGGTATAACAAAAAATAATGAAGTTACCCTTGCAGGCCTTATGACCTTTTCAAAATATCCACAAACATATTTTCCGCAACTATGTATAACTGCTGTTGTTGTTCCGGGCACTGAAATAGGCACAGTTGGTACTGACGGTGAACGCTTTATTGATAACAAGAGAATAACAGGAGATATTTCTGATATGCTTGATGAGGCAGTTGATTTTGTACGCAAAAACATTCGAACAAAAACTATAATTGATGAAAATGGAAAACGCAAAGATAAGGTGGAATATCCTATAAAAGCAGTACGTGAAGCAATTTTGAATGCATTGGTACACAGAGATTACAGTATTTACTCCGAAAATGTGCCAATACAAATTGCGCTATATCGAGACCGTATGGAAGTGCTAAACCCCGGAGGATTGTATGGTAAAATTAACATTGATTCCTTAGGTAAGGTTAGACCTGAAACTCGCAATGCTGCCCTTGCGAATATATTAGAACTACTGAATATTACTGAGAATAGATACTCCGGAATACCGACAATATGTTATGAGTTCGAAAA
>CAYJEZ010000135.1:0-6111 GCA_964369215.1 uncultured Eubacteriales bacterium
CATTTTTATGTATTGGTGCTATTGTACCAAGACCTATTATAGCCACTTTTAACATTTTAATACCTCAATTATTTGTTTAGTTTTGTAAGTGTCTCCCATATACCTGTAATGTATGAAGCACCTAAAGCTCTGTCGTATAGTCCGTATCCTGGTCTTCCAGTTTCTCCCCAAATCATACGTCCATGGTCTGGTCTAACGTAGCCTGTGTAGCCAACTTCGTGGTATGCTTTTAATATTTCTACCATGTCTAAAGAGCCACAAGGTGAGTAGTGAGCGCTCTCTTCAAAGCCACCGTCTAAAAGTTTTACATTTCTTAAGTGCGCAAAGTGAATTCTTCCCATTTTGCCATATTTTCTTACCATAGCTGGGTAGTCGTTAAACGCTGCGCAGCCTAATGAACCAGCACAAAGAGTAAGTCCATTGTGCTCAGCGTCAACAAGGCTTAAAAATCTATCAATATTAGCTTCGTTTGTAATAATTCTAGGAATGCCAAAAATGCTCCACGGTGGGTCATCTTGATGAATAGCCATTTTAACGTCTGCCTCTATAGCAACAGGAATAATCTCTTTTAAGAAGAACTCTAGGTTTTTCCAAAGCCCCTCTTCGCCAAGCTCTTTGTATGCGCTAATAAGCTCGCTCATTTGCTCTTTTGTGTAGCTTGAGTCCCAACCAGGTAATGATAAATCTCCGTTTACCGGGTCCATTTTCTCTACTTGCTCTTTGTAAAAAACAAGTGCGTTAGAGCCGTCTGGTAGCTCTTTGTCTAGCTGGCTTCTTGTCCAGTCGAAAACAGGCATAAAGTTGTAGCAAATAACTTTTACACCAGCTGCTCCCAGTCTTCTAATATTCTCTTTGTAGTTCTCGATGTATCTTAAGTAGTCGCCTCTTCCAAGCTTTACGTCTTCGTGCACAGGAACGCTCTCAATAACTTCCATGTCTAATCCGCTTTTATTTACAACCTCTTTTAAATCAGCAATCTCCTTTTCGCTCCACACCTCGCCTACAGGGGTAGAGTAAACAGCCGTTACTACTCCGCTCATGTTAGGAATTTGCCTGATTTTTTCTAGTGTAACACCGTCGTCTACACCATACCATCTGAATGTTAACTTCATAATTAATCACCTTTCAATAATATATTTTATTTTAATTTTTAGCAGTAATATTAGTAGATAGCATTTGTGCTTTAATGCAAAGCTCGGCTGCTTTTAATGCATGCTCTTGTGTCATCGCATTTTCAGTGCCGTTAATGCAGTCTAAAATTAGCTCGCCAAAATACGGGAAGCCAACTTTGCCTTTTAAATTCATATAAAACTCGCCGTCACCATTAACCAAGAATAAGTTATTTCCCTCTTCGCTTTTTGCAACGTCGACATATTTTCTCATCTCAATGTAGCCTTCTGTGCCTAAAATAAAGGTTCTGCCATCTCCCCATGTAGACAAACCCTCTGGTGTAAACCAGTCTACTCTAAAGTATCCTGTGGCTCCGTTGTCTCCTACCAATGTAGCATCTCCAAAATCTTCAAGTTCTGGGTATTCAGGGTGGTTGTAATTTGCAACTTTGCTGTTTACAACATTAGCGTCTTTTGCTCCTGTATAGTATAAAAACTGCTCTATTTGGTGGCTACCTATGTCGCATAAAATACCACCGTATTGCTGTTTATTAAAAAACCAATCTGGTCTTGATGGTGCGTTGAGTCTGTGTGGGCCCATTCCAATAACTTGTAAAACTCTACCAATTGCGCCCTCTTTAATTAAATTGCCTGCATGCACAGCCGCCTCAACTTGTAGTCTCTCACTATAGCAAACTGCATATTTTTTACCTGTACTTGCACAAGTATTTTTCACTCTATCCAGCTGCTCTAAACTTGTCATAGGTGTTTTATCTGTAAAATAATGCTTCCCTGAACTCATTACTCTAATGCCAAGCTCTGCCCTTTCATTAGGAACACAAGCAGCTGCAATTAGCTTAATTTCATTATCTTCAAGCACCTCTGCCTCACTACAAGCTATTGTAACTTCATTGAATCTCTCTTTAAAAACTTCTAACTTTTTAGGGTCTGGGTCGTATACTAATTTTAGGTTTGCCCCTGCTGCAATTAAACTGCTTGTCATTCCGTAAATGTGCCCATGGTCAAGACCTATTACACCAAAAATAAACTCACCATCTTGTACTACTTTTTCAGCTTTTGCTTTTGGTTCATAAAACATGCCGTCTTTCAAACAAAATCACCCTTTCCAATATTTCATTCTGTAATAACAGTAAACACTTTGATTATACTACTAACACTCAACAATTTCAATACATATTTATATTTTTTTGTTAAAAATACAGATGACTTTACTTTAAAAACATTTACTTTTTAACACTATTGATGTATAATGACATAAAAAAACTTGGAGGGATGCATATGTATTCTGTAGATTTAGAAAAATTTTGGTATGATGACGCAATAGCACATGAGGATAATTGCTTTAATAGCAAAGCCACTCAAGTGGCACTTGGAATAAGAATGAGTGAGGAGTGTGTTTTTAGCGAGCTTGGAGTTGAGGGTAACCCTTGGGGTTATAATGCAATAGAAGACCGTGAGAGATTTAACAAAAAATATAACGACTTAGCAGAGAAAATAGTCGGCAAAAGGCTTCTTGCCGACAAAATACAAGACCCTAAGACGTTTTGCCCAGCTTACAGACAAATTGGTGAAATTTTTGAGGGTAAATATCTTTACAACAAAGACTCAGGCACTACATATTTAGAGGGCGACGTAAAGGACGAAATTGCACTTGAGAAGCTTCTTGACAAAATTGATAAAATGGACTTAGAGGATTATATTGTTCCTGATAATTTTGAGAATATAAAAAAGCAAATTTATAACGACTATGGAAACAAGCCGTCAATTTGGAGCGGTGTAAGAGGACCTGTAACCCTAGCAACCTCTATTTTTGGAGTAGAAAATCTAATTTATCTTTTTTATGACGAGCCTGAACTTTTTCAAAGATTTAGCGATACAATAAAAAGAGTTTTCTTAAAATATTTAGACATTTCTTTTTACCATGCAAACTTTGACCCCAAAATAGACAAAGGTAGATTTAGCTTTTTTGATGACGACTGCAACCTATTGACACCTGAAATGTACGAGGTTTTCGGCTACCCAATACTTAAAGCTGTTTTTGAAAAAGCTTGCCCAAAACCAGAAGATTTTAGATACCAACACTCTGACTCTGCTATGGGTCATTTATTGCCACTACTCGCAAAACTCAATTTACATGCCTGCAATTTTGGGCCTACCCTAACCGTTACAGAGATAAGAGAGCATATGCCAAACACTAGAATAGACGGCCAATTAGCACCTTTTACCTTTATGAGAAATAATGCTGACGATATTATTTCAGAAGTAAAAAGAGATTGTGAAATGGCTATAAACGGAGGTTTTAAAGGACTAAATATCTCTACTGCAGGAAGCATTAACAATGGTAGCTCTTTAGAGAGCATGCGAGTAGTTATGCACGCTATTCAAAAATACGGTCAGTATAATTATTAAAAAGGTGAAATTGATATGTATGATTTTGACAAAGTATTCCCTAGATACACAGATTACAACCCTCAAGTACCCGTTTGGTGTTTAACTAATGGAAATGGCTGTTATACCCACAGATTTTTCGACACTGTGCCTATCAGCCCATCTGGTAAATATTTAGCGGTTCTTGACTTACCCTATGAAGACAAGCCAGCAAAAGTTGGCGATAGTGCTAACGTTGTTGTTATTAACCTATTAACCGGAGAAGAAAAAATAGTAGCTCAAACTTATGGGTGGGAGACACAACTAGGCGCAAACATTAACTGGGGAGAAGACGACACTAAGCTTATTTTTAATGATGTAGATATAAATACATATGAAGATTTTGCTGTTTGCTTAAATTTTAAAACAGGAGAGAAAAAAAGGCTTGGCCACTCAATATACCATGTATCTCACGACGGAAAAACAGGAGTGTGCTCAAACATGACCTCTATGAGAAAAAGTCAGTTTGGCTACGGTGTTATGGTACCTGATGAAAAGCTTAAATATAATACAATATTCACTGAAGACGACGGAATTTGGACAGTAGATATAGAAAGCGGAGAAGCTACTTTAGTTTTAAGCATAAAAAGTCTTTTTGAGCAATGTTACACTCCTTTACAAAGAAAGCACTTAAAAGACGGCTTAACCTATTGTTTTCACACAAAATTTAGCCCTGACGACAAAAAAATCATGTTCTCTACAAGGCATATTAGAGCGCCTTTTAAAGACGAGTTTAACGTTATTGCAAATGCAATCAAGCCTAGCATTGTTTACTGCGTTTACACTTGTAATAAAGACGGTAGCGACCCTCAAATTTGTATCGATTCAACCCAATGGTGCAAGGGTGGGCACCATTCTACTTGGTCGCCAGACAGCCAATATATTACAATGAATTTGAATATAGAAAACACAGGTTTAAGGCTTTGTAGGGCATCGCTAAAAGGCAGAAATATTGAAAAATTATCTGAGAAGAATATAGGCTCAGGTCACCCTAGTATTCATAAAGATAAAAATATTATAATAACAGACACTTACGCAAAAGAGGCTACCGCTTATGTAGATGCCTTTACCCCTGTTAAAGCATCTTTTGACGACGGCACCTCTCCAATAAGAGTTATTGACTTAGACACAGATACAGAATTTGAACCCGCTGTTAGAATAAACATAGTGCACGAGCACACCCCTGTTAACCCAGTTTTAAGGGTAGACCCTCATCCTGTGTGGGACAGAACAGGAAAGTACTGTGTTTTTAACGGGCACACCGACGGTCACAGACGAGTTTTTATTGCTGACATGAGCAAATATGTTTAGTTAATTTGAAAAGCAAGCAACTTTAATACTTGATTTTTGTAGTGCTTTGACTATATTTAAAATAAATACATAACAAAAAATGGTGTTACCACGCGAAAGCTCGGTAACACCATTATATTGTTTCAAAACAATTCTTTATTTAACAGCCTCATAAACTGAAACTGCACAAGCAACTGTAGCGCCTACCATTGGGTTGTTACCCATACCGATAAGACCCATCATCTCAACGTGAGCAGGTACTGAAGAAGAACCTGCGAACTGAGCGTCACCATGCATACGTCCCATAGAGTCTGTTAAGCCGTAAGAAGCAGGACCTGCAGCCATGTTATCTGGGTGAAGTGTACGTCCTGTACCACCACCTGAAGCTACAGAGAAATATTTCTTATCGTTCTCTAAAGACCATTTTTTATAAGTACCAGCAACTAAGTGTTGAAAACGAGTTGGGTTAGTTGAGTTACCTGTAATACTTACGTCAACAGCCTCGTGTTTTAAAATAGCAACGCCCTCTAAAACATCGTTAGCTCCGTAACATTTAACAGCAGCTCTCTCGCCCTCAGAGAATGCTCTCTCTTCAACAATATTTAATTCACCAGAATAGAAGTCATAGTCAGTTTTAACATATGTAAAACCGTTAATTCTAGAGATGATGTAAGCTGCGTCTTTACCTAAACCATTAAGAATGATTTTAAGAGGCTCTTTTCTTGCTCTGTTTGCTTTTTTAGCGATACCGATAGCACCCTCAGCAGCAGCAAAGCTCTCGTGTCCTGCTAAGAAAGCAAAACATTTTGTCTCGTCTCTAAGTAGCATTGCGCCTAGGTTACCGTGGCCTATACCAACTTTTCTTTGTTCAGCAACTGAACCAGGAATACAGAAAGCCTCTAAGCCTAAGCCGATAGCCTCTGCGGCATCTGGAGCTGTTTTTACACCTTTTTTAAGTGCAATAGCGCAACCTAATGTATAAGCCCAACCTGCGTTATCAAAAGCGATAGGTTGAACGTCTTTCACTATTTCAATAGGGTCAAATCCCTTGCTTTGGCAAAGTTCAAGAGCTTCCTCTAAACTTGCAATGCCATACTCAGCAAGACATTTTTCAATTTTGGCAAGTCTTCTCTCTTTGCCTTCAAATTTAACGTCATTAGCCATTATTTAGTCCTCCTTAATATGGTCATTATTCTTCTCTTGGGTCAATATATTTAACTGCGCCGTCAAAACGACCATATTGACCGATATTTTTGTTATAAGC
>CAYJEZ010000136.1:0-5939 GCA_964369215.1 uncultured Eubacteriales bacterium
TTTATTTGTATGCTTTTATTAGCTTTTCAGCTTTATTTAGTAAAACATTTCTGTCGTTAGGTATTTCATCGTTAATTACCATTGTCAGCATCTTATTTAGTATTTTACCTATTACCTCACTTGGTTTTGCTCCTAATCTAATTAAGTCATTTCCGTTTATGTTCAACAATTTTAAATTGAAGCACTGTCCACTGTTGAGAACCTCATATGCTATGTTGTTAAGCTTTTGTATAAGCTCAATTCTATCTTGAGTTTTATATGCGCTTTTAGCTAAAGTATCTGAATTTTTCACGCTCATCAAATCAATAAATAACCCGTAGTCTAATTTGTTAAGCCATTTTTTTACAGATTTCTCAGTAGGAGCTACCGTTGAGTTATGGTAATAAACTAAGTTAAAAACTTTTTTTACAGTTTCGTTGTCATACTTTAACCTTTTTAGTATATTTATTGTTATATCGGCACTTATTTTTGCGTGGCCGTAAAAATGACCTACCCCTTTATCGTCTTCAGTATAGCAATGGGGTTTTCCTATGTCGTGAAAAAACAAACTTAGCCTAAGGTGTAAATCAGATGGAGTAAAAGCTACTGCCTTAACAGTGTGCTCCCAAACATCATACTTATGGTAAGGCGTATTTTGGTTAAACTTATACATAGGTTGTATTTCTGGTATTATTACAGACAAAATATTAAAATAGTCCATAAGTATTTTCTCTATAAACTCTCCGCACAAAAGCTTTGAAAATTCTGTATTAATTCGCTCGGCTGAAACGTTAGTTAACAAGCGACTTAGCTTTTGCATTGCTTGAGAGGTTTCATATTCAATTTCAAAACCATAAGTAGAAGAAAACCTCAGTGCACGCATTATTCTTAAAGAGTCTTCGTTAAAACGCTTATTTGCGTTGCCTACTGTTCTAATAAGCTTTTTATTTATGTCTTTTAAGCCTCCAAAACAGTCTACAATACCTGTTTTAGGGTTATAAGCCATAGCATTTATTGTGAAGTCTCTACGCGACAAATCCTCTTTAATATCGCTTACAAAATTAACATTGTCAGGGCGTCTATTGTCAGAGTAGCTTCCTTCGGTTCGATAAGTAGTTATCTCATATGCATGCTTGTCGATTATTACAGTAATAGTTCCGTGCTTTATCCCAACGTCGAGTGTATTGTGCCCTAAAAAACATTTTTTTATTTGTTGAGGTAAAGCGTTGGTGCAAAAATCAAAGTCTTTTGGCGTTAGCCCTAGTGAAAAGTCTCTTACACAACCTCCTACTAAAAATGCCTCATATCCATTTTTTTCTAGAGTATTAAGTATAAACAAGGGTGTTTTTGGTATATTGTATTCCATTTTACAGCTTAATCCTCCTTTAAAAAATTATAAGTTGTTTATGTAATCTGTTAATTCTTTACTATCTTTCACAATTGCAATTGCACCAGCGGTTCTAAGCTCATCTTCACTTCCGTAACCATGCAAAACACCTATGCAATCTATAGAGTTTTCTTTAGCGCCTTCAACATCGTGTAACCTATCACCAATCATCAAACACTCTTGTGGCTTAGCTTGAAGAGTGTCAAGTATATGCTTAATAACCTTAGCCTTTGTATTTCTGCTATCATCAAAACTAGCACCTGTAATATAATAAAAAAAGCTGTCAAGTTCAAAATACTCTAATATTTTTTTAGCAAATTTCTCAGGTTTTGAGGTGGCTAATACAAGTTTATATTTCTTAGTGTTTTTCAAAAAGTCATAAATACCATCATAAAGTTCGTTTTCATACATGCCTTTAGGCACGAAATATTCTCTGTAATATGATATAGCCTCTTCAATTTCTTTATCGTTGAAGCCACATAAAGTAGAAAGCGTGTAGCTAAGTGGAGGACCTATGAACTGAAGTAAATCTTCACGTTTAATATTTGTCGTGTCAAAATTTACTTTGTTAAGGGCGTACATTACAGAATTTATTATTCCTAAGTCTGACTTAGTTATAGTGCCATCTAAGTCAATTAATAAATACTTTATCATTTTGTTAAACACAGCCTTTCAATCACACATTGCTAAAAGTATACTTTATTCTTTATATATTGTCAAATAAGTTAATATATATTTGTAGGCGTTTTGTTAGTGTCCAATATCTATTGTACACTAACAAGAACCTTTACTATATAGTTCTTTTTTTGATTGACTTAAATGGGGTAAAGTGATATAATAATGGGTGAGTACAAAGCAAGGTTTTGTTTAAAAAGCAAGAGGAAGATTTGTTATTAAACGAAAATCATTGAAAAAATTGTAGTATTAATACAAATTTCAAAGAAGAAATGAAAGGAACGGAGATAATATGCAATACGTAGATTTTAAGCATGACGGCAAGAAAGTTTCTCGATTCGGACTAGGGTGCATGAGGCTACCTAAAATGAAAAATGCTGAGGGTAAAGAGGTTATAGATGAGCCTGAGGCAATTAAACTGATTAGAACAGCAATAGATAAAGGTGTAAATTATATTGACACAGCATATTTTTATGAGGGAAGTGAGGTAGTAGTAGGTAAGGCGTTAAAAGATGGGTACAGAGAAAAAGTAATTTTAGCTACTAAGCTACCTATGTCTATTGTAAATAGTGAAGACGATTTACAAAAATATTACGAAGAAGAACTAGAAAGATTAGATGTAGAGCATATAGACGTTTATTTTCTACATAATTTGTTTGAGTCAAATTGGGAGAAAGTACTAAAATATAATGCTATTGATTTTATGGTTAATCTTAAAAAACAAGGGAAAATTAGCTATATAGCTGTTTCTATGCATGGAACTAACGAGCACTTTGAAAAAGTTATTGACCATTTTGATTGGGATTTAGCTATGATACAATATAATTACTATGATAAGTATCATCAAGCAGGGCAAAAAGGTTTACTTCATGCTTCTGCAAAAGGAATACCTGTGGTTTCTATGGAGTCTCTTCACGGTGGAATGCTTGCAGTTGATGTGCCTGAAAAAGTAGAAGCAGCGTTTGGCGATTGGAAAAAAGACTTATCTAATGCTGAAAAATCTTTTATGTGGTTATACAACCAACCTGAGGTTACTGTTATTTTATCAGGCTGTTCTACAATGGAGCAACTAGAAGAAAATATTCAAATATTTAATAAAGCACAAAGTAATATTTTATCAGACGAAGAAGTAGCTTTGTTTGATAAAGCAAGAGAGGCTTGGGAGTCTTTTATTAATATAGAATGTACAGACTGTAAGTACTGTATGCCATGTCCTGCAAAGGTAGATATTCCGTTAGTGTTTAGTATTTGGAATGAAATTGCCAGATCTCCAGCACAAAAATGGTTATATAATTTAATGTTAGTACAGTCAAATAAAGATGCAACTAAATGTGTAGAATGTGGTAAATGTTCAAAAGTATGTCCTCAAAAATTCGACATTCCTGCAAGGCTTAAAGAAGCACATGCAGCGTTAACAGCAAATTAAACACATATTAAATATAATTTTAGCTTTTTAGCGTAGCGGATTTTCTGCTACGCTGATTTTTGTTTACTAGCATATTTGTTTTAGGAATAATAACCAAACATTAGCAAATCTTATTGATATTTTATTTGTTTACATATATAATGTATAAGTAAATTAATTTTGTTGAAAATTTGAAAGATTTTACATGAAATGCTTTATGATAATGTGTTTTGCTAGGAGAGGAATTGACAATTATGAGCGATATTACTTCATCATCGACTGATAAAGAGAAAGTAAAATTTATTCTTTCTGATATTTCGGATTCTCATTTTGACTTTATGCACTTTTTGCTATCAGACAAATTATATAATTATGTTTTACTAGACAGTGAAAGCAGAATTATTCTTTTTAACTTTGACGGAATTGAGATTGTTAATAGTGGTGATTGCATTTTAATTAATAATCTTATAGCGTCTATCAACGATGCTTTTAATAATAATCAATCAATCATTACATTTTCTGACAATTCAAATAATACATATGAACTTGAAGTAGAATTTATTAAAGTTGATAGTAAAGACACTAAAAGTAAATACAAATTAGCGATAATAAAAAATAATAAGTATCAAAAAGAAGCTCAAAGAAACAAGCTAGAATCTATTGTAGAAAATATACCGCTTTGTATTACTGTTTTCAATGAAAACTTAGAAAGACTTGTAAACAATAAAAAGGCTGAAGAGTTATTTGGAATAGAAAGAACACAAGGAAAGTTAGAGACCTTTTATAAATTATCACCTAAATACCAACCTAATGGAATGTTAAGTGAGGAGTTGGCTCTTTTACATATTGACAATGCTTTTAAAAATGGTTTTGAAGTTTTTTACTGGTTGCATTTAAATGCAAAAGGTGAAGAACTACCCTGTGAGATTACCATGAGCAAAGTGGATATGTTGGACTTTGAAGAAGTGGTTTTTACATTTATTAGAGACCTTAGGTCTGAATTTGCTGGCGATTATCATAACAACTTATATGAAACTTATTTTAGAGACAAAGTATCTGATAAGACATTTTTTAATGCTATTTCAAATTTATCAAGCGAATGGTTTTTCTCTTTTGACAATAGAACTGGGATGATGAGTTATTATGGTAAAATTATTGAAGAATATGGATACAACAATGTAGTAAAATTAGAACCTGAAATAGCTATTGACAGTAAGATAGTGCATGAGGATGATGTTGAATTTTATCAAAAATTTATAGAAAATTTGAAAAAAGGTAAAAATGAGACAATAGATATTAGGTTTAGGATGAGAGACGGCGGATATAAGTACTGTAGGCTGGTTTATGAGGTTGTATTTGAAGCAGACCAACCTATTTTTGCAGTAGGAAAGTCGTATGATGTTAACGACGAAAAGATAATGGAAAAACGCTCTAAAGTAGACCTGCTTACAGGTTGCTATAACAAAGTAACGGCAGAGCATTTGATATCAGAGATTATAAATTCATCAAGAAATACAAGCCATGCTTTTTTTATTGTAGATATAGATAATTTCAAAGGAGTAAACGATAACTTAGGGCATTTTTTTGGTGATGAAGTGTTGCAACAAATTTCAGCTAATTTAAAAGGTCTATTTAGAACCCAAGACATTATTGCAAGAATTGGCGGAGATGAGTTTATTGTATTTATTCAAAATGTAAATAATAATGAAATTTTAAAACAAAAAGCTAAACTTATAGTTGATGTTTTTAATGATACCTTCTTAACCGACTACAAAGATTTTTCTATTTCTGGTAGTGTCGGTGTAAGCTTGTACCCTAAAGATGCTAATGATTATGAGGAGCTGTATAAAGCTGCAGACAAAGCTTTGTATAAAGCGAAAGAATTAGGTAAAAATCAATATGTTTTTTATGATGCGTCAATGGAGTTTGGTTTAATGAAAAATTTGACCGAACTTGATAACTCTAAAAAAACTATAGGGACTTTTTTTGATTACGACTTAATATCGTCTGTGTTTGAGATTTTGTATGAAAGAAATGCAGATGTAGTATCAGTTAATTTGGTATTAAAGCACATTTGCGAAAGATACGATGCTGATAGATGCTATATTATTGAAACATATGACCAAGGAAGTACCTACAACAATACATATGAATGGCATAAACCAGGAATTATTTCAAATAAAAAAATATTACAAAATAGGCCAACCGACTTTTTTAAAGGTCTGCTTGAAGTATCGAAAAATGGAATACTTTACTCTAATGATTTAGATAGTATTTTTAAGGACAATGACTCTTATAGAGCTATGTGTACAAAAAATGTTATGTCATTTATTCACTCTCAAGTTACAAAATTTGATTATATATCTTTTGTTCTTGGTCTTGATGACTGTAAAAAGAAAAGAGTATGGAGCGAAAAAGAGATTAACACTATACAGCATATATCTAAGGTTATTTCTATTATTTTTCAAAGTAAGCTACTACAAAAAGAGGTTA
>CAYJEZ010000137.1:0-5867 GCA_964369215.1 uncultured Eubacteriales bacterium
TATAAAAATGTTAGCCTAGAGGGTTATGAGGCAGATGATATTTTGGGAACACTTGCAAAAGCTTGTGAAGATAGTGGACACGACTGTATGATAGCTACAGGAGACAGAGACAGCTTACAACTGGTTTCAGATAAAACCTCGGTAAGGCTTGCCTCTACAAAATTTGGGCAGTCTGTTGTTACTGTTTACGATGTAGAAAAAATTAAAGAAGATTACGGAGTTAAACCATTACAGCTTATAGACATTAAGGCAATTCAAGGCGATAGCTCTGATAATATTCCTGGCGTTGCAGGAATAGGTGAAAAAGGTGCAAAAGACCTTATAACAAAATTTGGCTCGCTTAGCTATATTTATGAGAATATAGACACATTGGACATTAAAGATAATATTAAAAAGAAGCTTTTAGACTCTAAAGAGAATGCCCTTTTAAGTTATGAGCTTGGCACAATAATGAGAGAAGTGCCTATTGATACAGACATTAACAGCTATATTATTAAAGAAGTAGATAGCGAAAAAGCTGCTACTTTAATGATAAAACTTGAGATGTTTAAACTAATGGAGAAAATGGGTATAAGCTCTTCTAAAAAGACGGAGAATAGCGTAGAGAAAAGCAGTAGAGAAATAAGCGTTACTACTGTGAGCTCGGCTTCTTCACTTCTTCCAATGCTTGAGGATATAGGCAGTGCTTATGTTGTTAAAAATGAAGACAAGCTTTATTTTTGCTTAGGAGACGAGGTTAAAATTGTAGAAGAGAATGAAATGTTTTTAAAGGCTTTTGCAAAAAATAAAAACATTAAAAAGTACTCTGACGACGTTAAAAATTTATACAAATACATTAAAAGCAAAACCGGTGAAGAACTGTGCTGTGCTGTAATAGACACAGGCATTGCTGCGTATCTTTTAAATCCTTCAGCCACAGAATATGGGCTTAACAGGCTTTGCGAGGAGTATGGTGTAGCAATTTCTAATTGTGAAGATGAAGCAGCTGCGCTTTGTGCTAGCTTAGAGGAGCTAAGCAAAGTTTTAATAAAAAAACTAGAGGAAAATAAGCAAGAGCACTTGTTTTATGATATAGAGCTACCACTTGCAATTGTACTTGGAGACATGGAGCTTGAGGGTGTTAGAATTGACAGCGAGGGAATAAAAGCTTTTGGTGAGAAGCTTAAAGTAGAAATTGAAGAGGCTCAGAAAAAAGTAATTGAGGCAGTGGGCTATGAGTTTAATTTGAACTCGCCAAAACAGCTTGGAGAGGCTTTGTTTGGTAAACTTGGTTTGCCTCATGGCAAAAAAACAAAAACAGGGTACTCTACAAATGCAGATGTTCTTGACAGTTTAAAATACGAGTTTCCTGTAGTAGAAGACATTTTAAATTACAGAACGCTTACAAAGCTTAACTCTACTTATTGTGAGGGTCTTGTAAAAGCTATGGAGAGTGACGGCAGAATACACTCTAACTTTAATCAAAAAGAGACAAGAACAGGTAGAATATCAAGTACAGAGCCAAACTTGCAAAACATACCTGTAAGAACAGAGCTAGGCCGAGAGCTTAGAAAGTTTTTTACAGCAAAAGACGGATATGTATTAGTAGACGCTGACTATTCTCAAATTGAGCTAAGAGTTTTGGCACATGTTGCAAACGACGTGGTTATGATAGAGGCGTTTAACAAGGGCAAAGATATTCACAAGGCCACTGCTGCCAAGG
Organism: uncultured Eubacteriales bacterium; assembly: GCA_964369215.1. Lineage (GTDB taxonomy): Bacteria > Bacillota > Clostridia > Oscillospirales > Acutalibacteraceae > SIG603. Next base: position 1,703 of record CAYJEZ010000137.1, read on the forward strand.
TTTTTAATTTGCCAGAGGACATGGTTACACCTAAAATGAGAAGCAGTGCAAAGGCTGTTAACTTTGGTATAGTTTATGGAATAGGTGCGTTCTCTTTATCTAAAGATATAGGAGTTACAAGAAAAGAAGCAGAGAATTATATTAACGAGTATTTAAGAAATTTCTCGGGTGTTAGCGATTATATGGATAAAATTATTGCTAAAGCTAAAGAGGACGGATTTGTAGAAGATATTTTTGGCAGAAGAAGATATTTGCCAGAGCTTTCTAGCTCTAATTTTAACATGAGAGCATTTGGAGAAAGAGTAGCACGCAACATGCCAATTCAAGGTGCGGCGGCAGATATTATTAAAATAGCCATGGTTAAAGTGTATAAAAGGCTAAAAGATGAAGGCTTAAAAGCGAAGCTTATTTTGCAAGTGCACGATGAGCTTATTGTAGAGTGCCCAGTAGACGAAACGGAAGTGGTTACTAAGCTTTTAGCCGAGGAAATGGAAAATGCAGTTTCGATGAATGTTAAAATGCTGGCAGAGGCTCACTCTGGAGAAAACTGGCATACTGCAAAAGGGTAATCGCTAAGTAAAGGCTTAGTGAAAAGTGGAGAGTTATAGTTTGAGGGCGAATTATTGATTAGCTTAATTTGCTCTTAATGGCAAAGAAAGGCACGGTCATTTAGATGAAAATATTATTTGTTTGTACGGGAAATACATGCCGTAGCCCTATGGCAGAGGCAGTTTTTCGTAAGATGATAAAAGAAGATGGTACAGAAGAACTTTTTATGTGCCAAAGTGCAGGAATAGCTGCAAATAGTGGAGACGAGGCGGCAAAACATGCTGTAAGTTGTTTAAAAAGTAAAGGTATTGATATAAGCGAGCACAGAGCAAGAAAGTTAACCAAAGAAGAAGTTTTGGTGTGGGACGCATTTTTTACAATGACAGACACACATACATATATTTTACAAAAGGCTGGAATACCCGCAGATAAAATTTATACTTCTCAAAATGTTGAAGATCCGTTTGGAAAAGATTTATCCGATTATATAGATTGTAGAGATAAAATAGAAAAGGAAGTAGCGTTATTTTACGCTAAACTTAAATTTGCCTATGGAAATAGTAAAAATGACAGAGGAGCATATATCTGAAATAGCAAAGCTAGAACGAGAATGTTTTTCTTCTCCTTGGAGCGAAAATTCACTTACTAGCGAGATTAACAATAAGCTAGCAAAATTTTTAGTAGCTATAGAAAGTGAAGAAGTGCTTGGTTATGGTGGTATGCACCTTGTAGGCGGCGAGGGATTTATTACAAATATTGCTGTTTTTAAAAAGCATAGAAATAAGGGAGTTGCCCTTAATATTTGTAAAGAGCTAATAAGCAGTTGTAGTTATAGCATAAGTTTAGAGGTTAGGCAGTCTAACACTGTAGCAATAAAACTTTACGAGAAACTTGGGTTTAAAAAAGTGGGGCAAAGAAAAAATTTTTATGAAATTCCAACGGAAGACGCTTATATTTACACCCTGCTAATTAGTGAGATATAAAACACAGAAAGGTAGTTTTGCTGAATAAGCTAATTATTTATTAGTAAAGAACAGTTTAATTAAGTATAAATATGATTATTTTAGGTATAGAGAGCTCTTGCGACGAGACAGCGGTAGCAGTGGTTAAAGACGGTAGAGAGGTTTTATCAAGCGTTGTAGCTTCTCAGGTAGAAGAGCATAAACTTTACGGCGGAGTAGTTCCAGAAATAGCCTCGAGAAGACACTGCGAGTGTATATCTGCCTTAACAAAAGAAGCATTGGTGAAGTCTGGGTTAAGCTTTAGCGATATAGACGCTGTTGCTGTTACATATTCACCAGGTCTTATAGGAGCGCTTTTAGTGGGTGTAAACTTTGCAAAAGGCTTAGCCTTAACTTTAGGAGTGCCACTTATTCCAGTTCATCATATTAGAGGGCATATTGCTGCTAATTACATAAATTACAAAGAGCTTGAGCCACCGTTTTTATGCTTAATAGTATCTGGTGGGCACAGCCATATAGTAGATGTAAAATCTTATACAGATATTACAGTTTTGGGAAGAACAAGAGACGACGCAGCAGGAGAGGCTTTTGATAAAGCCGCTAGGGCTATGGGTATTCCGTACCCCGGGGGAGTGCTAATGGACAGTATTGCAGAGAGTGGAGATGACTCGGCTTATGTGCTACCAAGGCCAAGGGTGCAAGGGTCTCCGCTAGATTTTAGCTTTTCTGGGCTTAAAACTGCTGTAATAAACATAATTCACAATGCTAAGCAAAAAGACGAAGAGATTAATAAAGAGAACCTCTGTGCTTCTTACAGAAAGGCATTAGTGGACTGCTTAACAGACAATTTTATTACTGCGGCAAAAGGTACGGAATATAAAAATTTAGTGCTTGCAGGTGGAGTGTGTGCAAACAAGCTTTTAAGACGAGAGATGATAAGACTAGCAGGTGAGAATAAATATAATTTGTATATGCCAGAGCTTAATTTGTGTGGAGACAATGCAGCAATGATAGCGGCACAGGCTTATTATGAGTATAAGGCTGGCAATATAGCAGATATGTCACTTAATGCAGTGGCACAAAGAGACATTAGCCTAGGCTGAAAAAATAATATAAAAAGGTAACATAAGTTTGAAAATTTATTTTCAAACTTATAGTTTTATTCTTTGTTAAAAGGAATGTTAATTATGATAAAATTACCAGATGAAGTTTATAATAGAGCAAAAAGCTTAGGAGAAGTGGGCGATAAATGGATAGATAGTCTGCCAAATATTGTAAAATATTTAGAGGGAAAATGGGAGGTGTCTGTAGGTGAGGCTATGCTGGGTGGCACTTATGCGTTTGTTGCAGTAGCAAAAGATAAACAAGGAAATGAATACGCTCTTAAAATAAATATACCAGAGGGAAGCGCAGGAGGTGAGTATAAAAATAGCGTTAATGCGTTGTTAACTGCTAACGGAAACGGATATGCAAGGCTATATAAGTATGATGAAGAGAATAGAGCATACTTATTAGAAAGATTAGGCGCACCACTAAGCACTATGAATTTAAGTGTTAATGAGCAAATTGAGATAATATGTAAAGCTCTTAATAATACTTGGAGAACTCCTATAAATAAAAACTTAGCTTTGCCTAAAGGTGCAGAGTGTACCTCTTGGTTTAAAGGCTTTTTTGAGGAAATGAGAGACAAAGCGTATGGTAGTAGTAAAGTAATTGATAAAGCTATTGAATTTATAAAATCAAGAGAAGATAACTTTAAAGAGAGCGAAATGGTGCTAATTCACGGAGATGCACATTCCTCTAATATTTTAAAAGATATAAAAAATACAAACGAGTATAAGTTTATTGACCCAGACGGTGCATATTATGAGAAAAGTTGCGATTTAGGGGTGCTAATGAGAGAGTGGCACTTTGAGTACGAAGAAAACCCAAGCGAAGTAGCGCTAAAACGCTGTGAATTACTTCATAAGCTTACAGGGGTAGACAAGAGAGGGATTTGGGAGTGGGGTTATATTCAAATGGTATCTACAGGGCTTGTTTTAATGTTAATAGGGCAAAATGACTTGGGTAGTAAAATGTTAGGTACTGCAAACAGACTATAATAAAAAAGTAGATAAAATTTCAATTTTATACTAGCATTTTATAAGAATATATGTTATAATGTCTTTGAAATAAAGACAAAAAAATACATATGTATTGGAGTGGTGGACAATGAGTAGAAAAATGCCAGCTTTAGTTAAAACAACACCTGAGGTAGGACTTACCTTAACAGAAGTAGATGTGCCTGAGATAGGAATAAACGATGTTCTTGTGCGTATAGAAAGAACTTCAATTTGTGGAACTGACTTACACATTTACAATTGGGACGAGTGGTCTCAAAAAACAATTAAAACACCGATGACAATTGGACATGAGTTTGTAGGTAGAATTGAAGAAATGGGCTCTAATGTAAAAGGCTTTGAGATTGGCGAAATGGTTTCAGGCGAGGGTCACATAGTTTGTGGCATGTGCAGAAACTGCCTAGCCGGAAGACGTCATTTATGCAAGGACACAAAAGGTATTGGAGTTAATAGAGACGGTGCTTTTGCAAAATATTTAAGTATTCCTGTAACAAATGTATGGAAATGCACAAAAGAGATTTCACCTGATATATA
>CAYJEZ010000138.1:0-5858 GCA_964369215.1 uncultured Eubacteriales bacterium
AAGAGTTTTTAACAGGACCTGAGGTAAGCTTGCTTGCTTTTTGCGACGGAAAAACCTTAAAGCCAATGGTAAGCTCGAAAGACCATAAAAGAATTTTTGACGGAGACAAAGGCCTTAACACAGGAGGAATGGGTACGATTAGCCCTAACCCTTTTTACACAGATGAAATCGCAGAAATTTGTATGAAAGAAGTTTACCTACCTACAGTAGAGGCTATGAATAACGAAGGAAGACCTTTTAAAGGTTGTCTTTACTTTGGTTTAATGCTTACACCAAAGGGTGTGAAAGTTATAGAGTATAACGCACGTTTTGGCGACCCAGAGACTCAGGTTGTTTTGCCAAGGCTAAAAACAGACTTTTTAGAGATAATTGAGGCTGTTTGTGACGAAAGGCTTGATAGCATAGATATACAGTGGGACGACGGTGCTGCAGCCTGTGTTATTATGGCAAGTGAGGGCTATCCTACTTCTTACCCTAAAGGAATAGAAATACAAGGGCTTGATAGCAATGGGCAATTAGAGGGGCTTACAATTTATCACTCTGGCACTGCTGTAAAAGACGATAAACTGCTTACAAATGGCGGAAGAGTATTAGGAGTTACTGCTACTGCTACTACATTAGATGAGGCTTTAGACAAAGTTTATTCTAACATAGGTAGCATTAATTTTAAAGGTGCTCAATACAGAAAAGATATAGGAAAAGTATAAGATATTGCATAGGGTAAGTATAGTTATTCAACCCCAAAAAACTAACTGAAATTAAGAGAAAAACTGCCTAGGCTAAATCTTTTTCACTTAATTTCTGTATTGCTTTCTAAGTTTAGTAACTATATAACATTATTAACTTTTTTATTATAAAACTAAAAGAACACACACTGTGATTAACCATAGTGTGTGTTCTAGCTATATAGTCTATTATATTAGTACATTCCGCCCATATCAGGAGCAGCAGGCATTGCAGGAGCTGCCTCTTTAATGTCAGTTACAAGGCTCTCTGTTGTTAGCACTGTTGCTGCAACAGAAGAAGCGTTTTGTAATGCTGAACGAGTAACTTTAGTTGGGTCAACAATACCAAATTTAATCATATCTCCAAATTTATCTGTTAATACGTTGTAGCCGTAGCCAACTTTAGCTTTAGTAATAATTTTATCAACTATAACTGAACCCTCTATACCAGCGTTTGTAGCTATTTGGCGAATAGGCTCTTCTAGCGCTCTTAAAACAATGCTTGCACCTGTTTTTTTGTCGCCCTCTAAAGTCTCAACAAATGTTTTAACTGCAGGAATAGCATCTATTAAGGCAGCACCACCGCCTGCTACTATGCCCTCTTCTACAGCAGCTTTTGTAGCTGATAAAGCATCTTCTATTCTTAGTTTTTGCTCTTTCATTTCTACCTCTGTAGCAGCACCAACTTTAATAACAGCAACACCGCCTGCTAATTTAGCAAGTCTCTCTTGTAGTTTTTCTCTGTCAAAGTCAGAAGTAGTAACTTCTATTTGGCTTCTAATTTGAGAAACTCTAGCAGTAATAGCTTCTTTAGCACCTGCTCCGTCTACAATAATTGTGTTCTCTTTATCAATTTTAACTTGTCTTGCTTTACCTAGTTGCTCCATAGTAGTATCTTTAAGCTCTAAGCCTAATTCGTCTGTAATTACTTGCCCACCAGTTAGAGTAGCAATGTCTGTAAGCATTTCTTTTCTTCTGTCGCCAAAGCCAGGAGCTTTAACACCAACACAAACAAACGTACCACGAAGTTTATTTAAAATAATTGTAGTTAATGCCTCACCCTCGATGTCTTCAGCAACTATAACTAACTTTTTGCCTGTTTGAACAATTTGCTCTAATATCGGTAAAATCTCTTGAATGTTAGTGATTTTTTTGTCTGTAATTAAGATGTAAGCATCATCAATAACCGCAGTCATTTTCTCTGTGTCGGTAACCATGTAAGGTGTGATATATCCTCTGTCAAACATCATACCCTCAACAACTTCAGAGTATGTCTCTGCTGTTTTTGACTCTTCAACAGTAATAACTCCGTCGCTAGTAACTTTTTTCATAGCATCAGCAATAAGCTCGCCAATTTTCTCGTCTCCTGATGAAACTGCTGCTACTCTTGCTATATCCTCTGCGCCAGACACTTTTTTAGAGTTATCTACAATAGCCTCAACAGCTTTAGCAGTAGCCTCTTGAATTCCGCTTCTTAAAATCATTGGGTTAGCACCAGCTGTTACGTTTTTCATGCCCTCTGTAATTAAAGCTTGTGCTAAAAGTGTAGCTGTTGTTGTACCGTCGCCTGCTACGTCGTTAGTTTTAGTAGCAACCTCTTTAACAAGCCCTGCTCCCATGTTCTCAAACTCGTCTTCAAGCTCTATCTCTTTTGCTATTGTAACACCGTCGTTTGTAATTAGCGGAGAGCCGAATTTTTTATCTAAAACTACGTTTCTACCTTTTGGGCCTAATGTAATTTTAACTGTATTACTTAGTTTATCTATTCCTGCAAGAAGTGCTTTTCTAGCATCTTCTCCATATATAATTTTTTTAGCCATAATATGTGTTCATCCTTTCAAAATAAGTTTGTTTTAAGCTTCTACAACTGCCAAAATATCAGATTGTTTTACTATTGTATACTCCTCAGAGTCAATTTTTATCTCTGTGCCTGAGTATTTTGCGGTAATAACTTTGTCGCCAACATTGATATACATTTTTACTTCATTGCCGTCTACTAAGCCACCAGGACCTACAGCCACTACTTCAGAAATTTGTGGCTTCTCTTGTGCAGAGCTTGTTAAAACTATTCCGCTTTTTGTTGTCTCCTCAGCCTCTAACGACTTGATTAGAACTTTGTCAAGTAAAGGTTTAATTGTCATAAAATTATCTTCCTTTCAATATTTTCAGTTTGAGCTAATACTTCAAACTAATCTACTTTTTCATTGAATTTAGTTGTTACTTAGCACTCTGTATTTACGAGTGCTAAGTAACATTTTAACAGTAAAATAAAAAAAATCAAGTGATAACTAAATAAATTAACAATTTATTTAAATTTGTTTGTTTTATCTATTATTGTAAGGCAAAATACAAATAAAAGCCCTGAATTAATACTATATAATCTTAATTTTGCACTACAAAATATTTGTATATTTATGTTGCGTATTTTTCTTGTATATTCATATTATTTATGCTATCATCTTAATATGTAATTAGCTAAATATGGAGGTGACATAAGTGCATAAAATTGTAAATGTTATTATTACAGCAATGATTGCTATAACAGTAATCTTATTAGTTATTTCTTATAGTTTTAGCGACTCTGGATTGCCCTATAACACAGAAGATGAGCTCTATTTATTTGAAGAGGGGTGGCAATTTAGCACAGACGGTAGAAATTATTATGAATGCAACTCGCCTACAGAGCTTAATGGAATGGCTACAGACCTATTAGTTCTTAAAAATAAAATACCTTTAGATGTTGACGAAACATTTGATACAATGCAAATCAATTTATCTAGAGCCTTTATAAGAGTTTTTTTAAGGGGCGAGTTAGTTTATGAGATAAATAGCGATAATTTAGCCCCTTTTGGTAGTTCTGCTGGTAATTTAGTTTTGTTTATTGACTTACCTGATGTGAAAGCCGGAGACGAAGTAGTAATAAAGTTTGAACCTGTTTATGAAATAGCAGAAATTGATAATATACGCTTAGGAACACAAAGTATAGGTATTTATGATATGCTTGATAGAGAAATTATTAACTTTGTCATTTCGGCTATTATTACAGTTTTTGGATTAACAATAATTTTGTTTTACATTTTTGTTGGACGTAAAAATGGAGCAGACTATTTACTGCACCTGGGGTTTTTTACATTGCTTGCTGGATTATATACTCTAACGGTTTTACCGATGTTGGTTCTGTTTTTATCAGAGCCGTACATTGTTTCTGTAGCCTCATACTTGTTGCTTAGTTTATTGCCTATACCATTGCTGTTTTATTTTTGTACTGCTTATGAGCTAAAATATAAGCTACATTTATATTTATTATTAATAGTTCATTCAATTTATTGGATTACAATTATTATTTTACAGGCTTATAGCATTGTTGACGTTAGAGAGCCAATAGCTTTATATCATGTGCTCTTAGGCATGTCTTTATTTTTTGTGGTTGCTACTGCTATTTATGAGATATTTAAGCAAAAAAATAAAAGGATTAAAACTTTTGTTTATAGTGGTGTTTCTTTATGTTCTTTTGCAGGAATAGATTTACTTACATATTATTTTGCAAATGAATATTATATGTCAACTTTCTTTAAAATAGGAGTTTTCAGTTTCTCTTTAATACTTTTTGTGTCTTATATGAGCGATTTAGCAGAGATTATAAAAGAAAATGCTCGTACAAAATTGTATGAGAGAATGGCTTATGAAGACATACTCACCTCAGCGAAAAACAGAGCTTGTTATGAGAGAGATTTAGAGATATATAAAGGCGACGTAAATCAGGTATCGAGTTTAGTTTTAGGAATATTTGACTTAAACGGGCTTAAGCGAGTTAACGACACGTTAGGTCATAAACAAGGCGACGAATTGATACTATGTGCTGCTACTACATTAAAATCTACATTTAGTGAAAGTGGAGATATTTACAGGGTAGGTGGAGACGAGTTTATATTTCTATCCACAAAAATTAGTAGTGATAAAATTCCTTTTCTAATGTCAGAATTAGATGCTAATGTTATAAAAAATAACTCAAATTCAGAGCTTGAGCTTTCAATAGCAGGAAGTTTGAAGCAATTTGACCCTACGCAAGATGAAAATATAGAAGATTTATTTAATAGGGTTGACCAAGAGATGTATGCACGTAAAGAAGAGATGAAAAATAACAATAAATGATACATTGTTATCTATATATAATTGAATAATATTCAAAATAAAAATAAAATGGTATTGAAAAAAGTCAAAAAAAGTAGTAGAATGTATATGTTGAGGTTATTGAATTGCTTTTTCTTGTAAAATTTACTTAATTAGCTAAATAACATATTTATTACAATTTATGGAGGAATATTAATGAAAATCATGGTAGAAACTTCTGCTCGTCACTTACACATATCAGATGAGCACCTAAAAATACTTTTTGGTGAAGGCGCAGTTCTTTCAAACAGAAAAGACTTATCACAACCAGGTCAATATGCAACAAATGAAAGAGTTGAAATAGTTGGCCCTAAAGGTTCATTTGTTATGACTATTTTAGGTCCTACTCGCCCACAAACACAAGTAGAGCTAAGCCTTTCAGACGCTAGAAAAATTGGTGTTGACGCTCCTATTCGTGAGTCAGGCGACTTAGCTGGCTCTGGTTCATGTAAGCTAATAGGCCCTAAAGGTGAAGTTGAGATTAGCGAAGGTGTTATAGCTGCTAAAAGACATTTACATGTAAGCGATAAAGAGGCTTTAGAGTATGGTGTTGAAGATAAACAAATTGTATCTGTAAGTGTAAACTACAATGGCAGATCTTTAGTGTTTGGTGATGTTGTAGCAAGGGTTAACCCAAATTACGCTGCATCTATGCACGTAGATACAGACGAGGCTAATGCAGCTGCTTTACCTGGTACTGTAGATGGAGAAGTTATAGTATAGTTAGATATATTAAAGGACTGTGACGAAATAGAAATTCTTTGTCTAAAATGACTAAATAATGTAGGGGCGGTCAGCCGCCGCCCGAGGTCTATGGTAGAAATATGCTTGTTTCTTCCCAAAATCTCGGGCGGCCACTGACCGCCCCTACAAAAATTTGTGCATTATTACAATTACGTCACAGCCCCTTTTGTATTTTAAAACTTATAGTTAATTAACCTAGAAAACACTACAAAGATTTAA
>CAYJEZ010000139.1:0-5700 GCA_964369215.1 uncultured Eubacteriales bacterium
CCCTATGGGGTCGCTTGACACTAATGGTAACCCTCAAGGTTTCGAGCGGTCACACCGCCCTACATTAATTGACTATATGATAACATAGTTACAAGATTAAAGCAATACAATTGAACTGTGCAAAAACATAAGCGGAGATACAATTTGTTCGTATCACCGCCTACTTTCATTTTAACCTTAAAATTATTATTATCGAATCGTCGTCTTCAAACTCACTATAAGTTAATATTCTCTCAATTTTTAATTCATCTGGCAAAAGTTTTTCAATAATTTTTCTATTATAGTAAACAAAACGCAGTTCACCGTCAAACTCAAATTCTTCTCTATACTCTCCATTCCAAAGAGTAAAAAAAAGAATTCCGTTATTTTTTAATCGTTTGGCTTGATTTTTAAGAGAAATTACAAAATCTTTCTTTGATAAATGCTGCAGCACCTTGTTAGAATAAATGCAGTCAAATTTATTGTTTATATTAACACTTACAGCATCTAATACAACCGCCTCAATCTCGCTTATCTTGTGAAAGTCATCTACAAAAAGTTGTGAGTAATCACTTCCAATCACTTCATATTCTTCCGATAAAGATAGCAAGTCTATGCCTGTTCCCATTCCTAACTCAAGCAAAGAAGAAGATTTTGGAAGCACTTTTTTTATCTCTTTCATTAAAAAACTGTTGTCATAACCTTGCATCATACTGCTGTATAAATCTACATTTTCACGTTTGGTAAAAAAGCTCATTCTCACCTCTATTTTTTAAAACAGGCATCTATACCCCTATAAATAGCATCATACGGAAAGTCTTTAATGCTATAACTAATATTTACGCAGCCTTTTCTCAGTTTTACATTTTGAGAATTAAGGTTCTGCTTCACTACTTCTACAGCCCTATCACAGCCAAAATAAACGCTGATATATTGCTTTCTACACGCCAATGCAACATATTTTCCATCTAATCTATATGTCGGTATATAGGTTTTTTCTGAATATTTTTCGTCAAAAATTACTTGTTTATACTCATTTTGAATATATTCAATAATTGGCATTACCAAGTTTTTTTGCTTTTCGTCTACTAGGTTTAAATAAGTTTCTATAGGCATAATTCACCTCACTAACGATAAATTCAATCAAAAAGTGATAACTGGTTTATTACAATACTTTTTGTGTCTCTGTTTGTTATAATTGCGCCAGAGGGCATACCTCCAATAAGCACAGGTGATTTTGCGTTATGCTTTTTTATATTAAGCTCTGCACTTTTATCGCTTTGTAAAGCGTAACAATAAGTGCAACCATTCGCACAACAGTTATATGTTCCTATATCTATGCTTTCGAGGCACAAGCATTCATCACGCTGATTTTTATCAATAGTATTAACTATTTTACAGCCTAAAATACTCTCAATAATATTTTTATCAATGCATGCTCCATGCTTAATCCCATATCGGTCTAAGTCAATTTTTTCTGCACAAGAGTAAACATCAATACCGTACTCTTTTGCAATTTTAGAAAAAGCCTCGCTTATTATATATATTTTTTCAAGTGATAATTCTGTAGTAGGGTCTTTTCCCATTCTTGTTGCTACATTTTTGTAGTTATCTACAAAACTTACAACACATCTACTCACTCTGCCACTTAGTTTGCTACACATGCATTCAAACTTCTCTACATGGTATGATACAGTGTGTTTTTCATCAATAATTATTGGGTCATATCGCCATACCATTCGGTTTTTTCCTAATTTATTTGACAGTGCTATGAATACATTTAAAAGCTCTTCTTTGCTTGGTAAATTACGCTCTATTTCTCTGCCGTATGGAGTTAATGTGAACTCAAAATAATAAGGGTAATTAAATTTATCAACCTCTGGTAAATATTTCAAAAAAGGTATAGGATTTTTGGTCCAAAACACTATTAAATCTACCGCTTTAGGATTAAGCAAAGCTTTGCTTAATCTATTTGTATTGTATGGGTTTTGAATAAGCACATAGCCGTCATAAAGGCGATTAATAAACCACTCTCCAAAATGCGACGGAATATCGCACCGCCTACTAGCACTGATTATCATAGCAAATACTCGTTCGAGTCTTTCGGTGCATTATCACGGCTAATATCGCTGTACTCACGTATGGCACTGCACACAGTTATTTTATAACTCTCAAAAAGCTTGTTTTTGCCCTCTGCTTGGCTCATTCTATGCTCTATGTTATTGCGCCATTTTTCTACTGCCTCTTCACTCTCCCAAACATTCATAGATAACAGTTTGCCCTCTACGTTTAAGCTTTTAAACCTCTCTGCACTTATAAAACCATCAACAGAGCCGAGCATTGGCTTCAGCATTGCGGCAAGTTCTAAATACTTTTCCATTCCCTCTTCTGTGGGTTTTACTTCAAATAATACTATAACTTTACTCATTAATTTAACTCCCTAATTCTGTTTTTCTTACATATCTTAATTCTTATTTCTAAACTTTATCATCAATATTAACTCAACAAAATCTGCATAGCAAAATCATATTCATCACTCAATAGGCAAACCATTCATTTTTAGAAAACTAAGTTTATCCATATAACCACGTTGAAATACAATTTTACCATTAACTACATTGAAAAAACCACAGCCCCTAAAGCCCTTAGGGTCACGCCACTCCATAATTGCCCACTCGTTATCCATAAAAATATTATCTAAAATACACACCATTTCGGCAGTTTTAAACTCCTCGGTAAAACGCTTTAAAATAGCTTTTTTACCTACAACAGGCTCACTCACAACTTGGTGATTGATTGCATCTTCTGAATAAAGTTCGCTAAGATGCTTTGCTTTTGCGTTGTTAAAGGCATCAATCCAATTTAACAATACATCTTTCGGTGTTAAATCGTTTCCGGCAATTTTGCGCCTATATACCACTCTTTTTCCACCGTCTCCGTCGACTATTTCTCCACTTACAAAACCCATTTTTTGATAAAACCTATTTGCACGAGGTGAGGTAACAAAGCACTCTAGCTGAATTTCGTCATAATCAGCAAAAAGATTTTGCGTTGCGTAAGCAATAAGCTTTTGTGCAATACCTTTACCCCAATACATCTTATCTACCGATAAACCTTGTATCTCGTTTTTATCTACAAAAATAAACCCAATAACCTTATTGTCTTTTAAAATAATTGATGCGTTATTATATATTCCACTTAAATCTTTATCACAATCCCCACTGTTAATATAACTATCCGCCACCTCGTCTCCTAGGTGGGTTCTCTCGTATTCATCAACAATTTTTCGTCCAAGTGCAAGAACCTCTTCTTTGTCGTCTTCTGTAGCTTTTCGAATTATGTACTCCATTTTTACCTCCTTTTTTTGCTTAATTTGTGTTAGTTTTTCTTTTGCACAGTAAAGCTCTTTAAGTTCTTTTTAAAGAAGTAAAGTACATTAAACTCCTTTTATACAATAACTTCTATTTCAACCTCAACAGTATCACCAATATTTTTGCCTATCTTTTTTCTAATCGCCTTTAATATTCCTAAAATATAACATACACTGCCGTCTTCATTTTTAAAACCCATATTGACAATATTACCTGTATACGGTTCATTATCAAAGCTCGCATTTACTTTTAGGCGGCCTTTTCCAAACTCTTTTTTTATATCAAAAGGCACAGGAACAAACGCTCCACCACCGCCACCTTCATGAATTATTGCTGTGAAATTTATTTTATTCTCCATGTTCTATTCACTTTCTACAAAAACAGGCAATACACTCTTTTTATGCACGTCTATAAGCCCAACATCACTCATTTTCACATCTGGAATAACAGGAAGTGCCACGGTTACGATACGAAGTAGAGGATTCTCCCACATGGTCATTCCAAGTTTACGGTTAGCCTCTTTCATCTCTGTAGCTTTCTCTGCTAGCTCTTCTGCCGTTAACTTACTAAGCAACCCACCAACAGGAAGAGGAAGAGTACATAGTATTTTTTCGTTTAATACAGAGCAGAAGCCTCCGCCTACTTTCGCTAACTCTTGCACTGCACATAATGCGTCCTCTGCACTATCATAAACAACCACTACGTTGTGACAATCGTGCGAGATAGTAGAGGCAACCGCTCCTGAAGTAGAGCCAAAACCGCGTATTGGGTATACAGCCATTCTGTTTAGGTTGTATCTATTAATAACCGCTACAAACTTAACATCTTTATCATCAGGTAAAACTACCAACCCATTTTCTATTGTAAAATCTTCTTGCTTTAATACGGTAAGAGCCGCCACGTTGTCAATATAAGCCATAACATTAAGTTTTTTCGTTCCGTTTTCAATAGGAGCTTTTATACAAAAATCTTCAGTGCTAAGCGGCTGTATCTTTATAGTATTTATATCTTCAATTTCAAATGATTTTTCTGGTATCTCTTTTAATAAAACTCTGTTGTGTGCAACTAATTCACCCTCAAAATACACATGGCTAGGCTCGATTTTTTTCAAATCAGGAACTATCAAAAAGTCAGCAACAAACCCTGGCGCAATAGCTCCTAAGTTCTCTACATTTATTTGGCGAGCGGTATTGATAGTTACACTTTTAATAGCGTCTATGACGTTCATTCCATATTTAACAGCACAGTTTATTACATCGTTTATGTGCCCACTTTTTAGTATATCATCAGCCTCTCTATCGTCTGTACATAGAGTTAAAGTGTCATAATACCTAAAGTGTTTTACGCTATTCCAAATGTCTTTCACGTTTCTCGTAATGCTACTCTCTCGAGCATCTACATACATGCCGTTACGTAGTTTTTTAAGAGCATCTTCGCCTAAAAAAGACTCATGGCACGATTTTGGCCCTGCCGCTAAATATGCACTAAGCATGCGTTCTGGCAAATTAGGTGCGTGCCCTTGCAAATAAAGCCCAGCGTCACTCGCTGTTTTAAGTATATCGTTCATGCGGTCTTCACCGTGAACTACTGCTAAAAAGTCCATAACCTCGCCAAGACCAATAACTCTATCGTTACCTACAAAATGCGAAATTTCTTTCGCTGTAAAATCTGCACCGCCTTTTTCAATGCTAGGTACAGCAGGAACACAAGATGGTATGTCAACAAATTGTCGCATAGGCAATCCCTCAGATGCCTCTAGCATATATTCAACACCTTTAACCCCTAAAACATTAGCCATTTCGTGCGGGTCTGTCATTACAGTGGTCGTGCCCCAAGGAATAACTGCTTTTGCAAAATTGCGTGGAGTCATCATCGAGCTCTCAATATGAACATGAGAGTCGATAAGCCCAGGAATTAAATAAGCCTCATTTGCATTTACTATGTTTTTGCTATTAATTTCTGTTTCTCTGCTATAATCCACATGGCAAATAAATCCCTCAAAAACATGCACTGTACCTTTTAAAATTTCACCTGTAAACACATTTACAATTTGTGCATTTGTAATAGCCATGTCAGATGGAATTTCACCTAAACAAGCCTTTAACATTTGTTTATAATTTTTATATTTTAATCTCATTTTGTTGTCTCCTTATAATAATATTCGAGAAGTTTGAAATAATAAATCTGTTATCAAATATCCATAAAAACTAAAACCACACTCTACAAAATAACATTTATATATTTTTTCTTTATTGTATTATAAGTATGGCTAATATTGCTACATTTAAAATTATTTTAACACATAAAATAATGTAATGCAATAAACAAACTTAAAACTCTGGCAAGGGTG
>CAYJEZ010000140.1:0-5689 GCA_964369215.1 uncultured Eubacteriales bacterium
CTAAAACATTAAGCCAATGCATACCTAAGATTTCATCTTGAAAAAAGTTCCAAGAGTTTGCTAGTATTTCCATAATATGAGTAATCTCCTTAAATCAAAAATTTTTGATGTGTTAGGTTAAATTTTAGCCATCAACAAAGATGGCTCTAAATTTATTTAAATAGCTATAGACTTTTCGTCTGCTGTAGTAAGCTCTTCAAGTAGCTTAATTGCATATGCGCTGCCTTTATCACTAATTCTGTAGTGCGTCCACTTACCAATATACCAACATTCTACAATTCCGCTCTCACATAAAATTTTCATATGATAAGAAAGCTTAGATTGAGCAATATTTAAGCTGTCGGATAAAACACAGGCACATTTATCGTCATTTTTAAGTAAATGTACAATTGCAACACGTGTAGGGTCACACAGTGCCTTAAAAACTTTTGCAACTTCCTCGTACGATAACATCGTATCACCTCAAATCAATTTTATTTGATATATGTATTATATGCTATAAATTTTATTTTGTCAATACCTTAAATCAATTTTTTTTGATTTGTATATTGTCATATGTAAAAAAAGATAAAAGTAGAAGTGAATTTATGATTTAACTATATTATGTACATCTAATTGTGGGAAAGGTATCTCAATGCCATTTTTGTCAAATGCTTTTTTTACCTCTTCTTGCATATAGTAATAAACATCCCAATAAAGGTCGTTTTCTACCCAAATTCTAACTAATATTTGTACTGAGCTTGCCTCATGTTCACCCACTGCAATTATAGGGGCAGGGTCTTTTAACACATCTGCGTGTGAGTCGACTAAATCTGTAATAATTTTTTTAGGTATATCGGTGTCTATACTGTAAGATACACTATATGATAAATCTAGCCTTCTAGCCTTTTGGGCTGTATAGTTAATAATAATATCTGTAGTCATTTTAGAGTTTGGCACAATTATTTCTTTATTGTCTGGTGTAACTAGTGTAGTATTAAGCACTGTAATATTGCTTACGCTACCCATAAAGGTACCAACCGACAAGAAGTCTCCGACCTTAAAAGGTTTTGAGAAAATAACTTGGATACCACTTACAAAATTGCTAAGGCTACCTTGCAATGCAAAGCTTGCGGTTAAACCTACTGCACCTAAAGTAGCAACCATAGAAGTAATGTCTATTAATTGTCCCAAAGCAATTAATATAACTAATGAGATAAGTAGCACTTTACTAACTGAACAAATAAAGCTTGTAGCACCTAGGTCTACTCCGCTTTTCTCTAGTATTTTTTTTAAAGATTTCACAGCATACCTACTGATAAAAACACCTATAATAATTATTATAATAGCGTAAAGTAAATTAAGGGCAATCGGCAATATAAATGCTAGAAGTTTTTCAAAAAAAATAATAATTTGATTATCCATCTTTTGTTAAATCCTTTCTGTTTTTAATCATTATCTAATTTCTTTGTTTTATAAATAAAAACTACTTAATAACAAATGACAGTCTATGAAATAAAAAGACTGTCATTTATTTTTATGGGGCTGTGGAGGAAGAAACCTCTTTGTCAGACACATTAACCAGAATACTATTTGTGCCGTATATCCAAGAGGAGGTAACGTCAGATATGCCTATAGAAACAGGAACCTTAATACTTCCATTAACATCGGTTTGGTTAGCCATATCTACAGTTGCAAATAGTGAGTTTGCTTGTAAGGCATTTATTTGAGCCGTTGGACCTATAACCTCTACAAGTAAGTTTCGCTCAACCAGTGTAACTTCTTTGTCTTCAGGCACATTAATAAGCCTAATATTGCTGCTCTCTACGAGCTCAGAGCTTTGCACAAAACCATTGAGGTTAATAAGCACTGAAGCGGTAGTTTCTTCGCTTATATTTACTACTGAATTAGGCATAGGTATTGGAATTTCAAAAGTGTTACTAGTAGCATTAACATTGGTAAAATCTATAGCTGTTTCAAGAACTAATGTTGAATATTGTGATACAGTGTCAGCGTCTGCTGCAATGTCAATAGTAGCAGGCTCGATAACAATTCTAGAGTCACCAAAGCCCTCTGGCATATTAATTGTATTTAGTTCAAGTGTCACAGTCTTTCTGCTTAAAGCAGATAAAACTACATCTACTTCTTCAACACTAAGCTCTAAATATAAGTCTTCTGCATCTAATTTTTTATTACTTGAATCATACAACACGATTTCTGTAGTAAACTCTTGAGATTGCGTTACTGAACCTGACAATTCTTCTTCAACCGAAACCCTAGCTATTTTATTTACTGAAGACTGAGGACCGGAAATTAAAACCTCAGAATGTGAAAAGGTAGCAGGGGAGATATAAATATTTTCAGGAGAAGAATATTTAAGGTTGTTTTCAATTTTATATGTTTGTTCACTATATCTGTCGTAGCTTACAGTAATTTCGCCGGGGTCTACTGATACAATTTCATAATCTTGTAAATCATTTATTCCCTTTTGTGCAAAAAGTTCTACTGTTTCAGTTACCATAGTGTTTCCTGCTAGTTTTTGCTCAATAGGTGATATGTTAGCAACAACACTTAAATTATCAACATTAATAGCATTTAAAGCAACGGTACTACCTACTATAGATAAATCTGCAGTGTCAGCACTTTGAGAGAAGACTTTAATACCTTGCTCTTGTGCTAATTCAGAGAATTGAATATCTATTGGAATATCGGTAAATCTTTTTGGTCTGTCGAGTTCGTTGTTCGCAGCCATAGAAAACCAAATTACAACCGAGCAAAGAAAAGAAAAAATAAAAACAAAAGTATTGTTATAAAACATAGTTTTAAGGTTAAAAGGCTGTTTCTCTTTTTTTTCTACAGTCTCTTTTGTATCATCATTCACTTTTCTCACCTCGCTTTTTAATAAATAATGTGCGTGTGCCTGAAAGTAGGCTATCGCTATCATCAGTATTTGAGATTAATTGCGTATCAAGCAAAGTGGATAACTCATCTTTTGTTAAATTTCTTTTCAAAATGCCGTTTTCTGCAACCGATATTTGGCTTGTTTCTTCAGATAAGATTAAAACTACTGCATCACTCTCTTCGCTTAAACCCAAGCCAGCTCTATGCCGTGTGCCTAAATGTGAGCTTAATGCGTCATTTTTTGTAAGCGGTAAAATACAACCAGCAGAGGTTACCTTGCCATTTCTTATTATCATAGCTCCATCGTGCAAAGGCGCTTTGTTAAAGAAAATATTGGTAATTATTTGTGCGCTAGGTGAAGCGTCTATTAAGGTTCCTGTTTCGATGATATCTCCTAATTTAGTTTTGCGCTCAAAAACAATTATTGCACCCATTTTCAGTTTTTGAAGTGTCATAAGTGCGTCAATAGAGCAACTGATGGCTCTTCTATTAGCTACAACTAGGTTCTCACTCTCTTTAGGCCCTACAACGCTTACGATATTACTTCGTCCCATTTGCTCAAGTGCTTTTCTAATCTCAGGTTGAAAAACAATAAGTATAGCAATAACAGTATATTGAAAAAAGAAAGTTATTGTTGTATTTAAAACATTTAAACCAAGTAATGTAGAAATTAAATACAAACTTATTATAAGTATTAAGCCTTTTACTAATTGGCCTGCTCTGGTTTCTCTAAGTAAATTTATAGCACCATAAATTAAAAAAGTAACAATTGCAATATCAATAATATCCTTAAGCATAAAACTTTTAGCGGAGTCTACTAGCAATAACCAAAAATCGGTAAGTTGATTTAAAATAACGTCTATGGAAATCGCCCCCTTTAATGTTTTTAACATCAAACAAAGCATACTTATACATAAGTAATAAGAGGTAAAGTGATTTTTACAAAATGACACATGCTGTTTTTTACCTAATTACTTATTTTGGAGTATATTTTGCACATAAATATTCTTTCTATTTCAATATTACCATTAATATTAAGCAAGGTAAAGGCTTTTTTAAAAATTTTTATATATTGTTAATACATTTTACTAAATAGTTCAAGTTGTTCATATCTGTAAACACACAAGGACTTATTCTAACGGTTCCCTCGGTCGTACCCATCTTTTTATGTGCTAAAGGTGAACAATGAAGACCTGCCCTTACTGCTATTCCTTTAGAAGATAAAAAATCTGCAACGTCTTCACAATTTTTGTTTTTTACATTAAAAGATAAAACAGGAACAGATTTATTTTCACAAGGTATATCTGTATAAAGTGTTATTTTATGATTTTTTTCTAAGTTTTTATATACAAATCTGGTTTTTTGAAGTTCATCTATTAATATTTTTTCTATTTTTTTATGATTAATAAAATCGATGCCTGCACTTATCGATAAAATACCCGGTACATTTAGTGTTCCGCTTTCTAGTGCTTCTGGCATTTCAACAGGTTGGGTTAATAGTAAAGAACTCGTTCCTGTTCCACCATATAATAGGGGAGAGAGCTTGTTTTTTGTAAGCAATATGCCTGTACCCATTATACCAAACAAACCTTTGTGCCCTGGGGCACATAAGTAGTCAATATCGGTATTCTCCATATCAATTTTAACAATACCCGCTGCTTGTGCGGCATCTAGGCAAAATTTTATATCATATATATGACATAAAGCGGCAATCCTTACAAATGGTAGTCTCATACCAAATGCATTTGATGCTGCTGTACAAACTACTAGCCTTGTATTAGGTTTAATAGCTTTTCTGAAATTGTCAATAGTTTCTTCGTCACTTTTTAAGCTAGTTTTAATAATAGTATAGCTTACACCTGTTTCTGTTAGTTTCTCAATAGGTCTTACTACTGAATTGTGCTCCAAGTCAGAAATTAATACGTGGTCTCCGCTTTTTAGAATACTAAATAATACTATATTAATAGCTTCGGTACAATTTTTAGTAAATATAACATTTTCACTATTATTAAAGTTAAAAAACCTTGCTATATTACTTCTTGCTTCATAAACAGCGAGGCTTGTATCGGCTGACATTTTATATGAGCTCCTACCTGGATTTGCTCCGAAACGTGTCAAGGCTGTAAAAACAGCCTTTTTTACGTTTTCGGGTTTCGGATAGGAAGTAGCAGCGTTGTCTAAGTAAATAGAGTTCATTCAGCACTATCCTTTCTTATGCCTGATTTAAATAAAGAAAACATTTCTAAATCAGACAAAAATAATCATTATTTTGATGTAATTGCCAATATTTTAATGTTGTTTTCTCTTAATATTTGAATAGCAGTATTAAATTTGTTTGGAATGTATAGGCTATATCCACAACCATATTCTTTTGTTTTTGTGTTTCTTGTAATATAAGCGCTTATTCCGTGCCTGAAAAGAATTTCTTTTCCTTTTAAAGCGTAGGTTACCGAGCCTATTATTATTAAGTTATCAGACATATTTCATTCTACCTTTCTTTAATAATTCCAAAGTTAAACTTTGATTCTTCATATAAAACATTATATGTCAGTAAATAAAAAAAGATTATAATAGTTAATTAACTTAGAACTGTTGATGGTTTGAGGTTATTTACTATATAGTCAAACTTTGGTTTGACTTTTAGCTTTTGCAAGCATTTTTTGATGATTTTTGAATTGCTTTGCCTATAATTGCTAATATACCTACTAAAATACAATAAAAGGCAAAGAGTAGAATAAATTCTTTTCTTTGCCTTTTATTTGTATGCTTTTATTAGCTTTTCAGCTTTATTTAGTAAAACATTTCTGTC
>CAYJEZ010000141.1:0-1835 GCA_964369215.1 uncultured Eubacteriales bacterium
CCTTTTTGCTCTACTTTTACAAGTAAAGTGTCATCGTCACAATCTGCATGAATACTCAACACTTTTTGCATATTACCAGAGGTAGCCCCTTTGTTCCAAAGCTCATTCCTAGAGCGACTATAAAACCAAGTGTAGCCTGTCTCTAAAGTTTTTCTTAAAGAGGTCTCATTCATATAAGCAAGCATTAAATTCTCGCCTGTACTCTCTTCTTGCACTATTGTAGGTAAAAGCTCGGCTTTTTTAAAGTATCTTTTTATCTCGTCTTCAAAATCTGCCCCAACATTAATTTTAGAAGACTTAATAATAGCTTCTTCTAAGTTTAAGTCACCAGTGTAAACGGCTTTTCCTGTAATTGCACCGTATAAGCCTAATGAGTGCAACTGCTCTATATCTTTAATGTTTGACACTCCACCACTAGCAATAATATTACAGCTAACAGCCTTGTTTATTGTATCAAGCATTTCTAAGTTTGGCCCCTCTAATGTGCCGTCTTTAGATATATCTGTAAAAATAATATAGCTTACCCCAGCTTGCTCCATCTCTTTTGCAAGCTCAATATAATCTACTTGGCTGTCGGCTACCCAACCCTCTGCCATTACTTTTCCGTTTAAGGCGTCTATTCCTACAGCAATTTTTTTACCGTACTCTTTAACAGCCTCTTTTACAAAACTAGGATTATTTACAGCAGCCGAGCCTAAAATAACTCTATTTACCCCCATATTAACATAGAATTCAATGGCCTTCATATCTCTAATTCCGCCACCAATTTCAAGCTTCATATTTGTGTTTTTAAGCACACTCTCAATAACAGAGCTATTCACTGGCACTTTCGCCTTAGCTCCGTCTAAATCTACCATGTGTATCCAATCAGAGCCCTGTTTCTCAAAACCCTTTGCCGTAATTATTGGGTCTTCTGCAACTTTATGAGCCGTTGCATAGTCTCCCTTTACAAGCCTTACACAGTTTCCGTCTTTAATATCTATAGCTGGTAAAATAATCATTTTAACTCTCCATTATTTTTTTAATATAAACTGCCTTTTGTAGAAGCTAACTCGCCATCATCTTTTAGCTTAACTGCTTGTTTCATTGCATAGGCAAACGACTTAAACATCGCCTCTGTAATATGATGCGAGTTTTTTCCGTATTCACATTTAATATGCACACAAATACCACTGTTATCTGCAAAGGCTCTAAAAAACTCTTCTGTCATACAGCTATCGTAGTCTCCAATTCTCTCTTGAGGAAACTCTGCGCTAAACACAAGGTAGGGTCTTCCACAAATATCTACAGTGCAAAACCCTAAGCTCTCATCCATTGGAATAAATGACGTTCCAAAACGAGTTATAGGCGCACTACTCTCTAAAACTGCTTTAAATGCCTTACCTAAAACAATGCCTACATCTTCTACAGTATGATGACAATCTACAAATAGGTCTCCTTGTACTTTTAGCTTTAAGCCAAAACCTCCGTGATGAGCAAAGCTATTAAGCATATGGTCAAAAAAGCCTACACCAGTGTTAATCTCAACTATTTTATCATCTAAGCTTAAAGTTAAATCTATTTCTGTCTCTTTTGTTTTTCTTGTTATTTGTGTTGTTCTGCCCATACTATCACCCCTTTTTAAGCTTAGTTAAAGCCTCTTTAATAAGCTTAGCTACCACTTCATTTTCTTCTTTATTTCCTGCTGTAACTCTTAAAAAATCACCAAAACAACGTATTGATACTTTATTATTAAGCAAATACTCATACACTTCTTTTGACTTTTCATATCTAATTACAACAAAGTTAGTTTTGCTATCAAGCACAGTTATATCAAAGTCGTTCTCAAGTTTTTT
>CAYJEZ010000141.1:1935-5585 GCA_964369215.1 uncultured Eubacteriales bacterium
TTTTTTACAACAATCTTTTCGCACTCGCTAATTTTACCATAAAACTCATACATAGAGAAGTCTTTCTCAAGCACTGCAAACTTCTCATTTTTCATTAAAAAGCCATTAAATATTACAGATATTAACTCGTCTGAGCCATTACCAGC
The DNA here is from genome assembly GCA_964369215.1 of uncultured Eubacteriales bacterium. Taxonomy (GTDB): domain Bacteria; phylum Bacillota; class Clostridia; order Oscillospirales; family Acutalibacteraceae; genus SIG603. Next base: position 2,082 of record CAYJEZ010000141.1, read on the forward strand.
TACAACATTCTCGTATTTTACATCGTAAAACTTAGAGAATGCTTCGCACGCTTTTTTTGTAAGAGCGTCTGGGTATCTATTAAGAGGTATAGCATTAATTTTATCAAACACCTCTTTTTTAATACTCTCTGGCAAAGCTAAAAAGCTCTCGTTGGCGTCTAGTCTTATGTCGTACTCACCCTCTATTGGTGTGTATGGCTTAAGGTTTTTAATTTTTTCGTTAAGACTATACATCTTCTTTCCTCACTTTTATAGAGTTCGCATGCGCTGTAAGTTGCTCTGTTTCTGCTAGTAAAATAATATCGTCAGCTGCATCTAATAGCGCTTTTTTAGGGTAATAAATAAAGCTTGTTTTTTTAACAAAGCTGTCTACAGACAGTGGCGAGAAAAACCTTGCTGTACCACTTGTTGGTAAAACGTGGTTTGCACCTGCATAGTAGTCGCCTAAAGGCTCTGGCGAGTAGTCTCCTAAAAATATAGAGCCAGCGTTGTCTAGCTTTCCTATATACTCCATAGGGTTCTCACAGCATACCTCTAAGTGCTCTGGGGCTAGCTCGTTTGCAAACTCCACAGCCTCTTCCATATTTTCACACACAATAATTGCACCAAAATCTGCTAGGCTTTTTTCTATAATATCTTTTCTGCTAAGGTAGGCGCATTGTCTAATAATTTCTTCTTTTGTTTTAATAGCAACTTTTTCACAATCAGTAATTAATACAGAAGAAGCCATTATGTCATGCTCTGCTTGGCTCATAAGGTCTGCTGCTAAGTATTTTGGATTAGCATTTTTGTCTGCAATAACTAAAATCTCGCTAGGTCCTGCTATCATGTCAATGTCTACTGTGCCAAAAAGCAGTTTTTTAGCAGTAGCTACATAAATATTACCTGGACCCACAATTTTGTCTACTTTTGGAATTGTCTCTGTACCAAAAGCAAGTGCAGCAACAGACTGTGCACCGCCTATTAAGAACACTCTATCAACACCGGCAACCATGGCAGCCGCCATAATATCTGGGTTAATTTTACCATTCATACCCGGTGGTGTAACCATAATTATCTCGTTAACCTCAGCAATTTTTGCTGGAATAACATTCATTAAAACTGTAGAAGGATAAGCCGCAGTACCACCCGGAACATATACGCCAACCTTGTCAAGACCTCTTACTCTTTGACCTGTAATAATGCCAGAGCTTTTTGTGTCTATTCTAGACTGTTGTTTTTGCCTTGTGTGATAATCATAAATATTTGCAGCTGCATTCTCTAATGCTTTTACAAATTTAGGGTCACTATCTTTAGCCAGCTTAACAATATCGTCTCTATTAAGCTCTAAAACGTCTGGGCACCACTTATCAAACTTAAGTGTATATTCTCTAACGGCTTTATCGCCGTTCTCTTTAACATTATTAATTATATCTAAAACAATTTTTTCAGCCTTAGTGTCGTTCTCGCCTATTCTTCCTTTTAGGTCGGCAATAAACGCTTCAAGCTCATTTTTATTTCCTTTAACTACCTTAATCATTTATAAAACCATACCTTCCTTAATAAGCTCAACCAAAGTTTCTATCTCTTTCTTTTTCATTTTAACACTCGCCTCGTTAGCAATAAGCCTAGCAGATATTTTAGCTATCTCTTCTTTAACCTCAAGGCCATTCTCTTTTAAAGTAGAGCCTGTCTCTACTATATCAACTATTCCGTCTGAGAGCCCCACTAAAGGCGCAAGCTCTACAGAGCCCTCTATTTTTATTACTTTAATATCCATACATTTAGACTCAAAGTATTGTTTTGCAACGTTAGGGTATTTAGATGCAATTACTTTTTCTCTGTATCCACTGTAAAAGTCTTCTCCTACCTTGGCAGCTAAGGCAAATCTACATTTGCCAAAACCTAGGTCTAAAAGCTCGTAAAATTGACTGCCATTCTCCATAATTGTGTCTTTGCCTACAACTCCTAAGTCACAAACTCCGTTCTCAACATAGGTAATAACGTCTGCGGCTTTTGCTAAAATTAGCTCAATGCTTCCGTTATTTACAGGAAAAATAAGCTTTCTTCCTTTATTTTTAATGCTGTCGCACTCAATTCCACAGTTCTCAAATAACTCTATTGTATTTTTCTCTAATCTGCCTTTTGTAAGGGCAATTCTGAGTCCTTGCATTTATTTCACCCTCTCTTCTGTAATTGTACTGCTTACATAAATAAGCTTTTTAATGCCTTTATCTTTAGCATAGCTACGAGCACTGTCTAAATCTTTACAAAAAGACATTTCACATACCAAATTATCATTTGTGCAATTCTCTGCTTGAATTAATGAATTAACCTCATAGCCTTTATCGCAGTGAATAAGCACATCTGGCGATTGTAATTTTTGATTATTAAGTAAAATTCCAACAAGAGCATCTATATTTATTGCAAATCCAACAGCTGGCATATCTTCGCCAAATTTTGAAAGTAAATTGTCATATCGTCCACCGTCTAAAACTGCAATTCTATGCCCCTCTACAAAGGCTGTAAAAACAGCACCAGTGTAATAATCATTTTTTTGCACCATTGTTAAATCAAACATAATTTTATCTTTTAAACCTAAATCGCTTAAAGCTTTATATAGCTTTTTTAAATATTTAAGTATTTTAGCAGATTGCTCATCTACACAAAAAGAAGCCGCTTTTTCAAGCACTTCATCTGCACCAAAAAGAGAAGGTAGGTCACTTAAAATATCGGTATATACAGACTTAGGAAGAGTTTTTACAATGTCGCTAATATTTGCAAAGTTTTTGCTTTGTAAATTAATACAAATCTCTTCTTTCACATTCTCGCTTACGTCTAACTTATCTATTAGAAGTTTAAAAAGTTTAGCGTGGCCTATCTCTATTCTAAAATCTAGCCCACAAGCACTTAAAGATTTCGCCGCCATAGTTATAACCTCTAAATCTGCTAAAAGTCCTGTAGCCCCCATTAGCTCTATTCCTGCTTGGGTAACTTCGTCACTTCTTCCTGTGTGCTCTGGCCTGTTTCTATATATTGCTTGATTGTAAAATAGCCTTACAGGAGATTTTATATTTTTAAGTCTAGTGGCTGTAAGCCTTGCTATAGGCAAAGTTAAATCCGGTCTAAAAGCTAAAAGTCTTCCGTTGTTGTCCATGCTTTTGTACATCTCAAATTGTGGTATAGCATCAAAAACGTCATAAAACTCTATACCTGGGCTTATAACCTCGTTGTATGAGTTTTTTAAGAAGACTTTTCTAATTTTTTTCTCTATATCTCTTCTTAATAGGCATTCTTCAAATAATATATCTTTTGTACCCTCAGGGGTTGTCATATTAAATTTTTTCATATTGTAGGATTAACCCTTTCTTAACTTTATCGATTTATCATAGTAAATTATTAGTATGATAACACACTAAAGTGACGTTGTCAAGACTTAACTCTATTTAATCTCTTAAAAACTATCACTTTTATTACTATAGATACTGAAACAACGGCTAGCCACTAGGAACTAATCCGAACTCG
>CAYJEZ010000142.1:0-5570 GCA_964369215.1 uncultured Eubacteriales bacterium
CCTACAAATCTGCCATATCATTTGTGCATTATGTCTTTAATGCGACAGCCCCTTTATTCTTCCATCATGTTATAAATAGTCTCTTTTATAAACTCTGCTGTTGCCTTCGCAGAGAATTTGCCGGGTAAAGACTGAGCTTCTACGATTTTCACTTCATTTACAGCTGCCGCTTCTCGATCTATTCCTCCCGGAGAGCTTGCAAGCTCTATTATAACTGTGTTTGTACTCTGTTTTGCTAAAATGCTAGCATTAATAACTATTTCTGGCACTGTATTAAAAATCAATGCATATTCTTTTTTAATCTCAGAATACTTAATAGGTGTTGCCCCCATCGCTCTAACCATAGCCATATCTTTACTTTTTCTTACTGCTACACTAACATTTGCACCCATGCCTAACAGTATTTTTGTCAGAATTTTCCCTATTCTTCCAAACCCAGTTATAAGGCATTTACTACCGTTAATTATGCCCTCATACTCTGTTACCGCTAAAGCTATTGCCCCCTCTGCAGTGGGAATCGCGTTGCTTATAGCTAATTCTTCTCTCAAATAATAATCTCCGTATAATACCGACTCCCATAGGTCGTCGTTAACCACTAACTTGCTTAAATAACCACCGTAAACAGATTTATTAGCAAGCTCTTTAATAAAATTATCGTCTACTATTATTTCTTTTTCACTGTATGGTGCAAATATTGTTTTACCGTCTCTTGTGCATGGCAAGGGCAGTATTATATTATCACATTTATTTAATATACTTTGTAAACTCTCTTCTTTTATATTTTCTGTATTACCCGATAACTCAAAACCGTGCACATACACTGTGTAGCCGTCGTCTTCTAAAGACTTAGCCAAGTACAGTTGCCTTTTGTCTCCTCCTATAATTCCGAAAACTGATTTCACTTAAGTAACCGTCCTTTCAAGTCATAACCATAGACATTATTATATAGTATGTAGAAAGGGCTAAACTGTGAGAAATAGTAAGCAGAATAGAAATAAAAAAGTATATCTTATAGCGAAAAAACCAAAATATTAACAATAGAAACAAACTTAATTGTATAATAGTTTAATATATATTAAAATTTGATTATTTTTGCAAAAAAGTGTTCCTATTTTATTAAAATAGATGTATAATATTTTTACGAGTGTTAATAAACAAAAAAGTAATATATCTGAACAAATATGATTTATTCCTTTCTAAAATTATTTAACATAGCTTTATATGCAAACTATATTTTTAAAGAGGTAATTATGAGTAATATTTTAGATAAAGTAAAAAAACTACATTTTGTCGGCATAGGCGGCTCAGGCATGTGCCCTATGGCAGAGATTTTATTTAATGCAGGTTATATTGTAAAGGGCTCTGACCAAAATGAGTCAAACTCAACCCAAAGACTAAAAAGTTTAGGCATTGAGGTAATAATAGGTCATTCGCCAGACAATGTTAAAGACGCTGAATTAATAGTATACACAGCTGCTGCAAAAGACGATAACCCCGAACTTGTAAAGGCAAGAGTAAGTGGTATTCCTACTTTAGAGCGCTCAGTAGTTTTGGGTAAACTTATGAGCAAGTATAGCAAAGCTATAGGTGTGTCTGGCACGCATGGAAAAACCACAACAACCGCTATGATAACACAAACACTTATGGTAGCTAACGAAGACCCTAGCGCAATTATAGGTGGAATGCTGCCTTATATTGGAAGTAATGCTGTATCAGGTAAAAGTGAATATATGGTATGCGAAGCATGTGAATATGTAGATACATTTTTACAACTTTACCCTAGCGTCTCGGTAATTTTAAATTTAGAGGAAGACCATTTAGACTATTTTAAGAATTTAGAAAATATTATTTCGTCGTTTAACAAATTTGCGATACAAACAAAAGATATGGTAATTGTGAATGGTGACGATATAGAAGCACTTAAAAGCACGCGGGGAATAACAGCTAAAGTTATAAGCTTTGGTATTAATAAAAATAACGACTATTACCCTGAGTTAATTGAAAGTGACAACAAAGTGTATAAGCAGTTTTATTTAATGTATAAAGGTGAGCAGTTGTGCAAGGTAGAGTTGTCGGTGCCTGGTGAGCACAACTTGCAAAATGCACTTGCTTGTTGTGCTACTTGTGCTAGTCTTGGCATAGATCCTCAAATAATAGCAAAAGCTCTCAATATGTTTACAGGGGTTCATAGAAGATTTGAAGTTTTAGGTAAATTTGATGGGGTGACCTTAGCAGATGATTTTGCACACCACCCAACAGAGCTTAAGGCGGTTTTGGGTTCAGCAAAACGCATGAACTTCGGCACCGTGTGGGCAATTTTTCAACCTCATACTTTTTCAAGAACTCACGCATTTTTAAATGATTTTGCACAGGCTTTGTCTATTACAGATAAACTCATTCTCACCGACATATTAGCGGTAAGAGAAGAAAACGTTTATGGCATAAGCGCAGATGATTTAGGAAATAAAATAGATGGAACAATAAGGTTAACTGATTTTATTGAGATAGCAGATTTTATTTTAGCTAACGCTAAAGAGGGTGACTTAGTTATTACTCTCGGTGGCGGAGATATATATAAATGTGCAAATATTATTCATGAAAAATACACTCAGAAAATGATGCAAGACTTATCTTGCACTTAATATGAAAGGATAGTTATTGATATGAAAGAGAAAAAGGGTAGCAAAGCAAAAATTATTGTTCCTATTATAATAGTGGTTTTAGTAATAGGCGGAGTAGTTGCATACATGAACGACTTTTTTGGATTAATTTCGTCTGGCACAACAGGTGATAATGCTAACTCATCAGGCATGACAGTGCCGGTTAATTCGGTTGCAGACATAGCAGGAATAGGCGGAGGAATAAGCAACCAAACTAAGTTTTCAGGTGTAGTTGAGCCACAGCAAACTGAGAATATTAACAAAGATGACAGCAAAAAGGTAGCCAACTTATTAGTAGAAACAGGCGACGAAGTAGTTGCAGGTCAAGAGTTGTTCTCTTACGATGTAGAAGATATTAATTTAACTCTTGAGCAAGCTAAACTTGAGGTAGACACAATTACTAATACAATAAGTACAATGAACACACAAATAAGTGACCTTGATAAGGAGAGGGCTAACGCAGATTCTTCAGACAAAATGAGTTATACCCTGCAAATTCAATCTTTACAATTACAAATAAGAACAAATGAGTACGATAGAGGAATTAAGCAATCAGAGGTTGACAGGCTACAAGCCTCACTTACAAATACAAGTGTTGTAAGCCCTATTGATGGTATCGTTAAATCTGTTAATTCAACAGGTGAGCGAGACCCTATGACTGGCGAAGAAATGCCTTACATAAGTATATTAAGTACAGGTAGTTACAGGGTAAATGGCACAATCTCAGAATTTCATATTAATTCACTTATGCCAGGTCAAGCTGTTATTATTCGATCTAGAGTAGACCAAGACGCTACTTGGACAGGTGTAATTGATAGCATAGACAGAGACAACCCATTAGATAACTCAGGCGGAAACATTTATATGAACTCATACGACAATGGAGGAGAGTCTTCAAGCAAATATAGCTTTTTTGTAAGCATGCCAAACTATGAGGGACTAATGCTTGGTCAACACGTTTTTGTAGAGCTAGACTTTGGAACAGAAGAGAAAAGAGAAGGTGTATGGATTCCTTCTTACTTCATATTAAACGAAGAGGCAAAAACCTATGTATGGGCAAAAGGCGCAGATGAAAAGCTTGAAAAACGTCAAATTACCCTAGGCGATTATGATGAAATGACAGATACTTTTGAAATTATAGATGGTCTTACTGCTGAAGATTACATATCATTCGCTGACCCTAGTTTCACTGAGGGTATGATGACATACGAAGAGCAATACATGGGTGGAATAACTCCTTCAATAGACGCAGGCATGATAATGCCTGAGGGCGAAGGCGGCGATATGATAATGCCAGAAGTTGAAGGTGGGGATATGATTATACCTGAGGGCGAAGGCGCAGTAATAGGGGGCGAAGATGGCGATATGGCAGAGGGCGAACTTAATGAACAAGAGCAAGCTTTGTTTGATGCAGCTGGAGGAGTAGATGTGGCTGAGGGCGAAGCAGAAGCAGTTCCTGCTGAATGATATATAACAATATATACTATTAAATATAGAGAAACCAGAAATGATTGAAAGGAAATCTAAACCATGATTTTAGAGCTTGAAAATGTCTACAAGACGTATATTCAAGGCAAAATGGAAGTGCCTGTGCTTAAAAATATATCTATGGGAATAGAAAAAGGCGAGTATGTAGCAATAATGGGTCCGTCTGGTTCAGGCAAAACGACTCTTATGAATATTATAGGTTGCCTTGATAAGCCTAGTGAGGGTAAGTATTTGCTCTCTGATAATAATATTGAGAATAAAAACGAGAAACAACTCTCTGATATAAGATTACACAACATTGGTTTTGTTTTTCAAAGTTTTCACCTTATGCCAAGGCAAACAGCCCTAGATAACGTAGCGCTACCTTTGCTTTACGCAGGTATAAGTTTGAAAAAAAGAAGAGAAATGGCACGAGAGGCACTGTGCAAAGTAGGGCTTGAAGACAGAGTAGATTTTAAACCAACTCAGCTTTCAGGCGGGCAATGCCAAAGAGTAGCTATTGCTAGAGCAATAGTTAACAAACCTGATATACTACTAGCAGATGAGCCCACAGGTGCGCTAGACAGCGCGTCAGGTGCACAAATTATGGAGCTTTTTAATAACCTTAATGCAGAGGGTGTAACCATTATTATGATTACCCATGAAAAAGAGGTTGCCGAAAAAGCAAGACGTATTTTACATATTCGTGATGGTCAATTTGTAGAACATTATACTTATCCAAAAGGGCATGAACATACAATTAAACCTGAGGATATAGCTAAACAGGAGGTAGAACATGAACAAGACATTTAAAAAAGCGATAATTATTGTCTTGGTTGTAGTTTTAGTTATAGGCGGTTCTGTTGCAGGTTTTATGTATAATGCAAAAATTCAACTTGAGAATGCAGAACTAGAGGTTATGCCTGTAGATTATATATCTACACAAAACTGGATGGAACAGCAAGGCACATATGCATATGTGAGTTCAAACTATATACAAGAGATTTACCCTGACACTCAAAAGACTATATCTACTCTACATGTTGCACAGGGTGACACTGTAAGTATTGGTGATGTTCTTATTGAGTATGATAATACAAAGCTTCAAATTGATGAGGAGACTGCGGCGTTAGGAGTTAGGCAAGTTGAATATGATATTCAAGTTGCTAATAACGAGCTAACAGAACTTAGAAATACAAAGCCTTTTGTACCGACCCCAGAACCAACCCCAGAGCCGGTACCTACCCCAGAACCACCCAAGCCAAACGTAACAGTTCATCAAGTAATAGATGTAGACTCACAACCATATAAAGGTACGGGAACAACAGAAGACCCATTTGTTTTCTTGTGTTATAGTGACGCTACTCTTACTGATGAGTTTGTAAAATTGATGCTAGGACAAAATGCTAGTCCTACACCAACACCGAGCACTTCTCCGACAGC
>CAYJEZ010000143.1:0-5522 GCA_964369215.1 uncultured Eubacteriales bacterium
TAATCTAAAATAGCTAAAAAGTCCTCTGGCCATGGGCAAGTAACCCAATTTGGATATTTAGATGTAGCACTGTCACCTGGGCAACCTGAGAAAGTATTAATTTGTGTAATACCCATTTTCTCAGCCATTAAGACAGTCTCTCTTAAATCTTTATCAAATTTAGCTGCAATCTCTTTATCTGGGTGCACAGGGTTAGCGTGGCAACTAAGTGCACTTACCTCTAAGCCCGACTCTTTAATTGTAGACATAAACTCATTAAATTTAGCCTCATCATTAAGTAAAACTTCAGGGTTACAATGGTCTTTACCAGGATAACCGCCTGCTCCTAGTTCTACCATTTGAATACCCATTCCTTTAAAATACTCAAGTGCTTCTTTTAAAGGTTTATTACCTACAACATTTGTGAAAACTCCAAGTTTCATTTTTAATAACCATCCTTTCTTAAATAAGCAGTTTGATAATTTATTTTCAAACTATACACTCCTCTTTTGCTCTATGGCAATAATATTTATTTATTATATAACATAATAATTTAAAATGCAATTATTATTTACAAAATAAAATGCATATAGTATAATGCTTAGTATAGTAAAATGTTTTTTATGTATAAAACGTTAATGTTATAGTTTTGACCTTGACAACAGAGGTATATACGTGTATAATTTTACAATGAACAACGGCGTTCATCGACTAATGAGAAGTCATAGTTCGATGGATGTCTATTTTTATGTCTGCTAGTATCGTTTTTTAAGTAAAACGAGAAGAAAGGAATGGTTTATTACATGATAACAGCGATTGTTGGAACAAACTGGGGCGACGAGGGCAAAGGTAGAATGGTAGATTTACTGTCTGCTGATTATGACATTATTTGTAGATACCAAGGTGGAAACAATGCAGGCCACACCGTTATTAACGAGCGTGGAGAGTTTATTTTAAATTTATTACCATCTGGTATACTTAGAGAAACTACAATAAATGTTATGGGTAATGGAATGGTTGTAGATATCGAGCACCTTTGCAAAGAGATAACTAACTTAACAGATAAAGGAATAGTTATTACTCCTGATAATCTAAAATTAAGCGATAGAGCCACTATTTGTATGCCTTATCATGTACTGCAAGACTGCATAGAAGAGGATAGACTTCAAGACAAAAAATTCGGATCTACAAGAAGAGGTATTGCTCCTGTTTATGCCGACAAATATTTTAAAAAGGCTCTTCGTTTCTCTGATTTATTTGATAAGGATACTTTAAAAGAGAAAATAGTAGACATTATTGAGTGGAAAAACATTATGCTTAAAGGCTATGCCACAGAGGAATTAATTGCAGAGCAGGTGTTCGAGCGTTTAATGGAATATGCAGAAAAAATTATGCCATTTGTAACAGATGTAACAGTATTTTTATCAAAAGCTGTTAAAGAGGGTAAAAACATAATGTTTGAGGCGCAACTAGGTGCTTTAAGAGATATAGACTTTGGTATTTATCCTTACACTTCTTCTTCTTCAACAATTGCAGCTTATGCTCCTATTGGTGCAGGCATACCAGGGGTTAAACTAGAGAATACTATAGGCATTATGAAAGCTTATTCAAGTTGTGTAGGAGAAGGTCCTTTTACTGCCGAGCTTTTTGGCGAAGAGGGAGACAAGCTTCGTGGAGTAGGTAGCGAGTTTGGCGCAGCTACAGGCAGGCCACGTCGTGTAGGTGGTTTTGACGTTGTTGCATCTAAATTTGGGGTAGATATGCAAGGTGCAAATCAAATTGCCTTAACAAAATTAGACATATTAAGCTACTTAGATAAAATTCCAGTTTGTGTAGCTTACGAGGTTGACGGAGAAATAGTAAACGACTTCCCAACAGGTGACAGACTAGTTAGAGCAAAACCTGTGTACGAGTACAAAGAGGGCTTTGGTTGCGATATATCAAAATGCAGAACAATGGAAGAGCTTCCTCAAACTGCGGTGGATTACATCAGATATATTGAAGAAAAAATGGAGTGCCCAATTGAGTATGTATCAGTAGGACCTGACAGAGATGCATACATTAAAGTTAACTAAAGTTAATATCTAGTCAGAGAAATAAGAAATAAATTATAGTAATAGGCGATTTGAATTATAGTTCGGTCGCCTAGTAGTGCGAAATTACGCTTATAGTCAGTTGATAAAAAGTATTAGATTGAATATTAGCGTAAATCGCAAAAAAATTTTGCGTATTTTTAAGGTGATACTTTTAGCTTTAAAATAAAACTCAAATATCTACCTTAAATCATTTTAGAAAGGATGATTGTTTTTATGTCAAATAAAGCATATCTCGTACTTGCCAACGGAGCAGTTTTCGAAGGGAAAAGTTTTGGCGCAACGGGAGAGGCCTTGGGAGAGGTTGTTTTTACAACAGGTATGACCGGCTACCTAGAGACTTTAACAGACCCTAGTTACCACGGACAAATAGTACTTCAAACTTTTCCTTTAATAGGAAACTACGGAGTTATACCAAATGACTTTGAGAGCAAAAATATAGGTGCAAAAGCCTATATTGTTAAGCATATATGCGCTAACCCATCTAATTTTAGAAGTGAGGGTGAGCTTGATACACTGCTAAAAGAGAGAAACATTGTAGGCCTATATGGCATAGACACAAGAGCAGTTACAAAAATGATAAGAAATCAAGGTGTTATGAACGGCGTTATTACTACTAACGACCCAAGCACTGTTGATATGGAGCAAATTAAAAACTTTACAATTAAAGAAGCAGTTGAGAGTGTAAGTGTTGACACAAAAGACAGCTTAGAAGCTAAAGAAGAAAAATTCAATGTAGCTTTATTAGACTTTGGCTACAAACACAACATTGCAAGGGAGCTAACAGAGCGTGGATGCAAGGTTCATATTCTGCCTGCTAAAACAACTTTAGAGGATTTGAAAAAGCTTAACCTAGACGGCATAATGCTATCTAACGGCCCGGGTGACCCCGCAGAGAATGTAGAGATTATAGAGAATTTAAAAGATATTATTACTAAAGGAAACACACCGGTTTTCGGAATTTGTTTAGGGCACCAACTTACAGCGCTTGCAATGGGATTTAAAACAAAGAAATTAGCCTTCGGCCACAGGGGCGCTAACCAACCTGTAAAAGATTTAACTACAGGAAGAGTATATATATCAAGCCAAAATCATGGCTATGCAGTTTCTTCAGATACAATTGACGAGAGCATTGCAAAGGAGTGGTTTGTAAATGTTAACGACAAAACTTGTGAGGGTATAATTTACAAAAATGTATCTGCAGAGACAGTTCAGTTTCACCCAGAGGCTTGCGGTGGACCACTAGATACAGGCTTTTTATTTGACAGGTTTATAAATAGGATGGAGGTACACAATGCCGCTAAATAAAGATATTAAAAAAGTATTGGTTATAGGTTCAGGTCCTATAGTTATAGGTCAAGCTGCAGAGTTTGACTATGCAGGCACACAGGCTTGCCGTGTTTTACGAGAAGAGGGAATAGAGATAGTTCTTATTAACTCTAACCCAGCTACAATAATGACAGATAAAAACATTGCAGATAAAATTTATATTGAGCCTTTAACTTTACCTACAGTTAAAAGAATTATTGAGAAAGAAAAACCAGACAGCATTTTGTCAGGCCTTGGCGGACAAACCGGCTTAACTCTATGTATGCAACTTGCTAAAGATGGCTTTTTAGACAGAATGGGAGTTCGCCTTTTAGGTAGCTCGCCAGAGACCATTGACAAAGCAGAAGACAGACTTGTTTTTAAAGAGACCATGCAAAAAATTAATCAACCAGTTATTCCTTCTGTTATTGCTAACGATGTTGAAACAGCGCTTGAGTTTGCAAAAGAGAGTGGTTATCCTCTAATTATTCGCCCAGCGTTTACCCTAGGCGGTAGTGGCGGCGGAATTGCAGACAATGAGCAAGAGCTTATTAATATTGCAACAAACGGCTTAGCACTCTCCCCTATCACCCAAGTTTTAGTAGAGAAATCTATTGCTGGTTGGAAAGAGATAGAGTTTGAGGTTATGCGTGACGGCGCAGGCAACACAATTACAGTGTGCTCAATGGAGAACTTCGACCCAGTTGGTGTTCATACAGGAGATAGCATTGTTATTGCCCCTACAGTTACACTTTCAGATAAAGAATATCAAATGCTTAGAACTGCAGCTATGGACATTATTTCAGAGCTTGACGTTATGGGCGGTTGTAACTGCCAGTTTGCACTTCATCCAACAAGCTTTGACTACGCAGTTATAGAGGTTAACCCTCGTGTTTCTCGTTCTTCTGCGCTTGCTTCTAAAGCTACAGGTTACCCAATTGCAAAAGTTGCTACTAAAATTGCAGTAGGTTATAACTTAGACGAAATAGTAAATGCTGTTACAGGCAACACTTTTGCAGCTTTCGAGCCAGCTCTTGACTATGTTGCTGTTAAATTCCCTAAATGGCCTTTCGATAAATTTGTGTACGCTAAAAAAGAGCTAGGAACACAAATGAAAGCGACAGGCGAGGTTATGGCTATTGCAGATAGCTTTGAGGCGGCTTTACTAAAAGCTGTTAGGGGTGCAGAGATAGGAATGAGCTCTTTGTCACTTCCAAGGCTTAAAGAAAAAACTGACGAAGATATTCACGACATGCTTTACAAAGTTACAGACCAAAGGTTGTTCTTTGTATATGAGGCAATTTGCCGTGGCATAACTGTAGATGAAATTTATGATATTACAAAAATTGACAAGTGGTTTTTATACTGCTTAGTTAATATTGCAAACGGCTACAAAGTGGGCGATGATTTATCGTATAAAATGGTTGATACTTGTGCAGGAGAGTTCGAGGCTGCTACTCCATACTTCTATTCTATAGACAACAGCACAGAGAACGAGGCAGAGCCTTTTGTAGCTCAAAGCAAAAAAGAGCGTATTGTTGTTTTAGGCAGTGGCCCTATTAGAATAGGCCAAGGCATAGAGTTCGACTACGCTTGTGTACACTGTGTGTGGTCACTTAAAAACTTAGGCTATGAAGTTATAGTAATTAATAACAATCCAGAGACTGTTTCTACAGATTTTGATACAGCAGATAGACTGTATTTTGAGCCACTTTGCATTGACGATGTTATGAACATTATTGATTTAGAGAAACCGATAGGTGTTATAGTGTCTTTCGGTGGTGGAACAGCTATAAAACTAACCTCTCAACTTAAAGCTCGTGGTGTTAACATTATAGGCACATCTGCAGATAGCATCGATATGTGCGAAGATAGAGAGCGTTTTGACGCTTTACTCGAAGAATTATCTATTCTTCGTCCAAAAGGTAGCTGTGTTTACACTGCTGATGAAGCTCTAGTAGCTGCAGAAGCTTTAGGATACCCTGTACTTCTTCGTCCTTCTTATGTTTTAGGTGGACAAAATATGATAGTTGCATTTACTAAAGAAGATGTAATAGAGTATATGGAGATTATCTTGCAACAAAAACAAGAGAACCCAATTTTAATAGATAAATATTTAGCTGGTAGAGAGATAGAAGTTGA
>CAYJEZ010000144.1:0-5452 GCA_964369215.1 uncultured Eubacteriales bacterium
GGGTAATACGATTTTATTAATATCATATTACCATTATACTACAAAAAACAAAAATTCCAAGCCAAAACTACTTGAATTTTTACAGAACAGCTTATTATAGATAAGGGTATATATGCGTTTAAGGTATAATTGCTGAGCAGAGCCACCTAATTATTAGGTGGCTCTGTTTTGTTAAAATCTTACTTTATATGGTGCGTATACATTACCGCCAATATGAGAGGTAGAGCAAGTAGGCTCTGCTATACAATAGTCTTGGCAAATTTCTTTTTTGCAAGCACAAACACTTTGTTGTGGTGTGCTGTAGCCATTAGTACATTTGTTACAAGTACAAGCAGTAGTTTGTGGGCACTCGAAACTATCTGGTGGTGTTACTCTGTATTTATATTCACCACAAGGAGTATAACCTGGGTCAGCACAAGCATTACAGTTTCCTGCGTTATCCTCAATTATTCTCTCTGTTCCGGTTGCAGATTTGTTAACTAAAACTTTGTATTTTGCACAAGGGTCATCTACACATAAGTCAAATTGATAAAAGCCGTTGCAGTCACTCACTGTGTGGGCAATACCTTGGTATAAGCATTTGCCACTACAATCTACTGCTATTTTAACTAGTTTTAAAAGTGCATTAGAAACTGCTTCGCCATGGCAGTTAACAATTTGTCCCCATAGCCTAACAGAGTTAAATTCAGACACAACTATGTCTGCCTTTATCTCAGAATCACAACCTTGCGGTGCAATATCAATAGAGTTGCCGTTAATCATACTTAAGTCACAATTATTATTCATATTATATTTCAACCTTTCAGCATAAGTTGAGAGGAAATATGCTGTCAGTAACATCTTATGCTATTATTTTATTTTTGTGTTACATATGTTACTTTAAAAAACAAAAGCATATATTATTAATAAGCACAGTGAATTTATACGCAAGAAAAGGAACATTGTTTATGTATATAGTTATTTACGAGCTATCTAGTCCAGATGTTATAAATAAAGAAATAACATCTTATTTTTGTATAAATAAGCCTAATTATATTTACCCAATTAGTAAAGTACACTCTATTTCTATTTGTCATTTAAAAGGTAAATGTAATTATAACAAATTTAAAATAGATGTAGAATATTCTTATTTAATAGTATATGTTATTGTTTTTCTTCATATATTGAACTTGAAAAAGAAGATATTAATGATTTGTTTGAAATTTACGTAACAAAACTTATAATTAACGCTATAACAGATAGAAAAATTGTGTTAAAAATATCTTTTGGTGTAACAAATTAAAGCTAAACGAATAGTATAACTTATGAGAGGAAAGCTGTAAAAAATTTCAGGAGGAAATTAAATGAGTTCTATAGTCAAAAATTTAATAGAATATATAGGAATAAACGATCAAATTCCACCTAATTATTCTGTAAATGCATTTAAAGAAATAATGCTACAAGAGCATGTTACCCTTAATGATTGTTTTCCTAATATTGAGCAAATTACAAGAGTAACTGCATGTGTAGAAATTAAGAATGCTTATGTTGTTGACACGCCTGTGTCTAAAAGAGATGCAAAGGGTAATTTACTCAACCCAAGCGGGCAAACCTTAACAGGAAAAAAACTGGTTATTGAGGGTGTTGTTTACCAAACTATTCATTATGTTGCAGACAATTGTGAGCAAAATGTAATGGTATTTGATAATTCTTATTGCTTTGGAACATTTGTTGTTTTGCCTGCTATAGCTGGGCAAAACACTTGCTATACAGTCGTGCCGTATATTGAGGATATAATGGTAGAGACCATAGGGCCTAGGGATATCACAAAATGTGTCTCCTTATTTTTGGAGGTGAAGTAAAATGGCTAATGTTGTAAGAAATATGGTGAATATTCTTGGCATTTCAGACTTCATTCCCGCTTCTTCAGAAATATACAAAGAGTTTTCGGTAAGCGATACTATAATACTGCCATGCCAAAAGCCAAGCATTGAAAGACTTATGTCGTCAGCATTTGATGCGCAAATTATTTCTGTAAGAGTTATCAATACTCCTGCCGGTGAAGTGCCACCTAAAGGCTCTGTGCCAGGCATTGCTACTTCATCAGAGGGAGAGATGTTAACGGGCAAAAAATTAGTAGTAGAGATTAAATTTAGACAAAAAATACAATATGTAGCAGATGAACCACTTCAAAGTGTTCATGGCGTTCATAACGAGTTTATTGTAAGTGAATTTATTGTTATTCCACAAACTTTTGAAGTAGGAGGAGAATGTGTTACTCCTGAGTATTTACTAGCTAATAATATGTTTTTACTAACACCGTTTATTGAAGATGCTAACGTAAGCATGATGGATGCACGAACTATATGTACAAATATATTAGTATTGTTGCAAATTAACACTAAAAAATGTTTGTTTGATAAAGGTACAATTACAGCGCCTATAGGAAATGTTACGGTGTTTAATGACAGCTGTGCAAACACTTCGAAGTTAAGCGAAACAAACTCGTCTGTAATCGAAGAGGAAGCCACAAAAGAAGGAGGGATATAATATGACTTGCAATAATATAATCATAAATGGAGTCAATCCTGTTTTTCCTCTTTCAACTAGTGCATGGAAAGAGTTTTCTGTAATGGAAAACTTATCAATACCTGCACAAAAACTGGATATAAAAAGAATTACTTCATTGAATATTGCCGCAGAAATAGTAGGTTTTGAAGTTGTTAAAACACCTGTTACAAACAAAAATTTTGAGGGTGTAATAAGCACTGGGTATAAGCTTATTATAAAAGGAAAACTTGTTCAATTTATAGAATATATTGCAGATAAATGCGACCAGTCAGCACACTCAGCACATTTTGAAGTGCCATTTTGCACTTATATTGTTTTACCAGATTATTATGTACCGGGGAACTCAATAACTGTTAATTCAATAGTAGAAGATGTGTTTGTAGAGCAAACATCTAAACGCAGTTTCTTTAAAAATGTTACAATGTTTGTATACGCAGATGTTTGCTGTGGCGTTGTAGGTGACGGATTAGCAACACCTAAGGTAACAGCAGTAGATAAAAGTGTTATTATTGAGGATACAGGAATAAACGTATTTGATGTTTATTTATGTGAAAATAATTTACCACAAGTAATAAATGTTTTATCTGACCCATTTGCTGAAATAGACTTATTGACTGCTTTACCTGTAGGGTACTCATATAATTCAGGGATTTTAACAATTTCATCAGGCGCTGAAGGTGCTACCTTTGAGTTTGAAATAATACAAACACCATGCAATGTACCATTTACAGTAAATGTTATTGTAAATTCACCACCAAAGGTTAGTATGATTTCTCAAACGCCATCAAACTTAAAAGTTAGTCAACTAACTGAGGATGATATTCTAATTAACTTTGAACCAAACACTAAATCCGATGGAATAGCATCGTTTATTGTTGAGCCATACACTGCACTTTCACTGTCAGGAACTCTTCCAGCAGGTTATAGTTATTCAAATAATACTCTAACTATAAAAAATAGTGCACTTGATGCAGGATTAACCTTTGTCTCTAAATCTTCTGAGTGCAATGTTGTTATAAATCTAAAAGTGGATGTAAATACAATTATTAAAGAAGAAGTAGTAGACGAAGTTTCTAAGGTTTAAGTTTAATTGAGCTATGTTAAAGCATAGCTCTTACATATATAGGTGGGGATAATGATGATTGGCACATTAAGAATAGATGAGATACCCTTATTAGATAAAAATATTAGCTCTTACAGTGGGATTACTACCGATTACAGCTATATATATATAGTTTCAAATAAAGAAAATGTTATTGTAGTATATGATTTTAATTTTAATTTTATTAAATACATTACTATAACAAATTCTTATAATGACATTTGCTATGACAGTGTAGAGAAGTGTTTTTGGGCTGTTTCTAACAGTAATAAAATTTACAAGTTAGATTTTATGAACTTTTGTGAAATTGACAGTATTGAAATATCGGTATGTAGCAAGTTAGGTAATATAGCATTTGATAATAAAAATAATACATTTATTGTAGTATTAAATAATGTTACAATAGCATTATACAACAAAATGGGCCAGTTGATTTCTGAACAGTTATTACAAGGTAGTGAATATATATGTGGATTAACTAATATTTGTGATATGAGCTTAGTTACGTCTTTTTATATAAATTCAAATATATATTTAATAAAAATGTTAGACAATAACTTTATTGATGAAAACATATCGTGTTTACCCAAAAATCATATTGCTAAGAGTATGTGCAGTTATTTTCACAATGATGAAAATTATGTTTTTGTTTTAACAAAAAAACAATATAAGTATGTGTACATTATTAAATATAAGCTAATATATAAGCAATAACATTTTTTGCTGTTAAAAAATCATCATAACTAGTCCAATTACAGCTAAAATCGGTAGCAATAAAATAAAGCAACCCATTCGCATTCCTCTTCTCATTGGTCGTCTTACAACAACTCGTCTTCGCCTAAACATTTTAATCATCTCCATTTTTATTTTATTGTTGGTTGCTGTGAATTATTTCTAACACAGCAACCATTTATCTTATTTAGTTTTATTTTTCTTGTCGATTATTAGGTAGAATGCAGGCATCAATAGTAATACAAGTAGTGTTGAGGTAATAAGTCCGCCTATAATTACTATACCCATACTTTGCAGTACTTCTGAACCTTCTCCTATGCCAAGTGATGGTGGTATCATTGATAAAATAGTTGTCATAGTAGTCATTAAAATTGGGCGCATACGCATTTTACCAGTTTGTATTAAAGCTTCTTTTAGTGGCATTGTAGCTTTTAAGTGATTAGTGGTATCTACAAATAATATGCCATTGTTTACAACAATACCTATTAGCATTAATATACCCATTAGTGAAATCATAGATATATCCATATCTGTTATGAACAGTAAGAAGAAAGAACCTATGAAAGAGAACATTACACTTGTCATAACCATGAATGAGAACCTTGGAGACTCAAATTGCATAGCCATTACCATGAATACAAGGAAGATAGAGGTTGCGATAGCTCCTAATAGTTGACCTATTGTATCATCAAATGCATCGCTGCTTAATTGCTCGAAAGATATTCCTGGGTATGTGCTTTGTGCTTTTAGTGTTTCAACGTCTGCTAAAGCTGTTTCTCCAGCTCCGCTTGCAACGCTTACTTCGAGGTCAATGAAATATTGTCCGTTTTCTCTTGTTATACTTTGCATTGCATCTGCAAAATAAATATCTGCAATACTCTCAAGTGGTATATATGTACCTATAAGAGTAGGTATATTTAGTGTTGCGAGGTCTGTTGCCGTGTCAAAGCTGTCCTCAGGGTACTCTATTAAGATATCATACTCTGTGCCTGTAAGTGTGATGTCGCCTGCACTTACACCACTTGTAGCAGTACGCACTGTTTTAAGTGCAATAGCAGGGTTTACATT
>CAYJEZ010000145.1:0-5448 GCA_964369215.1 uncultured Eubacteriales bacterium
GAAATATCTGCTGAGGGTAAAAGTATCTATTTGCACGACCCAAACGGTAAGGTAGTTGACCTATACAAATTATGACAGAGTGAGAGTTCAAGTACAGGGGCCAAATTTAGCTCATATAGTATGACAGCTTTATCGGTGGGTAATCACACAAACCTTGAAATCATGCAGTTTCATTATAATCCTATTTATGTGATGTATCCGTAAAAACATATATCTGAGAAGTAAAGTCTCCTTTATCTGTTTTAATCACTTTTCCATTAACTTTCTCTGTTTGCCCTGCATATTCTGGCTTTAAAATCATCCCTACATTCATAAGCTCATCACCATAATACGTTCTGTCTCCACAGCGATACTCTGTACTTTCATCAAGCCCTAATAACTTTATTTTTTTAAGAGAAGGACTAGGAGTTGCAAGAATTTTATAATAGCCCAAAATCGCAGTTTTTCTGTCTTTTGATACAACCATCCAACTATAATAATTTCCATTTTGTAGCCTATAAAAATCTCCAAACTGAATAATTTCGCGATATTTTTTGAAAAACTCTATCTGTTCTTTCATCGTTTGCGTTTCTTCTTTGCTTATTTCATTAACATTAAGCTCATATCCAAAAGTACCGAAATAGGCAACATCTGCTCGTGTGTTAAGGCTGGTAACCCTTGCTACTTGATGGTTTGGAACAGCTGCTACATGGCTACCTATAGAAGATATTGGATATAGTAAAGAAGTTCCATATTGAATATGCAAACGCTCAATCGCATCTGTATCGTCACTACTCCATGCCTGTGGCGCATAATATAGCATTCCTGCATCAAACCTTGCACCACCTGAGGCACAAGACTCGAATAAAATGTTAGGAAACTTCTCTATAAGCATTTCGTAAAGCTTATAGACACCTAAAATATATCTGTGAAAAAACTCTTTTTGCCTGTCTGCATCTAAACTTAAAGAGAAACTCTCTGTAATATTTCGGTTCATGTCCCACTTAATATAACTAATGTTTGACTTCTCTATAGTCTCGCACATTTTAGTAAAAATATAATCAACTACATCGTTTCGGCTAAAATCGAGCACAAACTGATTTCTTCCGTAAGAAATACGCCTATTGGGTGTTTTAATCACAAAATCTGGATGTGTTTTGTAAAGCTCACTAAGTTCGTTTATCATTTCAGGTTCAAACCATAATCCAAAGTCAAGACCTAGGTCGTTTATTTTTTTGCATAAGCCCTCAATGCCATTTGGCAGTTTTTCTAAATAGGCAGACCAATCACCTAAAGATGTTGTGTCATCGTCTCTTTTTCCAAACCAACCGTCATCTAAAACAAAAAGCTCTATACCAATATCTTTAGCTTTTTTAGCAATTTGAAGAATACTCTCTTCGTTAAAGTCAAAATAAGTTGCCTCCCAGTTATTTATTAAAATAGGGCGAAATTTATTTTTATACTTGCCTCTTACTAAGTTGTTGTTAAACAGTTCGTGAAAGTTTTGGCTCATTCCATTTAAGCCATTTTCAGAGTAAGAAATTACCGCCTCAGGAGTTTGAAAACTGGAATTACTCTCAAGTGTCCATTCAAACTCAAATGGATTAATACCTATTAATACTCTTGTTACATCATAGGGGTCTACTTCTGCTTGAGCTAAAAAGTTGCCGCTATAAATAAGTGTAAATCCATAAACTTCACCACTGCTCTCAGTGGTTGTAGGCCTTTTAAGCGCTAAAAATGGATTGTGCATTGCACTACTAGCGCCACGTGTGCTACCAACAGACTGCACACCTTTAGCAAGTTTTCTCGAGTTTATATGCCTCTCTCTTGACCATGCCCCGTCAAGTGTTAACATTTCATAATCACAATCATATAAGTCAAAACTTAGCGACATAGCACTGCCTAACTTCAACTTATTGTCAGACAAATTTTTAAATTCAGCAGAACGAACTATACCAGAGAAATTATCAAAAACATGGTATTTTAACACTATTTCACATTTTATTAACTCATCCACTAAAGTTATCTCTAATGTTTCTACGTTCTCTCCATACGTTTGCGGAAGTCCCATAAGCTTATTCTTGCCTTTTATTATATTGTGGCACTTGTAGGTAAAGTCAGTAATTCTGCTACCATTTGGTTGAATAATTTGATATGCAGGGTCTCTGTAATCTCCTGTTCCGTAACTTGGGTACTCTTGCTTAAGCAACTCTAAAGAAAACGGGTCATCATCATAAACGCAAGGAGCTAAGCAAATAGCACGTTCTACCAATAAATTGTCAAAATTATCTCTATCTCTAATTTTCTTTCCAAAATACAACTGTCCTAATTGATTATTCTTCATAATTTTGATGATGTAGCTAATGCTGTTATTATATAAATGAAAAGTGTTTTGTGAAAAATTAATCATGTTTCATATCCCCCTAAATATATTATTAGTTGTTTGCTTTTTTATTTACAAAAATAGAAGCTACCGCACAAACTGCTCCTATTGCTAGAATAATTAGTAAAGTATCTATTCCAAAACCCTCTGCCCTTGCTAATCCTACTTGAGAGAAAACAACATACATGCTAAGCATAACGAAAACAACAAAACTACTAAATGTATATCTGTGCTTCCAAGGCTCCATGTCAACTACATTGTTAACAGGCAACTCATAATCTTTCTCCATAGGTTTTATTTTTCCTATAACAAACATAATTAAACAAGATAAAACGAACAAAATTGCTGAAATGTGCAAGTAGTGAAGCCCTGTGTTCCAAACTAGTTGTGTAATTGCATAAACAGAAACAAAGAAAACAATTGCAATTTTTGCAGCTATTGGCGGTACCCTTTTTGTCATATACCCCATAAAAATTATAGTAAATATAGGCACATTAAAGAAACCGTTGATTGTTTGCAAGTAATCAAAAAGCCCGTCTGGTGCATTTAATATTAACGGAGCTACTAGCATTGAAATAATAGCTATTACTAACGCGAACAGCTTGCCAACCCCAATTAGCTTTTGGTCGCTTACTTCTTTTTTTACAGCTGGTTTGTAAACATTTAACGCAAATAAAGTAGAAGCCGAGTTTAACACGCTATTGAAAGTACTTAAAATAGCACCCATCATAGCTGCAGCAAATAAGCCTATAATTGGGCCAGGTAAAACTGTGCTAACAAGTTGTGGGTAAACCGTATCAACATTTTCAATCTCTCCACCTAATACTTGAAATGCTAATATGCCTGGGATAATAACCATTAGAGGAGTTAAAACTTTTAGCAGTCCTGCAAAAATAACTCCTTTTTGACCTTCTTTAAGACTTTTAGCACCTAATGCGCGTTGAATAATAGATTGGTCGGTGCCCCAATAATAAAGATTAACCAAAATTAAACCTGTAAACATTGTAGTAAAAGGTAGATAGCTGTCTTCTGAACCTATGGAATCAAATTTTTCTGGTGCGCTGTTTAAAAAAGTGTCAAAACCGACTGAAATGTCTCCTGAGCCTAAAAATATAAGTGCAAATACCGGAACTAAAAGCCCACCTATTACAAGAGCAATTCCGTTAATGGTGTCTGATATAGCAACAGCTTTTAAACCACCAAAAATAGCGTAAATTGCTCCTATAATTCCTATTACCCAAACCATTAACCAAATACCTTGAACCTCTGTTATTCCAAATACTTCTGATATATTGAATATTTGCCCCATTGCAATTGCACCTGAATAAAGTGTAATTGGTAGTAGGTTTACTATATAGCTTACTAAAAATAAAATAGTAATAAATTTACGAGTAAGGCTGTCAAAACGTGATTGAATAAAATCTGGAATTGTTGTAATACCTTGCTTTAAATATTTTGGTACTAAGAATAATGCTACGAGTATAAGGGTAATTCCCGAGCCAACCTCCCAACCCATAACTGCCATGTTTTGTGAGTATGCTTGCCCCGACATTCCTACAAAGCTTGCTGCGCTTAGGTTTGTAAGTAGTAGTGAACCTGCAATAACACCCCCTGTTAAGCTTCTGCCTCCTAGAAAATATGCGTCACTTGTGTTTAACTTGTCGTTTCTTGTTTTAAAGTAAGTTATTAGTCCAACCGCTGCTGAAAACACTATAAATGAAATTAATATAGTTAACATTTTTATTTCCTTTCTTAATCAGTTTATATGTACTGATTTTATATAATATTAATTGAGAACACGCGTTTATTTTATGTTTTTAAAAAAATCTAAAATCAACTTAGATTTTTTTAACTGTACCCTTCTCTATAAAATCAGGACTATGAATAATATGCTTTGCATTTTTGTTAAATAAAAGTTCTACGCAAGATTTCGATATTTCTTTTAATGAAGTTTCAAAAGTAGTTAGATTCAAGTTAAGCCAAGTAGCTACTTTTAAATTATCATAACCAATAATCGAAATGTCGTCATACACTTTATACCCTCTGCCTTTAATCGCCCTAATTGCGCCTAAAGACATTACATCATTTGCTGCAAAAATTGCTGACGGCGTATTTTTTATAAGATATTTACTAGTTTGATTGTAAGAAACGTCTTCTTTGTATAAGCCACAAATTACATTTGGCTTAAGCCCATCAACCTCACTTATAGCTTTTAAATATCCTTTTTTTCTTTGTATAGAAGATAACCTGTCGTCTCCCTCAATGTGTAAAATATTTTTATGACCACACTCAATAAGGTGCTTAGTGGCTAAGTATCCGCCTAAATAGTCATCGCTATTTACAATTTTAATGTTGCTATTTTTGTCATCACTCTCTAAAAATTGGTCAAGAAAAACTGCGTTATAACTGTTAGCTATTTTTGTTAAAACTTTATTTTTATAAGGAAATCCAGTAAAAATACCACCATAAATCATCGAACTTTTAAATAAACTATCCAAATTTTTAATGTCTTCAGTTTTTGTTATAATGTTTACTAATGAAAGATACCCCAAGTCTTTTAATGATGATACTAAGTTAGATAATAACTCCATATTGTAAGGTGAGTTCATTCCTATCCAATTCTCAGTGTTATCATTGTCATTAATATCAGCTATAAAAATTCCAACAATGTTAGAGCCCACTCCTGCCAGAGCTCTCGCAAAATGATTTGGTGAATACCCATACTCACTGATTACCGCATTCACTTTATCTTTCGTTTCTTGTGGCACATTGCTGTAATTGTTAATAACCCTTGACACTGTACTACGAGAAACATTTGCCAACCTTGCAATTTCTTTGGTGTTTATATTATTCACCTCACTTTGTTATAAACGCGTGTTTATTTGCTGAATTGATAATATCACACTAAGTTATTTTTGTCTATATGTTTAATTTAAATAAATTAACTTTGTATATTTGCTTATAATATGTATATTTTTTTGTTAAATTTACCAAGTAATTTTTTAACAAAAAATTGAATTATTTTTTACATTTCTGATAAATATATAATATTGAATCTTAAAAACAATTAAACACACAAATAA
>CAYJEZ010000146.1:0-5269 GCA_964369215.1 uncultured Eubacteriales bacterium
AACAAGAAAAACTAACACAAATCAAGCAAAAAACCGCATAGATTAAAGCTTTTTTGCTTAATTTTTGTAGTGTTTTCTAAGTTAATTTACTATATTGCAAATAAAAAAGTAAAAAATGAGTTGACAAAAACGAGAATAGGGTATATAATATTCAAGTCAGTCGATAAAGGGGTATAGCTCAGCTGGTAGAGCAGCGGTCTCCAAAACCGCGTGCCGTGAGTTCGATTCTTACTGCCCCTGCCAGAAAATGAGTCACACATTTTTATGTGTGACTCTTATTTTAACTTAGGTGGTGCATTGTTTGAAAAAATATGCCATTATGTATAATCCGGGGCATAATAGAATTTACTATGAAAACTCTCTTAAATTATCTGTTTCAGAATTTAGCATAGTGTCGCAAGAGATGTCTCAAAAAGCTACAGACATTAAGGTAGAGAGAATTTGTGGCATAGATTATTTGACTTTTAGCTTTGACGATGCACCGAATGAAAAAGATTTTGAGATTATTTCTTCATTATCATTCGTTTTTGCGGTGTTTGAATTAAGTGGTGAGAGTTTTATTCCTATTCAAAGAACAAATGTAAACTACATAGACGAGAGCGTCAGCTCTATATTAAAGTACTCAGGCAAAACAAACGAGCTTTTTACTAGAATGATGATTAATATAGCTTTTTCTTGTGCTCAGGCGAAAGAAAATGTAAGGCTACTTGACCCATTAGCAGGAAAAGGAACTACTCTTTACGAGGGCTTAATAAAGGGTTTTGATGTGTATGGAATTGAGGTAGGAGAAAAGGTTGTTAATGAGAGCTACCACTTTCTAAAAAAATTCTGCGAGATGAACAAGTATAAACACAACACAGATGTAATTCGTGTATCAGGGCCAAATAAAAGCTTTACAGCAACAAAATATACAGTAAAACTTTCGGCTTCAAAAACTGATTTTAAAGAAAAAAAGTTTAAAACAGCAGAGTTTATTTCAGGCAATGCATTAAATGCAGCCGACATATATAAAAAGAACTTTTTTGATATTATAGTAGGCGACTTGCCTTATGGTATTCAGCACGGAAATGTTACGAATGAAAAACAGAACTCGCTAACACGAAATCCAACTCAACTTTTAAGAGCTTGTTTACCTGTTTGGAAAGAGGTTTTAAAACCTTCTGGAGTAATAGCCTTATCTTGGAATTGCAACGTGCTTACAAGGCTAAAAGCTATTACTATTTTTAAAGAAAACGGATTTGAGGTGTTTGAGGGCAGAGACTTTAACTCGCTTGAACACAGGGTAGACCAAGCAATAATTAGAGATATTATTGTTGCGAAAAAATTGTAATTAATTATTATGATAATTTGTGATTTTGCTAGATTAGCATTAGTGCTTTGCAGTGGAAGAAAGGAAAATATTAAATGAATTTACTACAACAATGGACAGAATTTGCACAAGAGAAACAACACGGCCCTGACGCTAACAATTTTTGGAACGATTATTTTCTTAAAGAGAAAAGTATGTATGAGAAAATATTGGCAAGAAAAACAGCGGTTTCAGGCACTGTAGAGGCGTTGGCTAAAAAGTTTGGCGTAGAAGTAGTTTTAATGACAGGTTTTATTGACGGAATAAATGACAGCCTAAAAAGACCTATGAATTTAGAAGAGTTAACGCTTGAGACAAATGTTAATTTATCTTTTAACGATGAAAAATTATATTATAATATGGTTGCTGCAAATGCATCATGGCTTTATGAGTTGCCTCAATGGGACACAAGACTTAGTGAAGAGAAGAGAAAAGAGCTATATAAAAGCCAAAAAAATTCTAAAACAGTAGTTAACGAAGTAAAAGTTGGAAGAAACGACCCATGCCCATGTGGTAGTGGTAAAAAATATAAAAAGTGCTGTGGGTAACTCTACAATTAGCATTTTTTGTATAACTTGCTTTTAATTAACATATACAGTATAATTAGACTATAAGCAGATGAATAGAATTAAATAATTCTTAAACGATTATAACGAAAGGATGAGATTGACATGAGTGAAAAAAAGTTTTCAAGCTTTAAAGGCAAACCTTTAGTACGAAGTGGCGATACGCTTTATTACGGATTTATGAGCGACCCTTATGTTGTTAAAATAGATGTAAAAACTAAGAAAAAAGTTGGCGATATAGAGATAGCAGATAAAGTTGGTGTTCAACTAATGGCAACAGACCCAACAATTCCTCCTCAAAAAATGATAGAGAAGACTACAGAGAAAACAGGGCTGTATACCGCTATAGATATAGCAGAGGCTTGGCTTTCAAGAAAGCTTACACAAAGTACAGACAAATAGTACTTTTATCAAAACAGAAAATGGGTTGTTACGAAAATTGATGTTTCGTAACAACCCATTTAATTAATAAAAATTTACAGAATAGCCTCATCTAAATAACGCTCAAGGTCCCTCTCATCTTTCTTTTTATCAAGATAAATAAGTGTGCCTGTAATTGTTGTTACAAGAGCTATTGCAGCAAAAAGAATGCTGAATAAAACGATAATTTTAGCGTGTGATTTTAGCATGTTCGTAACCGTCCTTTCCATTTTAGAAAATGTACCAATAATCTGCGTGCTTTGCTTTCTACAATCATAACTCAAAATGTTTGAAAAGTCAATATAACAACAGAAACTTTACATGTCAACAAATCATATGCATAAAAACTTATATGAAAAAGCTTTTTATGCTATTGTTTGGACAAATATAAGTTAAGTTGCAATTTGCATAGTATTAATATTTACTGTCCTTTTTATTGTGCTGTTATATATGTATAATATAGTTATAGCAAGAGTGAAAGGACGAATGGATATGGAAAACTACATTATAAAAACAGTAAGAGGACATATTGAAGTATACAATAAGCAAGGTGCATTCTTGTTTTCGGCAGACACAATGGCAGAGACAGAAGAAGTTATAGAGTTATTGGCAGGCTAATATAATAATGCTTATTTGCAAACCAATATTTAATAATAAACACCATTTACCGCTGAGTTAAGCTGCAAATGGTGTTTGTTTTTATATTTTTACAATATGTTCAAAGCCTTTGTCAAAGTCTTTATACTTTGTTTTCTCTTGTTTTAGCAAAGATGTCATTTTTAAAATAACATCTTTGTAAGCCTCGTCATTGTAGACGTTGTTAAGCTCAAATGGGTCTTTTTTAAGGTCGTAAAGTTCGTAGCCTTGTGGGGTGTCTCTTTTTTCGGCTCCGTTTGCGTCTAGTGGGTGGGCATAAAAGTAAAGCAGTTTATACTCGTCTGTTCTAATGCCTAAATGAGCTGGATTCTCATGCCTGTGTGCAAAGTGCATCCAGTATCTAAAATACACGCTCTCTCTTAGTTGTTTACCACCTTTAGTTGTTAATGCCTCTTTCATGCTAATACCTTGCATAGCCTCTGGAATTTCTATACCACAAAAGTCTAAAAGCGTTGGGGCTACATCTATATTAGCCATCATGTTTTTGTTTACGCCACCCTTTTCAATAAGTTTTGGGTACGAGATTAAAAATGGAATTTTTAAAGATTCTTCGTAGCACCATCTTTTATCTTGGTAGTCGTGCTCGCCTAAAAACATGCCTTGGTCTGATGTGTAAACAACAACGGTGTTATCTAGTTCGCCAATGCTCTCAAGGGTGTCTAAAATAGCTTTAACGCTGTCGTCAATACCTGCAACTGTTCTTAAATAATCTTTTAAATATTTTTGGTAGGCAGCTATGCCTTTCTCTTCAAAACTTGCGCTGTCGTCGCACTCTAATTTGCCTGTTGGGTAGTTCTCTTTGCTGAAGTCTTCGTAAAGGCTTCTTATTTTATTTCTAGGGCTTACAGAGCTTCCATAATCGCGAGAGGCGTCGCTTCTATGGCTTTTATCTTCAAATAAGCTGTTAGTAAGCGGAATATCTACACCGTCAAACATTGTTTCATGCCTTTGTGCAAACTCCCAAAAATCGTGTGGGGCTTTATGATGGCACATTAAAAAGAAAGGCTTATCTTTATCTATATCGTTTTTAAGGTAGTTTACTGTCATATCGCTAATTATATCTGTTACATATCCAGTGTAATCTACAATACCTTTTTCTTTTTCTAAAAACTCTGGGTTTTGGTAAGTTCCTTGTCCACCCTCGCCACTTAAAACTTTGTACTCATCAAAAAACTTTGGTTCGCAGTGTAAATGCCATTTTCCAAAAACAGCAGTGCTGTAACCATTATCTTTAAATATTTTAGCTAGGTTGACCTCACCGTCGGGGTTCCAATGGTCTGAAAGAGTTCTAACACCATTAATATGGCCGTATTGCCCTGTCATTATAGTTGCCCTTGCTGGGGTGCAAATTGTGTTTGTGCTAAAGCAGTTGTCTAGCCTAAGCCCATTGTTAGCAATTGAGTCTAAATTTGGGGTTTTAAAAACATCGCTTAAAATAGAACCATAACAGCTTACCGCGTTGTAAGAGTGGTCGTCTGACATAATATAAAGCACATTTACTTTTTCTTTCATTTTGCTTCCTCCATTTCTACACATTAAACGTTTTACTTATCGGCTAAAAAAATAATATCTATCTCAAAATATATAAAATTTAACCTACTGTTTATTATTTTAGCATACTAAAAATAATTTTGCAATAATGAAAAGAAAATTTTATTCTTTTATTAACACATAATAAGAATATTTCATAGTATATGATATAAGTATTTTTCAGAAAGGATAGGTTGCCATGCGAAAGCGAAAAAAGAAGATAAAACTTAAACCTTTACCCCAAATTATAGCTATATCAGCAGTAATAATTTGCCTTTTTACATATTTTGAGAGCAAAGTGAGCCTGTTACCTACGGCATATTTAGAGCAAAATGCTGCATCGTTTGCTCAAAACGCTGTAAATGAGACAATTATTAAGCACTTTTCAGACATTGAGAATACATATAACATAAACTTTAACAATAATTTAGAACTTAATTACATAGAAGCAAACAGCAGTGAAATAATAAAGATAAAAGCCGACCTTAATAATTTAATAAACGAGAGCCTAAACGGAAATAACATAAGCTTTATACCTATAGGTAATTTAACAAGCTATAAACTATTAAACGGCATAGGGTTTAAAGTGCCTGTTAATTTTTACTACACAGGAAATGCAGTGGTAGACCTTAAAAGCGAAATAGTGTCTGCCGGAATTAACCAAAGTAAATATAGACTAGTTGCGAGTGTAAGTGCAAGCGTTTGTACAGCTTCACTAAATAATAATGCATTTGGTGAATTTAATTCA
>CAYJEZ010000147.1:0-5242 GCA_964369215.1 uncultured Eubacteriales bacterium
CATTTCTGATAAATATATAATATTGAATCTTAAAAACAATTAAACACACAAATAATCTAGCTCAAAACTTGAGCTAGATTATTAACTAGGCATAGAAAACTTCAATAATAGGCTTGTTAAATTAATATGCAAATAATACTTATATTTACTTTTTACTAGTTATTTTTTGCACACTTGATAATGTGGTATTAAATTGCTCGCTTATGCTACAACCAGTTTACTCTTTATTATAAAAAGAAAACATATATCCGTATTATCTAATAAAATTAGTAATTCTTCTATTTTTAATTTCAGGTTTCTCTATTTTCGACTCGCTAAAAGTTTTTAGCAGCCAACACATATTCACTGCAATCTCACTTGCGCAGTCCATACCCTCATCGTCTTTAAGCACCTCACCAGAATTTGCACCGTGAAATACACTCCAATATGATGTTGGAACTACTACCGAGCGTGAAAGGCTAAAGTAATTGTTAAGTTGGTTGTAAGTTTCTACTCCTCCACTTCTTCTTAATACACAAAGGCCTGCTACTGGTTTAAATGCAAGCTTTTTAGAGTTAGTTCTAAAAAATCTATCCATAAAGCTCTTCATGCCTCCAGCTATACCTGCATAGTATACTGGAGCTCCAAAAATTACACCATCTGCATTGGCAATTTTGTCGCAAACTTCGTTGTGAATGTCATTTTTAAGTGAACATTTTCCATCTAACTTGTCACATGCATTACATGCAATACAGTTAGAAATAGGCTTATTTCCAAGGTGTATTACTTCAAACTCTATATCGTTTTTTATAAATATATCTTGCATTGAGTTTAAGGCATGTGATGTATTTCCGTTTTTTCTTGGGCTTCCGTTAATTGCTATAACTTTCATATTTTTAACCTTCCTTTTTTTAATTTGTCGTAATGTTTTGGGCGGTTTTACATTGCGAGCAAGCTCGCATTTTGCAAAATTCAAATCGTAAGATTTGAAAGCACAAAACTTGTATCTGTCCTTTATGTTTGTCAAAGAATTCATGATTAGAAATTAATAATGAGCAAGACACTACAGAGGAAATCTCACCTGTAGTGTCTTGTGTTGAGAGTAAAATTATACTCCTACATATTTTTTAAGTGTTTTCTCAGTAGCTCCAACTCCTGCTATCATCTCTTTAAACATTCCTTCAATTTTATCTGATAAGCCAACCTCTACTAGGTCTATACCAAAGATGTTTTTGTTAGAAAGTATTTTTATCGCCTCGCCTTTGTACTCTCCGCCTAGTTTAATAGGTGCCATTATCTCGCAAAGCTCATCTTTTAGTGGATCAGGATCTATCTCTCTAGGGTTGCCGTTGTCGTCTACAGGTAATAAATATCTTAGCCAACCAGCAATTGCAAGAGGAATGTACACTAAATCTTTGTGGTCAAGCTCATCGCTTTTCATATAAGACTTAATTGTCTCGCAGAACCTAATGCCCATTTTTTGAGAAGTATCTGTAGCAATTCTTTGTGGGTCATCTGGAATACCTGGATTTGGTAGTCTTTCGTTAATAACCTCATCAATAAACGCTTTAGGGTTAATAATTTTAGGGTCAACAACTACTTTCATTCCCTCATCGTAGCCAATTTTCTCGGCATATACTCTAAACATAGGTTGTTTCATCATCTCAAAAACTCTGTTATAGTTTAAAACACAACCAAAAACAGATAAAGCTGTATGAAGTGGATTTAGGCAAGTTGTAACTTTCATGGTCTCTACTTTGTTTACAGTCTCTCTGTCTGTAATGTAAGCGCCACCTTTATCAAGTGCTGGTCTTCCGTTAGGGAAGTTATCTTCCATAACCAAATATTCAGGTACCTCTGCATTAACGAAAGGAGCAACATAAGTTGATTTCGAGGTGATGATAGGAGCCATGTCCTCAACACCATCTTTAGCTAAAACTTCCTCAATTTCAGGAGCAGGCTTAGGAGTGATTTTATCAATCATAGACCAAGGGAAGCTAACAACGCTTTCATCACAAATATAGTCTACAAACTCTTGAGATACAAAGCCGTTTTCACACCATTTTACAGCTATATCTTTTACTGCATTTCCTAGTTTTTCTCCGTTGTGGCTACAGTTGTCCATACTGCAAATAGCTATTGGATATTTGCCGCTGTTAAAGCGTTTTAGCAGTAGCGAGCACACAATGCTCATAACATGCTTAGCATTGTCTGGACCGTTTTTAATGTCTTCTTCAACTATTCCCATATACTCGCCCGTCATAGTTTTTAAAGTATATCCTTTTTCTGTAATTGTAAAGCTTACAATTTGTAAAGAAGGATTTTCAAATGCTTTAACAATGTTCTCATACTCTTTAAAATCTGAATTTGCTTTATAAGCGTAAGGAACGCTAGCTAAAACTTCTTTCTCCATGTTTCCGTCTGCAAAAAGCTTAACAAGAATTGTTAAATTATCAAATGGGTTGTAAATTTTATCGATAATCTCGTAGTCAAATGTATCAACAGCTATAATACCTGTGTCTGCTAGACCCTCGTTTAAGATAGTTTGTCCTATTCTAGCTATAAATGCTCTGAAAATGTTACCTGCACCAAAGTGAACCCATGTTGGACGCTCTAAGGTGTTTTTTGCAATTTGTTCTACGTCATATTTCGGTAGCGCAATCCCGCTTTTTTCCCACTGGGCTTTATCTTTAATTGACTCTAAATTTAGTTTCATAATATATTCAAGCCTTTCTAATAGTATTTAAGTTAATATTTTTACTTTTAGTCTAATTGTATAAAGTTATTGATATTGTTATAACAAATGCCTTGAACAATAGTTTTTAGTATTTTAAAGTCTGCAGGGAACTCACCGTTTTCTACTAGTTTAGCAAGCTCATTACACATAATTCTTCTAAAATACTCATGCCTTGGGAAAGACAAGAAACTTCTTGAGTCTGTAAGCATACCAACAAAGTTAGAAATCATGCCCATGTTAGCTAGGTCTTCCATTTGTTTCATCATGCCTGTTTTGGTATCTAAGAACCACCAACCTGAGCCAAATTGCATTTTTCCAACTACTCCGCCACCTTGGAAGTTTCCAATCATAGAGGCAAGCACTGCATTATCGGCAGGATTTAATGTGTAAAGAATTGTTTTAGGTAACTTGTCAGTTTTGTCCATACTATCTAACATCTTAGATAAATCGCCTGCACAACTTAAATCATTTACAGAGTCAAACCCTGTATCAGCACCTAGCTTTTTAAACATTCTTGAAGAGTTGTTTCTTATTGCGCCAATGTGATACTGCATAACCCAACCACGTTTATTGTATTCTTTACCTAAAAAGCTTAAAATATAACCTTTGTATTTTCTAAGTTGGTCTATAGTCAATTTGTCTCCGTTTAAAGCTTTTTTATAAATTGTATCAGCCTCTTTTTTAGTACTCTCTAAATACATAACAGAGTCTAAACCATGGTCTGAAAGCCTACAACCAACCTCGTGGAAATACTCAATTCTTGACTCTAAGAAATTGCATACGCTATCTATACTGTCAAGTTTAAACTTAAATTCACTTAATGATTTAATGTAAGGAAGAAAGCCAGGTTTCTCAGCATGAATTAAATTATCAGGGCGGAAAGTAGGAAGAACTTTAACTTCAAAACCCTCTTCTTTTAATAGCTTATGGTACTTTAAATCGTCCTTAGGGTCATCTGTAGTACAAAGAGCTTTAACATTGCCACGCACAATAAGCTTTCTTACAGAGAAGTCATCTTGTTGTAACATTTCATTACACTTATTGTATATTTTCTCTGCATTTTCTTCGTTTAAAACATCGTAAATGCCAAAATATCTTTGAAGTTCTAGGTGTGTCCAATGATATAGTGGATTTCCTATAGCGTATTGAATAGCCTTAGCATACGCCATAAATTTCTCAAAACCGGGTTTATCACCAGTAATATACTCCTCGCTAATTCCGTGGCTTCTCATTATTCTCCATTTATAATGGTCTCCACCAAGCCAAACCTTAGCTATATCCTCAAACTTACCGTCTTCGTATATCTCTTTTGGGCTTAAATGATTATGATAATCAAATATTGGCATGTCTTTTGCGTAATCGTGATATAGGGTTTTTGCTGTGTCGCTGTCTAATAGAAAATTCTTTCCTAAAAACTGTTTCATTTTTATCATCCTTTCTTTGGTGAATTAATCTGTGTTGTTGAAAAAACATAGACACTTATTTTTATATTTCGGACAACCAAAGGTCGCCCCTACAAAATAATTAAACTTCTACTTTTGCATTTTTCTCGTCAGATAAAAAGATTTTATCTACTAAATTAATAGCATAAGCCGCATCTTGAACGCTAATATAGTTAGAGGTATTATCAATAATAGCACTATAAAATGTATCAATTGCGGTAAAATGAGCAGCTCCGTAATAGTGCTTACTGCCCTCTAATTTTTTATCTTCTGCCAAAAGAACTAGGTCGCCAGTTTTAACGTCAGCTCTAAATATTTTTCCGTCATCTATTTTAAGCACTGCTTCTTCAAACACAATTTCAAACTGAACCGAAGAGTTTTGACAAAAGGCTATAGTTGCAAAAAACATACCACGAGCATTGCTGTTTTTATAC
The DNA here is from genome assembly GCA_964369215.1 of uncultured Eubacteriales bacterium. Classification (GTDB taxonomy): domain Bacteria; phylum Bacillota; class Clostridia; order Oscillospirales; family Acutalibacteraceae; genus SIG603. The sequence continues at coordinate 4,593 of CAYJEZ010000147.1, forward strand.
TCTAAATTAGCCATTACACTGTCTTCTATTTCTGTTTCAGGCAGCGAGAAATTAGCAACATTTGCTTTTAAACTATCTACTTCTCCACCTATGTAGTAAAGTAAGTCAAGGCTGTGAATAGACTGATTGAGCATAACTCCACTACCTGCTTGGGCTTTAATTCCTCTCCATGGTGCTTCATTGTAATAGTCCATACCTCTGCACCAAGTAACTATAGCTTTAGAGCCTAAAAACTTGCCGTACTCACCGCTCTCGACCGCATTTTTAGCAATTATTGATGTGTTATTATACCTGTTTTGTAGGCAAACACCTACCTTAACAGAGTACTTATCTTCTAATTCAAACAATTCTATTGCTTGATTATAATTAATCGACACTGGTTTTTCAGTAAATACATGTATGCCTTTTTGTGCGCATTTAATTGAAACAGGCACATGTAAATAATGTGGCAAACAAATATGTACACAGTCTAATTCTTCTTTGCAAATCATTTCGTCTATGTCGGTATAGCAGTTTACTCCGTCATAATCCGCAAATGTTTTCTCGTTAATATCGCATACGGCAACAAGCTTTGCTTTGTCGCTCATCTCTATTGCATTTTTATGTATTGGTGCTATTGTACCAAGACCTATTATAGCCACTTTTAACAT
>CAYJEZ010000148.1:0-5235 GCA_964369215.1 uncultured Eubacteriales bacterium
GATTAGTTCCTAGTGGCTAACCACACTATACTTTTCTCATTTAACTTTATGCTTTAGTAAAAAAAAATATTACAGACAAGATTATTATTGATTGATTTCTTAACTAATCAATAATAATTTTCATCTGTAATATTTAAACAAATTTATTTATTTATTATATCTAGGTATTTGCTATAGTTTTTCTCCCATAGTTCTGTATTTTGTGGCTCGTATACTTTTACAGGAAAAGAATTTGCTATAATTTCTCTAGCCTCTGCAATATCTTTGACTTCCCCTAAAGATATATACTGCATTAAAATATTTCCAAGAGCTGTAGCTTCAATAGGACCGGCTTTAACAGTACAATCTGTAGATGAAGCTGCCATATCACATAAAAATCCGTCTTTTGTTCCACCACCTAAGAGCTGTATTGTCTCGTATTTATTGTCTGTAGCGTGGCTAATTATATCTAATGTTCTCTTATATTCATACGCAAGGCTCTCATAAATACACCTTACTACTTCTCCATCTGTAGTAGGCACTTGTTGGCCTGTCTCTTTACAAAATGACTTAATCTTTTTAGGCAGATTACCACTTATCGCAAATTGAGGAGCATTTGGGTCTATGAAAAACTGAAAAGCTTCTTCTTTTTTAGCTAGCTCTTCCATATCTGCATAACTGTAATTTTTACCTTCTCTTAAAAACTGTCTTCTTGTCTCTTGAATAAGCCATAAACCTGTTATATTTTTTAAGTAAATAACTTTATTCTCTGCTCCTATCTCATTGGCTATATTATACTCTCTTGAAGTTTTATCTGTTTTAGGTTTATCAATCTCTGTGCCAAATAATGACCAAGTACCGCTAGAAATAAAAATAAAGCTTTCATCTTGTGTCGGTGTAGCTGCAATTGCACTTGCAGTATCGTGTGATGCAACTGCTATAACTTTTGCATTGTTTATTCCAAGCTCCTCTGTAATTTGAGGTAAAATATCACCTAAGCATTCACCTGTGTCTACAATTTTTGAAAACAAATCTGAAGATAAGCCAATTTTTTCTATCGTCTCATAGTCCCAGTCTCCACTAAAAGGGTCGTACATTTGGCTTGTCGAGGCAATTGTTCTCTCGGCTACCATATTCCCTGTTAAAAAATAGTTGAATAGGTCAGGCATTAACAACATTCTATCGCTTACGTCTAAAAGCCAAGGTTTATCTTTTTTTAATGATGCTAATTGAAACACTGTGTTTATCGCCATTGTTTGACAACCTGTTTTCGTATAAAGTTCTTCTTCACCTATACTCTCTAAAGTTTCTTTAAAAACCGCCTTTGTTCTAATGTCTCTATAATGCACAGGGTTTTGTAATAGTTCTCCGTCTTTTCCAATTAGACCAAAATCTACTCCCCAAGTATCAATCCCAACACTTTCAAAACCATATTGGTTTGCTTTTACTAGTCCATTCTTTACCTCTGAGAATAAATAAGGAAAATCCCAATACACATGAGCCCCTATTTTTGTAGAACTACTCTCAAAGCGATGAATTTCTTTAATATCTATCAACTTAATTCCATTTTCTATCTTAAGTGTACCTAAAACTGCTCTTGAATTTGAGGCACCAAAATCAAAAGCTAATACATTTTTCATACATCTTACCCCCATAAATAATTTAAAATTTATTCTCGTCCTTGTTGTACTTTTTGTACCCTGGGTGTCTGCCTGTAATTTTATAATAGTCTCTTAAATTAATAAGCTTATCGATATTTTCTTTTGAGATATCTATAGAACCACCTAAAATAACGGCATTAATAGTAATTTTCGCCCAAAGTTCCAAGCTTTCCATTCTATAAAAAGCTGTAATTAAATCAGACCCTACTGCTAAAGCACCATGATTTTCTAATAGTAATACATCGTGTTCATCTAAAAATGGCTCTATAGAGTCAGGGACTTCACTAGTAGAAGGGGTTCCGTAAGGAGTTAGAGGAACAGAGCCCATAACTGCTACGTCTTCTATCATATTATACATGTCCATCGATTTATGAGCAACAGCAAAACCCGTTGCACCGGGTGGATGAGCATGTATTACAGCAAAAACATCATCTCTTTTCTCATAACAACGCATATGCATTTTTATCTCGCTTGAAGGTTTAAATCCTTCAGGGGCTTCAATAATCTCATTTTTAGAATTAACTGTAATAAGCTTATCAGGAGTAATAAACGACTTACTAATTCCTGTAGGAGTTACTAAAAACCTATCCTCCGCAATTTTAACACTCACATTGCCGTCGTTAGCCGCAACCCAACCTAGTTGCCACATTTTTTGACATATATCACATATTTGTTCTCTTATCATGGGTTATTCATCCTCTCGCTTGCTATATAATTTATTTAATTGCTACTTAACTATGTTTTCACATTTTACATTGTAACAAGTTTACACATAAAAGTAAATAGTAGTATATAAAATAGTTTAAAATTTACGAAAAATTGCTCTTTAACATAGTCAATGAAATTAAATATTGAATAAACATAAGTATATTCAATAAAAATACTTGAATTTTATTAGTTTATTTGTTAAAATAATAATAAGAAAATAAATTAACAGTACGAAAAACTTGTTATTTTGTTAATAGTAATTAAAACAGAAAGTGGAGGATTATTATGGGTAATTACAATGGATTTATTGATTTACAAGACAAAGAGTTTGACCTTGTAGGTTTGGGTGAAATTATGCTTAGACTCTCGCCTCCGAGACATGTAAGAATGGTTGACAGTGAAATTTTTGAGAAAAGAGCAGGTGGCTCTGAGTTAAATGTAGTAGCAGGCGCGGCAATGCTAGGGCTTAGAACTGGAATAATTAGTAAGCTACCAAAAAATGAACTCGGAACTTTTATAAAAAACAAAATTAGATTCAGTGGAGTTTCTGACGACTTTTTACAGTACAGCACCGACTCGAACTCAAGGCTTGGTATATATTTTTACGAGAGTGGAGCAGCACCAAGAAAGCCTACTATAGTATACGACAGAAAAAACTCAGCTGTAAACAATTTAAGGCTTAGCGAAATACCTGAGTATGTTTATTCAAATACAAAAATATTTCATGTAAGTGGAATCACTCCTGCTTTAGGAGATAACATGAATGAAATTACAATAGAGCTTATTAAAAGATTTAAATCAAACGGGGCAAAAATATCTTTTGATGTAAATTATCGTGCTAATTTATGGGGTGAAGAAGAGGCTAAGGCAACTATTGAAAAAATTTTACCTTATGTAGATTTGCTTTTCATTAGTGAGGAGACAAGCAGAAGAATGTTTAGAAAAACAGGTGAGTTAAAAGATATACAAAAGTCTTACCATAACGAGTACGGAGCAGAGATTGTTGCAACTACTCAAAGAACTGTAATCTCTCCGAGAAAACATCACTTTACAAGTCTAATTTATAATAGCCAAACCGATACATACCATACTGAAAGTGCGTATACAGACATTGATGTTATTGATAGAATAGGCAGTGGAGACGCTTATGTTTCTGGAGCGTTATATGGACTAGTAAAACATGCTGATGCCCAAAAAGCAGTAGCTTTTGGTAACGCTACATCCGCACTTAAGAGCACTGTCCCCGGCGACTTACCTACTAGTGATTTAAAGGAAGTTTTGAGCATAATAAAAGACCATAGCTCTGACGGGCCTAAAGAAGAACTTAACCGCTAATATCTCTTTTTTACTAATGTTTTTAGTAATTAATAAGACAGTCAAGTCAAACACTTGCTTGTCTTATTGTAATATTTTACAAAATAACACCAATTGTATTGACAAATAATATTTATCATTATAAAATTTAATTATTAGTTTAAAATTTTACAAGAAAGGTGAAAATGATATAGATACAATATTTATTTCGTTTTTAAGTAAATAATATGATAAAAAAAATCTCTGCCTTTTTATCAAGTATAGTAATATTATCAATAATACTAAGCTCTGTGACCTATGCTAATGATGGTGTAGATAATGCTCAAACAGACTATTCTATTAACACTTTAGGTGACTCTCTTCAAATAGATTGGAGCACTGGTTCTTCGACAATATTAGGAGAGGCAGCAAATTATAGTGCCGTTATTTTCAACGACTACTTAGGTCCTGATGGTACCAACCACATTATAGGACCCACCTTCATCGGAAATAATGCAATACACTTACAATCTGTAACTGAGTACTCTGATGCAATAAACGGTTGGAAGAATCCCTTACCTGCAACTATTAATATAGGTTTAGTGGTTGGTGGAGAAATAAAAAATTCATCTGGAACAAGAGTTGATAAAGGCAGTATTATAAGCAATGAAATTAATTCTAGTTATGCATTTAGTAGTGTTAACCCTGCTATACCTTTAACTTTTCATCCTTCAATTTATTTTGATTCTGCAGTTAATAGTGCGCGCACATACTATAGAAATTTAGTTTCAACATTGTTAAATGAGCCTTCAATAGAGGCTGAAAAGCAAAATTGGAATGGATGGAGTACGTTAGTCTTTGATGCATCAAAGTCAAATTTTTATAAAATTAGTTCTTCAGACTTAAACACTGTAAGACATATTGATTATTTAAATTTTTCAAACAGCTCTAACGATGCTCTTGTAATATTAGTCGAGGGAGGAGATGTAAATTCTACAAATGAAATATCACAAAATATTCACTGGGCATATCAAAATACAGATGCAAACATGCTAAATAATGCACAAAGAATCATTTGGGTTTTTGCTAATGATGTGTCTAATATTACATTTGCCTCCACTACTCAAATTACAGGTGCACTTTTAGCTCCTTATAGTACAATTAACTTAAAAGATTCTTCTGCAACAAACGGAACTGTAATAGCTGAAAACTTTACTGTTGCGAACAGTAGTAACGAAATACATTGGCTTCCATTTAATGGCAATATTGTTTTTTCTGGTACACCCAACCCTCAAACTATTGATATCAACGTAAATAAAGTTTGGGATGGCACTATAGGGACAAGCGCTATTGTTAACTTAAAAAATGGCACTGACGTAGTGGGTACTATTTCGTTAAATGCTAACAACGAATGGAAATACACTTTCAGTTCTCTTCCTAAATTCGATAGTACTGGTGCAATTATTACTTATTCTGTGGAAGAAGTTCCTATTCAAGGTTATACTCCTACATATTCTGGTAACCAAGACATTGGTTTTACTATTACTAATAAAGAAGACATTGTTGCTCCCCCTCAAACTATTGATATCAACGT
>CAYJEZ010000149.1:0-5214 GCA_964369215.1 uncultured Eubacteriales bacterium
TTTCTTTTTAACTGAGCTGTACAAACACCGTTGTTTGATTTGTATAAATAACGCTACCCGGTTTTGCACCAGAGGGTTTTGAAACATACCTAACCTTTGTGTAGTCTACAGGAACAAGACCTGAGAACTTAGCTTTGCTGTGCCTTGCTGCTATTTTCGCTGTCTCTTCTAAAGCTTTGTTTGTAGGTTCTTTACCGTCTAAAACAAGCACTGTATGAGAGCCAGGTATATCTTTTGTATGAAACCACAGGTCGTTTCTGTTTGCGTCTTTAAGTGTTAATTTATCGTTTTGTCTGTTGTTTCTACCCACTAAAACTTTAAATCCGTCAGAGGTCTCAAACTCCATAGGCTTTATTAATGCTTTTTGCTTAGTTTGAGACTTTTTATTTATTTTTGCATAGCCACCCTCTTCAAGCTCGGTTCTAATCTCGCTTAAGTCGTCTTCGGTAACAGCCTCGGTAAGTGCATAAAAAACTGTGTCAATGTATTCCAGTTCTTTTTCTGCAATCTCAATTTGCTCCGCCAGCTTTATCTCCGCTGTTTTAGCCCTTCGGTAGTCTTTATACAGCTTTTGAGCATTTTGTGTAGGCGTAAGAGCAGGGTCTAAAAAAATCTCTACCTCTTTCATATTCTCGTCATAATAATTAACTATTTTAACACTTGTATCTCCTGTTTTAACCATATGCGCTTGACTGCTCAACAGCTCGGCTTTTATTCTTATTTCTTCTTTTTTATCGCATTCTTTTAGCTCTTCTTTCTGCTGTAAAATCTTTCTATTAAGCCTCTCTTCTCGGTTGCTTAAAAGTTTTAACAAGTCAGAGCTTTTAACTTTTATTCTAATAGCGCTGTCTCTTTGCTCGTAGTATTCATCTACAAGGTACGAGAAGCTGTCGCCCTCGCTGATTAATGCTTGGTCACCGTATTGCTCAATATTAATAAACGAGAAATCCATAGGTTTATCTGTAACCACCATATGTGGATTTCCGCTTGAGTTTTGAGCCGTCTCTCTTAAATTATCTATAGCTTTTACAAGCCTTGTGTTGTCGTATTCGCTTAGCTCAGAGGTTGAGCCACCTTTGCCCCTTGTAATTATATGCTCTAGCTCACGGCTTACTATAGGAGAAATTCCTTGCAAAACATTCATTAAAGCCTTGTTTAAATAGCTTTGTTTCTCTTTTATTTTTTCTACTATTGTGTCTGTAGGTGTGTCTAGTATACATAGTTTGTTTTGAGCAGGCGGGTCTCGGTATATAAGCCCCGGAAAGACTATTCTCTCAGAGCTCATTTGATCGTCTACCCTTTTAAGAGCATCAATTATTTTACCCTCTTCATTTACTAAAATAATATTACTGTGCTTGCCCATTATCTCGGTAACAATTGTAAGCCTAACTCTGTCTCCTATCTCGTTTACAGTGTCAAACTCAAAGCTTAATGCCCTTTCAAGCCCTTTTTGGGTAACGCTCATAAGCCTTGCACCACCTAGCTTTTTTCTTAAAAGCATGCATAACATAGGTGGCTGTTTTGGGTTCTCTAGGCTAATTTTTGTCAGGTGAACCCTCGCTGTATCAGGCCTTGCAGAGAGCAACAACTTAAATGTTCCCTCTCGTGTTCTTATAGTAAACACCAGCTCATCTTTTGACGGCTGATGAATTTTATCTACTCTGCCCCCTAAGAGTTTCTCTTCAAGTTCAGTTTTTATATGGCGTAAATATATTCCGTCTAGTGCCATGTTTTCTTCCTTTCTCTTAGCTTACATTGCTTTTAACATGTCCCATTAGGAACACAAATGCGAACCTGTTTCTAAAGTGGTATATGGGCTTTATAACTGTGTAAAAGCCAAATTAATGTAAACTATATTACCGTTAGTGTAGGTTTTTGTGTTTTAGACAACACAAAGTCTACCCCTTTAATATTCTCGTCTAAATACTCTTTTAATAGAGTGTCAAATATTTTCTCTGTCTCGTAGTGGCCGGCTGCAAAAAGAGGTATTCCTCTGTGTTGTGCCTCTAAAAATTCGTGGTGCTTTGCCTCGCCGCAAATCGCTGCATCAATGTCTTGGTTTGAATACACAATATTTCCGCCAGAGCCCGAGCACATAACTACCTTAGTTATCTCTTTTTCAACATTGTTGAAAAGCACTGTTGTGTTAAGAGCTTTTTTCATCTTTAAAGCAAGGTCTTTTGTGCTAATTGGGTCTGTCTCTGCATAATAAAAATATTCGCCCTCGTTTTTTCTTAAATTTTTAAGGTTTAAAATATTAGCTAAGGCACGGTTAATTCCAATTTCATCGCAGGCGTCTAGGTTAGTATGTGCACAAATTGCACTTATGCCGCTTTTTATAAGCTTATATAAAATTGTGTCTGCCATAACAGATTTTGGCGCGTCGAATATAACAGGGTGATGAGCAATAATTAACTGTGCGCCTATGTTTATTGCCTCATCAATCATATCGTCAGTAATGTCAAGGCATAGCATAGCTTTACTTACAGTCGCATTTTTGTCTCCGACTAAAAGTCCTACATTGTCAAAATCCATTGCGCTGTTAAACGGTGCTATTTTGTCCATTGCATCGTAAATATCTATCACTTTTGGCATATATTTCTCCTCAATTTCTTTAATTTTAGAATTTAAATCTTCTCCGCTTTTCAGCTTATTTTTAAGGTCTTTAACTGTTTGAGCTGCATACTCAACCGAGTAATCACTTTTTGGAATTATAGCACCCATGTACGGGCAAAGCATTTTGCCTTCACCATGCTTAACAAGCATTACAGAGTATATTTTGCCTTTGTCTTTCACTGTGTCTTCTCTTATTATGTTAAAGCCGTTTTCATATAAGTAAGTTCGCAGTTTGTGAGTATTACTCATAGACTGCAAAACTAGGGTTTTACTTTTAATGTATGTGCACTTACTTATAAGCTCTGCTATTAACTCTCCGCCCATGCCCGCTATAACCGCTGTGTCAAAATCGCTGTCTTTTAGCTTTTCAAAACCGTTTGAGAGCACTGTTTTTAGGTTTACACAATATTTTTCACTATTTTTAAGGGCAGATTCAAGCGGTTTTTCTGCAATATCAGCCGCTACTGCGCTTTTTATTTTTCCCTCTTTTAAAAGTCTAATAGGCAAATAGCCATGGTCGGTGCCAATATCTGCAAGCCTTGCCCCTAGTGGCACAAAGCTAGCACATATTTTAAGGCGCTCTCCTAAATTTCTCACTTTATTAACCTCATTTTACTATTATAACAATTTAATCTTTGCCTGTTAAAAGCCATAGTACATTTACGTTTAATATCTCTGCAAAGGCAAGCAGTTCAAAGTCTGAAACATGTCTAACTTGCCCCTCAATTTTTGAAAGGCCTGAAGAGTTTATATCTATGCCTTTAAGTTGTAGCCTTACCAAAAGCTCTTTTTGTTTCATTCCAAGTTTTTTTCTTGTTAGCTCTATTCTTTCGCCAACAATATTTTTCTCACCTAAATCATTAATTCTATGTTTCATATTCCTACCTTAAAAAATAAATTTACCCTTTAATTATATCATAGCTTATTTTTAAAGTAAACAGCAATATTGTCTAAGCTTAAAATGTGGTTACATAACATTTGCATTTTATCTTGTTTTAGTATAAAATGGATGTACTAACAAATGAGAGAGAGGTATTTAACCTATGAAAAAACCTAATGTATTGATTGTAATGACCGACCAACAAAGCTCATGGAGTATCAGTGCTTTGGGAGCGAGAGATATCTCAACCCCATATATAGACAGAGTAGGCAACGAGGGAGCAATTTTTGAGCAATTTTTTACTCCGTGCGCTGTTTGTACGCCTTCAAGAGGCTCTTTGTTAACAGGGCTTCATACCCCTCAGCACGGGGCACATAAAAACCAATTACCTTTAAGTTTTGAAGCAAAAACTATAGCAGAAGTTTTTAAAGAAAATGGCTACTCAACCGGATATGCAGGAAAATGGCACTTAAACGGTGAAGATAAACCAGGCTTTATGACAGAAAAAGACTCACACGGTTTTACCGATTGCAGATATATGTTCAACCGTGGCCACTGGAAAAAACTGATAGAAGACCAAGAGACAGGCGAGGTTAGCGTTGCAGACTACAACGACTCTTACGCAGGTGCTATGGGTGATGAAATAGGCGACGAAACTACCTATACAACAGACTTTTTGTGCGATAAAGCAGTTGAGTTTATTAAAGATAGAGATAAAGCGACTCCTTTTTTATATATGATAAGCATACCGGACCCACACACTCCATTTAGCGTACGTGAGCCATACGACACAATGTTTGACCCTGCTAAAATAAACCTACCAGAGGCGTTTTATAAAAGTTGCCCACCTTGGATGCCTGAAGGGTTTAACAGGGGCAAAAGTTGCCCTGACAGAAAAGTAGCATCAGAGCTTTTAGCCGCATATTTAGGCGAGGTTAAATGTATTGATGACAATATGGGCAAGCTGTTTAAAACACTAGAGCAAGAGGAAATTCTTGATAATACCATAATTGTTTTCACTACTGACCATGGCGAATATATGGGAGAGCATGGCCTTTGGGGCAAAAATTCATCATTTTCATCTGTTTTCCATATTCCTTTTCTTATTAGATACCCTGAGAAAATTAATAGTGGCACAAAAGTAGATAATTATGTAAGTATGCTCGACTTTAAAAAAATGCTAACAAGCCTAGCTAATGTAGCAGACGATAGTGAAGACATGGGAAGAGACGCTACTGTTTTATTAAATGGTAAATGCACAGATTGGCAAGACAGCGTACACATGTATACATCTGACTTTGACAGCATAATGATGCAAAAAAATGATATTTTTCTATCGCTAAGAGAAGACGGACATCACATGCTTTTTGATATGAAAAATGATGTAAACCAATATAACAATCTTTATAGTTTAGATGAGTACAAACCGCTTGTTAATGAGCTTACCACTGAAATAATTGATATGCACAAAAAAATAGAGAGCCCTGCGCTTAGCTGGTTGTTTTAAATAAGAGTTAAATAGCTATATTCCAAATCGCTTTAAACAATGTATATTGGTTTACAATTAATTGGCAAGTATTTACACGAAAACGGTTGACAATAAATATTTTTTCTGCTATTATCAATAGACTACGCGCGAGTGCTGGAATAGGCAGACAGGCACGCTTGAGGTGCGTGTGTCAACAGACGTGTGGGTTCAAGTCCCATCTTGCGCACCA
>CAYJEZ010000150.1:0-5201 GCA_964369215.1 uncultured Eubacteriales bacterium
AATGCGAAATTATATTAATAATATAGCAAAAATAGTACAAAATATAAAAGATACAGTATATTTCTTGATTGTACAGTTATAATATATTATAATTAAAATACAAGAAATAATCAAGCGTTTTTTTAAAAGAAGGGTTAGCTTACACATATTAAATAGAAAATATTGTGTAAAAAAATGAAAGGATGGTAATTATTATGTTAAAAGGGTCTAGAACAGAGGCAAATTTACTTGCGGCTTTTGCTGGAGAGTCTCAAGCACATACAAAGTACCAGTACTACTCATCTCAGGCAAAAAAAGATGGTTATGTTCAAATATCTAAAATATTCGCTGAGGTTGCACATAACGAAAAAGAACATGCTAAACTTTGGTTTAAACTATTAAAAGGAGGGAGTACTCCTACTACTACAGTTAACTTAAAAGATGCTATAAGTGGCGAAAACTTTGAATGGACAGATATGTATGCAAAATTCGCAGACGAGGCTCGAGAAGAAGGTTTTGAAGACATAGCTAAGTTATTTGACGGAGTTGCTCAGATTGAGAAAGAGCATGAAGCAAAATATGCAAAGCTGCTTGAGAATATCGAAAGCGGTAAAGTTTTTGTAAAAGAAGAAGAAAAAATGTGGCAGTGCTCAAATTGTGGGCACACACACACTGGTAAAGAGAGCCCTACTCTATGTCCAGTTTGTGCACATCCTCAAGCATATTTTGAAGTTTTGGCTGAAAATTATTAATTTTATCTTTAATTAACTTTCTGCAATTTTATCAATTTATAATTTTAGAACATAATTTAAAGAAATTTAAGTTATGTTCTATTTTATTTAGAGATTTTTTTCACACAAACTTTAGTAAATGTTAACACTCTGTTTGTATTTATCTTTACTTAATTATAGTATAATTAATATTATTGAACATATGTATATTAATCATTTGATAGTTGTTAATAAAATAGCGTTTAAGCTTAATATCTCGTTCCTCTCCCCCCCTTTTCTTGCTATTATTTAGGGTAAAGTAACATATTAATCTTTTAACCTTTCTTTAACAATAATATTTATTTAAAAGGAGTAAATTAATGTTTTCAAAATTTAGTGTAAAAAAACCTTTAACCATTTTCGTTTCGGTGTTAATGGTAATAATTTTAGGCTTTGTTTCTTTTAGTGACATGATACCTGACCTATTACCAAATATAAACTTACCTTATGCAGTTGTAATAACTGCATATCCTGGTGCAACACCTGAAGAAGTAGAAGCAGAAATCACTAGACCGCTAGAACAATCAATGGCGTCTCTTGAGAACATTAATTCTATATCGTCTACAAGCTCAGACAGTGTCTCACAAGTTATGCTTGAATTTACCGACACTGCAAATATGGATGTAGTTGTTCCTGAGATTAGAGAAAAAATCAATGCAGTTTCAGGTAGTTGGCCTGATATTGTCGCTTCTCCTTTTATATTAAAGTTAAACCCTAACCTTTTACCTGTAGTAACTACTGCTGCAAATTATGAAGGAAAAACTAATATAGAACTTACAGAATTTGTTAACGAACAAATTTTAAGCGAACTAGAGGGAATTACAGGCGTAGCCAGTGTAGATTTAAGCGGTGGTGTTGAAGAGCAAATAAATGTAATTCTCTCCCCTGAAAAAATTGACGCCTTAAATAAGAAAATAGCAAACGGACTTGAAGAAGAATTTAAAGAAGCCGAAGAAGAAATGGCTGAGGGTGAACAAGAGCTAATAGACGGATTAACTGAAATTCAAGATAGCTTAAATGAGTTAGACAGTGCTAAAGCAGAACTTCAAAACGGCCAAGACATGCTTATTGACGAAACTACAAAAGCTGAGGCCGAGCTTTTAAACCAAAGATTTGAACTAGACGCAGCAATTGCAGAGATCGAGGCTCAAATTACTTCTGCTAATGAGGCATTACCTACTTTAGAGCTTACACTTAATACTCTAAACACTTTAAAAACAGAGCTAGACAACTTAAATGTAAACAAAGAAACAGCAAATGCTAATATTGCTGAACTTGAAGATGTTAAAATTAATCACCCATTACTTTCAACAAAAATAACAGATTTAGAAGCATTAATTGCTCCTCTTGAATTAAAAGAAACTGATGGCTCAATCACTGAAGAAGAACAAGCTTTACTTGAAACATACAGGGCAGATTTAATTATTGCACAAACGGAATTAGCAGTATTAGACGCTAAGCTTATAGCCCACAGCACAGACATTGCTAATATAGATGCTAAAATTAATGAATATACTAACGAGTTAAGACTTACGGAAACTGCAATAACAGCGGCTAATACAGCTTTAAGCGCATTTGGAATTACCGACTTGGCAGCATTAGATGCTCAAATATCTGAGCTTAATATGCAATTGGTCGCGCTTAAAGAGGGTATTGTTCAAATGGAGGCCGCTATAGTTCAAATGGAGACTGGCGCTATAGGAATAAAAGAAGGTCTTGAAGAGCTAAGCAAGCAACAATTAAGCGGAGCACTTGATATGTCTGCGGCTTTGACTGAAATTACTACTGGTCAAAGTGCCCTAACAGGTGCAGAAGCTGAACTTGAAAGTGCAAAAGAGCAACTAGAAACCGCGAAAGAAGACCTAGAAGAACAAAAAGAAAGCGCTATTGACAGTGCTCAACTTGAAATTACTATGGACATGGTAAATCAAATTTTAGTAGCACAAAACTTCTCAATGCCTGCTGGATATATTACAGAAGACGATGTAGATTATTTAGTTAGAATTGGAGAAAAAGTTGATGGCGTTGAAGAACTAAACAACTTAGTTCTTATGAATATTGATATTGATGGCGTAGGTAAAATAAGACTAAGCGATGTAGCAGAGGTTTTTTTAACTGATAACTCGGGAGTATTATATTCTAAAGTTAATGGTGAGAATGGACTTATTATGTCATTCTCAAAGCAACCTACTTATGCTACAGCAACAGTTTCTGAAAATGTTAATGAAAAGTTCTTAGAACTTACACAAGAGTATGAAGGTTTAAACTTTTCTAACTTAATGGACCAAGGCGAATATATAGAGCTAGTTGTTGATAGTGTATTAGAGAGCCTTATTTATGGTGCTATTCTATCAATAATAATTCTGCTTCTTTTCTTAAAAGATTTAAGACCTACAATAATTATAGCTTTCTCTATTCCTATTTCGCTTCTATTTGCAATGGTATTGATGTATTTCTCAGGAGTAACTTTAAATATTATTTCATTATCTGGTCTTGCAATAGGCGTTGGTATGCTTGTTGATAACTCTGTTGTTGTAATAGAAAATATTTATAGGTTACGAGCAGAGGGTGTAGACAGTTATAGGGCTGCTGTAAAAGGAGCAACTCAAGTAACAGGGGCAATAACAGCGTCAACACTTACAACTGTTTGCGTTTTCTTACCTATAGTTTTTATAGAGGGCTTAACAAGAGACCTGTTTACTGATATGGCTTTAACAGTTGCTTACTCTCTACTAGCTAGTCTACTAGTTGCAATAACTTTAGTTCCAGCAATGGCATCAAGTATGTTAAGAAAAGAAAAAGAAAGAAAAGATCCAATATTCAGTAAACTGTTAGATGGCTACGCCGTAATAGCACGTGCATCTTTAAAACATAAATCAGTTGTTATTTTGCTTTCAATATTATTCTTAGTAGGTAGCGCATATTTAATTTTAGCACGAGGATTTATATTTATGCCAACTATGAGCAGTACAGAGATGACAGTAAGCATACCTCTACCGGCTAATTCTCCATTTGAAGACGACGTAAAACTTGCAGATGAAGTATATGAGAAAATGAGCGAAATACCAGAGCTTAAAACTATAGGTATGACTCTTCCGAGTGAAGACGGAGCAACAGGCATGATGAGCATGATGGGTGGAGGCTCTGATGCTATATCAATAAACTGCATTATGCATGAAGATGCTACCAGAAAAGATTCAGAAGTATCTGCTGATATAGAGAAAATATGCGCAGACCTAGGTTTAGAGGCATCTGTTTCAGGGGCTTCGTCCATGACATCAATGCTTTCTAGTTCAGGAGTTTCAATTAAAATCTATGGTCAAGACCTTGATAATTTAATTGAAGAAGCTAGCCTAATAACTGAAGAGCTTGGTAAAATTGATGGGCTTGCTGAGATTAACAACGGTTTAGAAGATACTTCTCCTGAAATTAGAATTACTGTAGACAAAGAAAAAGCAATAACACATGGCTTATTAACTGCTCAGATTTATGCAGAAGTTGCAGAAAAGGTTGCCACTGAAACAACTTCTACAAAAATAAATATTGATAATTATGATAAAGATATAATTATTTATAGTGAAGAAAATCAAGCAATGACCCTTGATAAACTCGAAAATTTAGTAATAGAGTATCAAGATATGGCTGGAGAAAAAAAGGCAGTAAGACTTGACGAAATTGCAAAAATAACTTATACTCAAAGTCTAAACTCTGTTTCAAGGGATAACCAAAGAAGAACCTTAACAGTTACCGCCTCTTTAGCAGAAGGACACAATATTACTTTAGTTACAAACGACATTACGGCTGCATTGAATGGTTATGAAACTTTGCCTGGAAATACAATAGAAATTGGTGGAGAAAATGATGACATTATGGAGGCAATGGAACAACTTATTTATATGTTCTTACTAGCAATTGTTATTATATATTTTATAATGGTTGCCCAGTTCCAGTCTTTAAAATTTCCATTTATAGTTATGTTTACTATTCCTCTAGCAACAACAGGAGGTTTCTTAGCGCTATTAATGACCGGACATGAAATTAGTGTTGTTGCAATGGTTGGCTTTGTAATGTTATCAGGTATTATAGTAAACAACGGTATAGTGTTAATCGACTATATTAATATATTAAGAATAGATGGAATGGAAAAGCGCGAGGCGATTGTTCTTGCTGGTAAAACGCGTATGAGACCTATTCTTATGACTGCTTTAACAACAGTATTGGGCTTAGTGTTTATGGCAATAGGTACAGGCGTTGGAACAGAAATGATGCAACCAATTGCAATTGTTTGTATTGGTGGTTTACTGTATGCTACTCTTATGACATTATTCGTAGTTCCTGCAATGTACGATATTTTAAGTAATAAAGAAGTAAAAGTTATTGATGTTGAAGACTAAATCATGAAAACAAGTTTTCATACTCTGAAGATTTTATCTTTTCAGTCTCGGACTGAAA
>CAYJEZ010000151.1:0-5200 GCA_964369215.1 uncultured Eubacteriales bacterium
GTCATATATAAGTCTCCAAAGGTAGTAAGTCTGTCGGAAATAAGAGTAACGTTATTGTATTCAATGTTTTCATAACCTCTAGCAGACAGTACAAAATCATATACACCTGCAGGTGCGTATATAGTAAAACTATTATAGTCTGCAGTTAGGCTTGTGACTACTTCTTTTGTTCCCTTTTTATACAGTGTTGCCGTAAACTCTTCGCCATATTCTTTGCCCTCAAGACTACCAAACAGCCTGCCCATACTGCCAAAATATACGGTAGCACTAGCAGATTTAGTAGGGTCGAGTGTAGAGGTAGCGGTTATGGTAAACTGTGTGCGTGTTTCACTTTCATACAACCAAAGGTTACTAAATCCACTGTAAGAATCGTACTTAATTCGTGTAACGTTACCCTCGGTTGGCGATGCTACTCCGTCTATCTTCCAAGTAACAGATTGGTCTATCAGTGCATTGTTTGTTGTGTCACCTGATACGATTACATTGACCATCTCCCAACCAACCAGTCCACTGGAGAGCGGCTCGTCAGACCTATTAACAAAGATTTCATCTTGAGGGAAGCTTACCGAGATATTTGTAGGCTTTTTGTAGTCATCTACTGTTATACGTGTAACGTCACTCGCATGCCTTACATCTTCGGCGTAACGAATATCATATGTTCCGGGTTCTAACTTCATACCATAAATATCGCTATTAGGGAAGATTTCATATTCAACATCAAGGTATGTTAATTCTTCGTAAGGCCTTTGCGCTCCGCTAAAATTAACTTTTCTATACTCCATACCAAGGGCAACTCCAGAGATACCTCCTGTTCCGCCGGACACTTGCGGTGCATATGCAACAAGCCCTGATGGTTTAGGTGGTGCGTCTCCTAGCTCTGTTATCATATTAGTCCAATCAGAGTATACCTCTCCGCCACTTTCTGTGGAGGTAATTTTTACACGGATAAATGGATTATCGTAAGTTTCATCTGCCTCAAGAATATAATGAGTAGCATCAACAGTAAATATTGGGTTTGTTCCGCCATCACTTGAGTTTACATCTCTTAGACTGTTAGCTTTTTTACTTTCATTAATATACTGCCATTGGTAGATTACATCACCAGCAAAAACAACATTACTTAAATCAACCTCTATTGTTTCTCCGCCTTTAGGTGACATGTTGGTAAGAATAGGTGTACCTGTAATGCTAGGTGCTCTTGTTACAGCGAAAGTTTTGCTTGCACTCTTTGTTGGGTCTAAGAGCGAGTACGCTGTTACTGTTATTTCTGTATCTACCACATCTCCAACATTCAAGGTTGCAGAGCCAGGAGAGGATTTTACTGCATCAACTGATGCTCCGCCACCCTTAGCGTCTACTGTCCAGAAAAATTCATGTGATGCATCACTTGGGTTTGTTGTCGCCGTCAAGTCATAAGTTTTGGTTTCTCCTGAGCCAGCGAGTACTGTTCCATCATATCCACCTATCGAGATAGAATTAACTGTTGGTGGTGTTTGGTTTGTTGGCTCAACTCTGTAAAAACAAGCATTTCCGTTAGATATCGCATGAACACTATAATAATTTTCGTTAAAGGTTATATCTATGTTGTCATCGCCGAAGTAAGCGTCCAAATTTTCTGTTGTGGCGGTGACATTAGTGCCTTCTAATTGAAAATTAATATAATTTGCACTGTAGATATTCAACTTATTTGCATCAAGCGTATTAAAGTCAGTGTGAACAGTGCCGGTGTATGTAGGATAGGAAGTGGTATTATAATATCGGGTATCTAGCCCAAGTAGTGAAACCTCTACATTTCTTGTTGTAGAAATATTCATCTCATATGTTTCAATCGCTGTAACTCCACTTAGTAATACAGGAGTGGGAAAATAGAATCTCGTATCAATCCATCCTACATCAAGTGTAAACTTTGTGTTACCAATAATGTTTAAAGATGATGAAGAGTACACAATAGTCTGAGATATTGCAGGAGCTTCTTCATTGTGCATTTTAGCATCAATGTCAATATTTCCGCCTAAAAATGTGACAGAACCATATTTGTTGTTTAATGCCATTTCATTACTTAATGGAGTAAGTTTTAACGTTGCATTTTCGTCAGCTGTTACAGTGAGTCCGTTGCTTGAAGTAATTGAATTTATGTCATTATCACCTATAATGTGTAGCTTGGCATCATCATAGTGAAATTCTAACGATTTATTGAAAACCTCGTTGTTCAATGTGATTGTTTCTGTTTGGTAATCCCAACTCAAATTGTAATCAGATGGCATGCTTGTGCCGTCTTCTTTTCTTATATCGTTAGAAGTTGGGGATAGGAAGTACTTTGTTGTGCCACCATAGATTATAGACCCAAACGCATTATCCTCATTTAGCGTATAAGGCGCTATCTCTACAACAATAGGCTTACTAAACATAAAGTAAGTTCCACCATTTACTTCTCTTGCAATCACCTCATAAGAGCCCGGAGTGAGGTTTGACATTTTAATGTCGTTACGTCCATTAACCCTAGCAGTTAAATCTTTCCAATCACTCGAGCCAACTTCACGATATTTAATCTCCCAATGTTTGCTATCTCCTGATACACCAAGGTTTTGTTTTGGGTCAATAGTGAAACTGCCGTTGTTTGCTCCGTCGGCTGTCTCGTCGGTTTTTGTTATAGAGAAATAAGTCTCAATATCTGAACTTTTCATTTGCCAAAATAATATTTCTGTTCTCTCTGACTTTGCATGTGTCAAGGTTTCAGGGTAAGAAGCATGGAGGTCGTTAAATTGATCAAACCCTAAGTTCCAAACTTTTGCGTACACGCCTGTCATAACAACCGTTTGACCAGGAGTTAAAGTTTCGTCGCTTCCGTGGCTTCCTAATCTTTCTATTAATATTGTTTTTTCTGAGTTGTTAGTTATTTTTACTGTGCTGCTGTCAATTATTTCTATGTCTCTATCATAGTTTATGTCACTATTTGAAGTTGAACCTACAATCGGTGGCTCTTGTACATATTTTGTAACAGTGTAAGTAATAACTGGCGAGTAGTTAAGGCTTGGTAGTTTGCCTGATTCGGTATAACTGACTTGCACATAGTAATAATCTTTGCCGTGGTAATCTGTAGGAGGTGTATAGTTTTTCTCAGTTGCATCTTCAATTATAACACCTGTATGGTCCTTAGAATTATCTGCTTTATACCACTGATATGAGACCTCTCCGGTAAGTGCAAGAGGAACTGTAACAGAAATTGCCCTTGTTGTGCCCATTTCTACTTCAATATCTTCGTATGGAGCAGTTACATTAATTGAACGAGTTGTTATATCTCCAAGGTCGTTTATTCCGCTATTTGTTACTACGGTTTTATTTACGCTCTCACGCACCGGTGTTCCTTGTACATACACTCTGCTTCTAAATAGGTCATGATAACCCACACCTGTGCCGTTTTTTAAATCTACAAGGTTTACTTCATCAAAATGTATGGTTTCTGGGTAGTTAGTAATATATCCCGCTTGAACTACTCCTGTATCAGACTCAGATAGCAGTGTTGCATTATATATATTTACCTCAAAAAAATTTACTGTGGAAACACGGTTGTGGTATATCCTCAAGGCTTGGCTACGCCCTTTTGCATCTAATGTGGCGTTAAATAAATTAAGTTGCCCTGTAGTATAAGAATCTATAGTAATGCAGGCAAGTATTGATACATGGTTGCCACTCATAGTAGTTAAATGTGCATCAATAATATCTACAGTGCCACCTTCTATATTTATAATACTATCGCTAACTGCATTTCTATCTTCATGGTCATCGTACCATGGTGTTGTTCCGTTTACATTATTTGCATTAAAAGTAATTTGAACATCATCTTCAAGGGTTAAATGCCCTTTGTTTGATACATTAAACATATTATCACTGAATTGTATATGGGATTCCGCAGTGCCTATACTAGTTCTTTCTTCACTATGAACAATGCCATTAATTGAACCTGTACCCTTAGGGCTGCTGTCTTTAATAGTTAATGAAGTACCTTCGCCATCAATAGTAAATTTTAATCTATTATTGGAATAATTTTCAGATTGTGTAATCGAGTAACCGGAAAGGTCTAAATATACTTTTAAGCCATTAGGTATAAAAAATGTGCCGGTGGTCTCAATATTAGCAGTAAGTTTAATATATACTTCTCTTTCTTTTGAGCCGGTAGCACCTATTGCATCTGAAAGTTCACTGTAAGTTGATACCAAGATAGGGTTGCTCTCACTTGAGTTATTATTGCTTGACGTCATAGGCTCTATTCTTAAAATGATTTTATCGTCGCTAAGTGTAAAGCCGGAGCCGTCAGCTAACATATACTTTCTTATTCCAGCGACATCCGTTTTTTTTCCACTGTCATATTTATGATTTAAAATAAGTGAATTGTCCTCTGCGCTAAAATAACCGGCACGTACATAAATAGGGTATACAGATACGTCGTAAGTCGATAATCTACTTTCACCTAATTTAAAAATATTTTGAGAACTATGAGCATAGAAGTATCCTCCGTTTATAAGAATAGAAGAAGATAGTGTTCCAGCGTTATCAATAATTGTACCTCTTGTGGTATGGTTGTGTTCATCAATTGAGAAGTTGCCACCGTTTATCTCAAAATGAATATATTGGCTATAACCTTGATGATAGTTTAGCTCAATAAGGGTAGGAGTATACTCGCCACCAATAGCTACATTATCTACCATAGTGTAGCTACCGCTGTTAAAGGTAAGTTCTCCTGTCTCTAAGTAAAAACCCACAAAGCTGCTTTGTCCGCCTGTAGGTGTCATACCACCAATATTAAGCGTACCAGAACCCTCAAGCGTAAGATTTGAAGGATTAATATGGAAGAAAGATGTTACAGGTATACCACGACCTAAATCAGGTAGCAAGGTAACATCTGCATCAACTATTAATGTTTTATTGCCAATTACCTTTATCATCGAGGTGCTTTCGCTATCGTATGGAAATTGTATGGAAGCAGCTTCATAAAGTTCCTCACTAATAACTGCCTCAAAATCTTCTACAATGCGAAATACAGCAGATGGGTAATATTGATCTTCAAGCGTTTGTTTTAACTCAATAAAGTTTGATATTATGTAAGGTTCAGCCCGTGTGCCCTTACCTGTGCTGTACACTTGCTCTAAAATTTGCTCGCTTGTAAGCATAACAGGCTCTTCGGTTGCTGAACTTTCAGGCT
>CAYJEZ010000152.1:0-5167 GCA_964369215.1 uncultured Eubacteriales bacterium
TTCTCGTTCTCGTAAAGCATGTAGGCTGCGTCTCCACTGTATACATTAGCCATTACATATTGTCCAGTAATTATGCCGTCAATAACTTCGTCTTGCACATAAGCAGGAGTCATAACCTCGTCTACTTTTAAAAGCCACTGATAAGCTGCCTCTATTTCAGCTGGGTCTTCTGTATTCATAGAGTAACCAAGTGCTTTAAAAGCCATCATAAATGCGTCACGCTCTGAGTCGTAAACAACTACGTCTTCTTCTGCGTATTTTTCATTTAAGAACACACTGTAACCCTCTGCCTCAACGTCTGCTTGGTCAATAACAGTAGTGTCGTAAACAATTCCTACACTGCCCCAGAAGTAAGGAACAGAATAAGTGTTATCAGGGTCAAACGGAGCTGTTCTTACGTTCTCAATTAAATTCTCCATGTTTGGAATAAGTGTTAAGTCAAGCTCTTGAACTAGTCCCTCTTGAATTAAACGCTCTGTTGTGTAGTCTGAAGGAATGATAATATCATACTCAGAGCCACCCATTAGTTTTTGGTACATCTCCTCGTTGCTTCCAAAAAGTGTATAGCTAACTTTTACATTAAACTCATTCTCAAAGTTCTCTATAACATTCTCGCCTATATACTCGCCCCAGTTAAACACTTGTAAAGTATCAGAGCCATATGCCTCTATTGGGTCTACTGTGCTTTCTGTACTTGCTGGCTCGCTACAAGCTGCTAGTGCTCCTAATACTGCACACGCAGCAAAAATTTTAAACATTTTTTTCATCTTTTACTTTTCCTCTTTCTTTTATCATAGGTATTATATTAACTAAAATTAAAACAACAGTAATTGCTAAAATTACAATAGTGCTTAAAGCATTAATTGTCGGATTAATTCGTTTGTACATTGTGTAAACATAAATAGATATATTGTTTACTCCTGGGCCTGTTGTGAAAAAGCTTATTACAAAATCGTCAAAAGACATTGTAAACGCTATTAAAGCGCCAGATAAAATTCCTGGCATTATTTGTGGAACTATTACCTTTGTAAGTGCCTGCCAAGGTGTTGCGCCTAAATCAAGCGCAGCCTCTGCTAAGTTGCTGTCTAGCCTTCTAAGTTTTGGCATTACACTAAGAATTACATAAGGTATACAAAATATTATATGTGCTATAAGCATTGTAGTAAAACCAAGCTTTATATTAAGAGAAGTAAAAAGTAGCATAAGTCCTATTGCAGTTACTATCTCTGGGTTCATAATTGGTAAGTCGTTAACTTGTAGCATTACATCTTTAACCACTTTTTTCGACTTCGACAAGCCTATTGCAGTTATTGTGCCTACCACTGTACTTACAACTGTTGCAATAACAGCTATTATTACGGTGTAGTAAATAGACTCTAAAATAACTCTGTCTCCAAATAAATCTTCATACCACTGTAGTGAAAAACCTGTAAAGTTACTTAAAGATTTTGACTCGTTAAACGAGAAAAGGACGACATATGCTATTGGTACATAAAAGAACAAAAGAACCAGCACAATGATAACTTTTCCAACTATGCCTTTAGTTTTTTTATTTTTCATTATGAGTCCTCCTTTTGCACATCTACTTTTTTAGCCAAATACATCATAAAAATGATAATAACAGCCATAATAAGTGAAATAGCAGAGCCAAAGTTCCACTCTCCTGCTGCAACAAAGTAACTCTCAATTAAGTTTCCTATTAAGAAGTACTCTCCTCCGCCTAATAGTTTAGGAATAAAGAATGTAGACACTGCTGGCAAAAACACCAAGGTAATTCCAGATATTACACCCGGAAGTGACAAAGGTAGTATAACTTTTAAAAATGTAGCTTTCGAGTCGGCACCTAGGTCGGCAGCTGCCTCAAATAAGCTTTTATCCATTTTAGAAAGAGCTGTGTATATTTGAATTATCATGAAAGGTAAGAAATTATACACCATACCAATAAGTACATTTATATCGCTAGAAAAGTCAAAATTTAAAAGAATTCCCCTCCAAGCGTAAGTTCTTACAAGCATGTTAATCCACATTGGTAAAGTTATAGAAAGCAGTAGCCAAATTTGCGCCTTACTGCTTGTTCTTGCTATTGCATAAGCCGCAGGATATCCTATTAAAATACAAATAACTGTAGTAATAATTGCAAGGTTTAAAGAGCGAAGCAGAACGTCTGTAAAAACTTCGTCAGAAACAAACCTTATAAAATTATCAAAAGTAAATTTAACCGTAATAACATCGTTGCCCTCTGTAGTAAAAGCGTAAAAAGCTATCATAAGTACTGGGGCTACTATAAAAATTAACATCCATATGCCGTACGGGTAGGCAAATCTTGCAAAACTCTTCATATTAATACGACCTCATCTTAGACATTACATGAATGTCCTCTGGGTTAAAGTGTAAAGCAATACGAGACTCTTCTTGTACAAAGTCGGTAGTGTGAATTTTAAGCTCACGCCCTTTTGTAGAGAAGGTAATTTCATATGTACCCTC
Source organism: uncultured Eubacteriales bacterium (assembly GCA_964369215.1). Lineage (GTDB taxonomy): Bacteria > Bacillota > Clostridia > Oscillospirales > Acutalibacteraceae > SIG603. The sequence continues at coordinate 2,485 of CAYJEZ010000152.1, forward strand.
TTGTATAGTCTCTGGGTCAAAACTGTAATCTACCTCAGTGATGTCTACTATATCATCATTTTCAAGGTCCCATGCCTGAGCATTCGCCCATTTTCTAAGGTCGGTAGAAAGCGTCATACTCTCTTGTATTTCGTCTGCTGTTTTAAAGAAGTCAAAAGCAGTAATACCAACGCCTTGTGCCTCGTCCTCTGTATAGTTTGGAGGAACAACAGTTACTTTAATTGTAATAGAAGTTCCTTTTGCAGTAGAAAAATTAACTGGGTAAACACCAGGGCTAGGCTCAATGTTATACTCTACTTTGCTAAGAGACAAATACTCTTCTTCGCCCGTTGCGTGCCATGCCTGTGCGTTTGCACGCGCTATAACCTCAGCATCGTTTATTTGTTCAACATCTTCTATATCCATACTAAAATCGTTAGCACTAATCTTTTCGTTAGCCTCTTTATTAAACATATCGTGGTTTTGTAAAACTGTCATTTTTACTTTTTTGCTTGTGCCCTTTAGTGTCTCTACCATTATTTCGTAGTGAACACCTTTAAATAAAACAGATTTTACCACTCCGTTTAAAAGACCTTTTCCACGCTCTACAATGTCAATATCCTCTGGCCTTATTACAACGTCTACCTCTTCATTAGACTTAAACCCAAAGTCTACACATTTGTAGTCTATGTCATCAAAACAAACCTTATAATCTTCTTTCATAATGCCATGAATAATATTGCTCTCGCCTATAAAGTTCGCCACATACTCGTTCTCTGGCTCGTTATAAATGTCTTGTGGTGAACCTATTTGTTGAATTTCTCCGTCTTTCATAACAACAATTTTATCAGACATTGTAAGCGCCTCTTCTTGGTCGTGCGTTACAAAAACAAAGGTAATTCCAACCTCTTGTTGTATTCTTTTAAGCTCGTGTTGCATCTCTTTTCTAAGTTTTAAGTCAAGTGCACCAAGTGGCTCGTCTAATAAAAGCACATTTGGCTCGTTAACTAGTGCCCTTGCAATGGCAACACGCTGTTGTTGACCACCAGAGAGCTGATTTATACCACGCTTAGCGTAGCCGTCAAGATTTACAAGAGAGAGCATACGATTAACCTTTTGCTCTATAACGTCTTTAGACATCTTCTTTATTTTTAGACCAAAAGCAACATTGTCGTATACATTCATATGAGGAAATAATGCATATTTTTGAAAAACAGTGTTAAGCTCCCTTTTATAAGCGGGAACATTGGTTATTTCTTCGCCGTCAAAAATAACCTCTCCTTCATCTTGCGTTAAAAAACCCGCCAAAATACGCAGCAATGTGGTTTTACCACACCCAGACGGACCTAGCAAGGTTACAAATTCATTTTCATAAATATCTAAGTTAATTCCCTTTAATACCAAATTACCGTCAAAATCTTTAACGATATTTTTAAATTGAATTAATTTTTTCATTATGACTATCAACCTCCAACTCAATAAATATTTTCAAAAAACAAGCTAATAACCCTTAATTCTTTTGCTGTTTTGGGTACACTTATATTTTTGTTACAGATACATTATACAGACAATTCAAAAAAATTCAATACTTTTTTTATTTTAGTTAAAAAATTTATTCTAAAATCGTATTTTTATAAGCTAGGTCTAGCTAATTATATCTGTTTATTTATTGATTATCTACATCAATTTAAATAATAGTAAATGATATTTTAGCAAAAAAGTTAGGTTAGTTTATAAAATAAATGATTTGTTGAATGTATAAGCCTTGTTTTTTATGCATAAAATACAAATATTAAATTTTTGTTAATTTATTCTTGCTTTTTTATATATTGTGTGCTAAAATGTGTTATCGTAAAATTACTATAATATGTTTTACTTTATTTAGGAAGGAAGAAAAATACAATGAAGAAAATTCTTACATTGGCAATTGCAGTTATTATGGCAATTGGTATGACTGCATGTAGTGCAGAAACTGCAAAAATAGAGACACTAGAAGATTTAGCAGGAAAAACAATAGGTGTACAACTTGGAACAACTGGAGATATTTATGTAGACGGAGACATTGCAAATGGAGTTATTGCAGACGCTACTTTAGAGCGTTTTAACAAAGGCTTTGAGGCTGTACAAGCTTTAACACAAGGCAAAGTAGATGCTGTTATTATTGATGACCAACCAGCTAAGGTTTATGTTGAGCAAAACGAAGGATTAAAAATTCTTGATACTGAGTATCTAGTAGAAGATTACGCTATCGCAATTTCTAAAGAGAACACAGAGCTTACAGCGCAGTTTAATGGTGCTATTGCAGAACTTCGTGAAGACGGAACATTGCAACAACTTCTTGACTATTACATAGAGGGTAAAGAAGATGCAATGCCATATGCTTCTCCACAAGGTATAACATATGATGGACAACTTGTTATGGCTACAAACGCTGAGTTTCCTCCTTATGAGTACCATGAAGAAGGCGAGATTAAAGGCTTAGACGTTGACTTTGCAAGAGCAATTTGCGACAAACTAGGCAAAGAGCTTGTAATTGAAGATATGGCTTTTGATTCTATTATAGCTGCTATTCAATCTGGCAAAGCTGACTTCGGAGCTGCTGGTATGACAGTTACTGAAGAAAGACTACAAAGCATTGACTTCACAGACAGCTACTGCACAGGTATTCAAGTTGTTATTGTAAAAGAGTAATACTATTAAAACA
>CAYJEZ010000153.1:0-4578 GCA_964369215.1 uncultured Eubacteriales bacterium
CTTTTATGCATTATTACATTTGGAATATACTCATTTTGGCTTTTTATAGCTTTAGAGAAATGGAAAGTTAAAAACACCACATTTAGCAATTAAATTTTATTTTATATTATATGGGCGGATTTTATATTCGCCCAATTGGTGCGTTATTATAATAACAGAAAGTTTATTTTATATGAAATATTATAAAAAATTAGTTGGAGAACGACTTTATCTTTCGCCTATAGTCTCTGATGACGACGTTTGTACTTACATAAAATGGCTGAATGAAGATAAACACCTTGCTATAAACTTCTCTCAATTTCATAATATGCTTACCTCTAAAAGCGATTTAAATTGGCTTTATAACCCACCCAAAGATATGCACCGTTTTGCTATAGTGCTACTTGATAGCAATGATTTATTAGGCAGTATTAGCATACACAATATCGACCATTTAAATCGGTGCGCCTACATTGGTATTTTTATTGGAGAAAAAAGGGTTCGTGGTAACGGATACGGCGCAGAGGCTATAAATTTAATTTTAAATTACGGATTTAATACTTTGAATTTACATAGCATTAATCTTTCGGTTCATGCTGATAATTACTCTGCTATTGCCTGTTATAAAAAGCTAGGTTTTAAAGAGGTTGGTAGATTACCCGAGGTGTTATTTATTGATGGTAAATATGTAGATAAGATTTTTATGAGTATATTAGAGAATGATTTTATTGATAACAACACCTACTAAGTACAAAGTACGGGGAAGTTGCACTAAAGAGAAAATGCACACAAACCCTCTCTGTCTTCTAACGAAGACACCTCTCCCACAGAGAGAGGCTTATATCTGGCTCTCCCTGGTGGAGAGATGTCACCACAGTGACAGAGAGGGTTTGTGTATTTTTACTAAGATTTTTCTTAATGAGGCATTCCCTTCACCTAGGTTACATTGCTAACCATTTAGGTTAGCTTAACATACACATTTAGAAAGGCAGTGATACTATGGCTGATATTTTAACCAACAAGTGCCCCAACTGTGGCGGTGCTATTGAGTTTGATACAGGCTCACAAAACATGAAATGCCCTTTTTGTGAAGCAGAATTTGAAATAGAGGCAGTTAAGGCGTATAACGAGGCTATAGGAGCACAGCAAGAAGGCGAGGGAAACGCAGCTTGGGATACGTATACAGGAGATAGCGGAAGCGGAGATTGGTCTGACAGTGAAAAAGAAAACATGTCCGCCTACTCATGCCAAAGTTGTGGTGGAGAGATAGTCGCCGACAAAGAAACTGGTGCAACCAGTTGTCCATATTGCGGTAACCCTGTCATTATTCCGGTGCAATTTTCTGGAATGTTTAAACCTGATTATGTTATCCCTTTTAAAATTGATAAACAAGGTGCTAAAAATGCACTTTCAAACTTTTTAAAAGGCAAATTTTTACTTCCTAAAGCCTTTAAAGACCAAAACAGAATAGAGAAAATTACAGGCTTATATGTTCCTTATTGGTTATTTGACTGCCACTCTGACGGCAACATTGTATATAAGGCAAATAAAGTAAGTCGTTGGAGCACTAGCGACTACAACTACACAAAAACCGATTATTACTCTATAATTAGGCAAGGAGATTTAAGCTTTGTAAGGCTGCCTGTAGACGGCTCTAGCAAAGTAGAGAACAACTACACCGAGGCTATTGAACCTTATAACTACAACGAGATGACAGATTTTCAAACCGCTTATTTAACAGGATTTATTGCAGATAAATACGACGTTGAAGCTAATGAATGTGTGCCTCGTGCAAATGAGAGAATTAGAGAGAGCACAAAAGAAGAGTTTTTGAAAACTATTCATGGATATTCAAGTGTAAACATAGCTTCTTCTAATATTAACATAAGCCAAGGTAATATTAAATACGCTATGCTACCAGTATGGATACTTAACTCAAAATATAAAGATAAACTTTACACATTTGCAATGAATGGCCAAACAGGTAAATTTGTAGGCGAATTACCTGTTGATTGGGCAAAGTTTTTTGGTACTTTGTTTGGTATTACAGCAGGGCTAGGGCTTATAGTAGCAATAGCCGTTGCATTGTTTATGGGATTTTAAGGGGGAAGAATATTATGAAAAAATTAATTGGGTTTTCTTTTGTTATTTTTGTTACTGTTCTTTTCTCTTTTAGTGCATTTGCTACTACTACCGAGAACTATAACGTTATTGATGAAGTAGACGTTTTAACAGCTGAGGAAGAGTCACAACTACAACTTTTAGTTGATGAAAGCTATGGAGTTACAGGGCAACAGCTTGTAATTGCAACTGTTAACGGTACAGGTGAAGAAGGCATATATGGATATAGTGAAAAACTATTTTTAGAGAATTATGGTGAAAGTGGTGTAATATTACTTGTTGATATGGAAGCTTTACTTTGGGACGTTATGCCAATAGGTGAGGCTAATAATTTAGTATCTTCAAACGAGTTAAATGCTTTAATAGAAGAATTGAGTGAGTACTTTGGCACTGCTGCGTACTATCAAGGTTTTAGCGCATTTATAGATTTAAGCGAAACCTATCTTACAGAAGATGTTGATGTTAGTTCAGCTGCATCGCCAACTGTTTCTTCAGAGTTACCTAATATTGTTGATGCTGCAGATTTATTAACTGATGAAGAAGAGGCTCTTCTTCAGGCTAAGGCAACAGCTAACAAACTAAGCACAGGGCAAGAGTTTGTAATTGTAACCGCAAGTGGAATACAAACAAGTAACTTCTCAGATTACACATATAACTTCTTTTTAGAAAACTATGGCGATGACGGAGTTATTTTACTTATTGATATGGAGGCAAGGCATTGGCAAATTGAGGCTGTAGGCTATACCTCTGATGCTATATTAAACGATGACATTAGCTATATTGGCGATATGATATCTGGCGATTTAAGTGCTACTTTTTACTATAATGCCTTTGATGAATTTCTTGATTTATCTCTTAGAGAGATAAATCGGTTTGCAGAAAAAACAAACGGATCACTTAGCCTTAGCGAGTTTCTTACCTATGGTGGTATAGGCTTTGGCTGCGCTTTAGTAGTTGGCCTAATTGTTGTGTTTGTTTTAAAAGCTCAGCTAAAAAATAATGCTCCGCAAAAATCGGCTGGTAAATACATAACTAATGTTAATTTTAGATACCAAAACGATATTTTCTTATACTCTCGCACCACTCGTACAGCTCGTGCTAAAAGTAGCAGCAGCGGCGGTGGCGGCGGTGGTGGCGGCGGCGGAAGAAGCAGCGGCGGCGGTTCTTTTTAATATTTTTTCTTTTACCTAGCCACATTTTATTGAATAATACACCATACTATGCTAATTTTTACATTGTATGGTGTATTTTTGTTTTTGTTTTAGGCTTTTACAGTATTGCACTTTTTATTATATAATGCTATAATCAACATATATCTAATTTACTAAGTATTCATATATTATTGGCCAAAAGCTAGTTTAAATTTTTATTAAATAACATTTTTTATTTATTTACACATACTAAAAACAGCTTTATACAAGGCTTTATACTTTACATAGGAGGACTTTTATATGAATAGTACGATGTCTGTGCTTTTTTTAGTTATTGCACTTTTGCACTCGTTATTCTCTTTTAACACAATTTCAAAAATATTTGATAAAATAAAAAATTACACATTTTTTGTATGGTTTTTTTCTATAATTAATTCATTATTATTTTACTATATATTGGCGGCATCAAAAGCATTTACTGTAAGTTTATACTTATTTATAGGGCTTATATTTATAGCCGAGGTACTAATTCTTTTTAAAAAACAAATTATTGGAATTTTAACAATTTCTTTAGGTGTACTTTTTCATTTTTACGCAGTGCGCTCTATAGCTGTTTCTATTTTTGCCTTACACCAAAATACATCTACTAGCGAGGTTGTAAGCGACCCTAATTTATTTTATTATTCAACTTTAACTTGTTTTTTAATACACATATCAACTCACATATTATTTGTGCTTTTTATACCATCTAAATACTTAAAAATTATTAGAGATAACTCTAACTTGCTTTATCATGTATTTATTTTAGTTATAGTTTTATGCGCATATATGATAATTGCCGTAGGCTCTATTAATATGCCTGTTTCAGAGACCATATTATCTTTGCAGCATATATCTATACCAGTTTTGCAGTTAAGCATATTATATATGACCCTAATTTTAATATTTAAATTTATTCAGTTACACGGTTTTCAGGCAAAAAGCGAGAAACTAGAGAAAGAGATAGACAAAAACAAGCTATTTAAGCACGCCTTATTAAACTTAGCAGAGGTGCTAATTGAAATAAATGCTACTCAAGATAAACTTCAGCGATTAATTATAAAAAAACAAGAGCTAGATAATAGCACCTACCCTACCTATACAGCTATGCTAAACTCTATTGCTGATAATTTTGTACATCCAGATGATAAAGAAAGATATTTATCTTTTAATCGTGAGTTATTTTTAAAAGAGTACGAAAAGGGTGTAACAGAGCTTGAGTATGAGTACAGATTTTTTAGCACCCAAATAGTAGATAACAGCAAAATTGTTCCAGATAAAAACTCAG
>CAYJEZ010000153.1:4588-5139 GCA_964369215.1 uncultured Eubacteriales bacterium
GGTACAAAGTTAAAATATCTTTAGATAAAGACGAAGAAACAGGAGATATTATAGCTATACTTACAGCCGACGAAGAGCACGATGAAAAAGAGGCAGAGCTTTTACTTAAAACCATGGCAGAGCACGACCCTCTTACAGGCAGTGTAAACAAAGCTACTGCAAAAAAATATATAAAACAGCATATAGAAAACGACTGTACCGGTGTGCTTTTTATGTTTGATATTGATAACTTTAAAGGTGTTAACGATAACATGGGTCACTCGTTTGGAGATAAAGTATTGTGCGAGGTTTACAGCAAGGTAGAAACCCTTTTTAGAAGCGATGACATTGTATCTCGTGCAGGCGGAGACGAGTTTTTAGCATTTTTGCTTCATACCGATTCTGACGAGGTTATTACTCGAAAAGCCACAATGATTTGCGACACAATAAGAAAAACCTACGAGGCAGATAACGGCATTAACATTAAAATATCTACAAGCGTAGGCATAGCAAAAACACCAATTAACGCAACTACTTACGAGGATTTATACAATAAAGCAGATATAGCAATG
>CAYJEZ010000154.1:0-5113 GCA_964369215.1 uncultured Eubacteriales bacterium
CTAAATTAGGTGGCGAGTTAAGCGTTGCTGAGTTCGTAAGATACGAAAAAGGCGAAGGCTTAGAGAAAAGAAGTGACAACTTTGCTGACGAAGTTGCTAGCATGATGAAGTAATTTCTCTATATCAATAAATAAAAAATAAACGGTGGCTTAAGCCATCGTTTATTTTTATTTAAAGAATTAACATTAATCAGTTTGGTCAATTATCTATCTTTCACAAGCATTGATTATAAATCAAGTTTTTAGTTTATTCACTTTATAGGATGATATAGTCATCAACCAAAAAACTAACTGAACCAAAGCAAAAACCACATATATTAAAGCTTTTTGCTTATGCAAGCATTTCTTTAATATATTTTGAAGTGGCTTGAGTATAGATCTCAAACTCATTTTTTAGCTTTAATATGTGCTGCTATTTTTTTATCTTCTGTTTTAATATGGGTAACAAGCTGCGCTATTGCTTTGTTAACACTAGACAAAGCGATAATAGACACATTGTTAACATTTAAAGCTTTTAAGTGCTGATTAAGTTGCGCTTTGTACTCTTGATGAAATTGCTTATGAGCTTTGTAGTCTGGGTAACTAGAACTTAATTGTAATTTTTCTTCATCTAAAAAGTGCTTACTAACATACTCTTGCAAAAAATTAGCTATTTTTACAATGCTTTCTCTACCATGCCCTTTTTCGCAAGCATCAAACAAGTCGTTAATTATTCCAAAAAGTGTAGAATGTTGTGTGTCAATAATATCATTTCCTGTGCGCAAATCATTTGTTAATGAATATCTCATAATTTCCTCCTTTATTATTCCCCGGCACTGTTAAGTTAAAATAATGAAATTATTAGTTTTATTAAGAATAAAGCAATTTTTTCTCTTTTCTTTTTTCTCTCCACCAAAGGCGGGGAGGAAAAAGAAATATTAAGATTATTTTCATATTAAGTTAACAAAGCCTATTCCCCGTACTTAAAACACATGACGTTGACCCTTGACTTATTATTTCGCTTTCAAGATATTATTTCAAAACTTCATGCATTTTATTATTTACATTGTAGCAGAAATTATATTAATTGTAAATAATCGGTAGATAATTTTGCATTAATATAACTATTTTCTTGCACTCTACCAGCCCAGTGCATTCTTTCTTGATTATTAAGCAAATTTGTAGTACTATAAAACAAAATATACTATTGTATTAAAATAGGAGTTACTAGTATGGAACTTAGAGTATTGAATTATTTTCTTGTTGTTGCACAAGAAGAAAATATTACAAAAGCTGCAAGACTTTTGCACCTTACACAACCAACGTTATCAAGGCAAATAATGCAATTAGAAGAAGAACTGGGAGTTAAGCTTTTTCAAAGAAGTAATCATAATATAGAGCTTACCGACGAGGGACACCTTTTGAAGAGAAGGGCAAGAGAATTAATTTCACTTTCAGAAAAAGTAAAAAGAGAACTTTCAAGCTCAGATAGCCAACTAGCAGGAGAGATTGCTATAGGTTGTGGCGAGTTGAAGTGTGTAGAATTTATAGCTCAAATAATAGCAACTTTTCAAAAAGAGCACCCTATGGTAAAGTTTGCTTTATATAGCGGAGATGCAGACAGTATAAAAGAGCGCATAGAGTGCGGAATGATTGATATAGGACTGTTAACAAAGCCTGTAAATGTAGATAAGTACGACTATAGTGATGTTCCTATTAAAGATAAAGCAGGTGCAATAGTTCACATTAATTCGCCTCTTGCTAATAAGAAATTCTTAACTACAAAAGACTTGTTAAACGAAAGCATAATAATATCAAATCGTGTATCAGTTCAAACTTCGATTGCCAATTGGTTTGGCGACGACTACGACAAACTTAACATTGTAGGTAAATATAACCTAATGTACAATGCAGCAGTAATGGTAAAAAACAAAATTGGTGTGGTTATAGGAATTGAGCTAGGTTGCGAGTATGAAGATACAGTTTTCGTTCCACTTAGCCCAAAACTAGAAAATGAGGCTGTTTTAGTTTGGAAAAAAAACAATAGAAAAATTCCTTTAGTATGTGCTTTTTTAACTACCGCAGAGAATTGCCTTGAGCATATTCTTAATGGTGATAAATAGAAAACCACAAAAATATGTATCGTTCTAAAAATAAAAAGCTTGATTTAATATGCTTAAAAAGCATATCTTGATATTAGTTATAAGTATTTTACATTTCAACATGTTTGAATTATAATAAGCGTGAACCTAAATGGTGCACACTTTAGGTTTAAATAAAAACAAGTTATAATAATAACAGAATGGAGAATACTATGTTTAATATAATAAAATCAGGCTCAACAAAAATTAATTGTGACAAAGTAAAAAAAGAAAACAAGGTTGAACAAAAACTATTTTATGATATATGTGAACCAATTTGTAATGTTAAAATAAATGTGGTTGGCGGAGTTGTAGTTGCTGTAAAAGGCTTTGACGAACTTGCAGCCTAATATAGCTACATTGTTTTTAATAAATTTTCAAATATACATATAATCAAGAGAAATCAATATAGTAAATTTGTTTAATAATACCACGAACAAACAAGCTGGCAGTTCATTTTTTGATGAATTGTCAGCTTGTTTCAGGTCTCTAAAAAGGTAAGATATTTCGTCATTTTATTGAAAAACTTGTGAAAACATATAGTTTACTGATTTGAAATCATACTTTCTCGCGAGCAATTTTTAACTTTCCATTTATAGCAGATGTGAAATATACATATTTATCATCATGGCTAAAAATAGGGTGCGGGTGGCTGTCTTGAGAAGCCCAGTCAGAGTTATGAGCACATAGCGGTTTGAATTCAAGCGTTAACTTGTCAAAATCTGAAATAACGACGCTTATAATGTTGTGACCGTTATCGCCCTTATCTGTGTAATAACCGTCTGTTACCAATAAATTCTTATCTTTGTTACCCATTGTAAAATGGCCATAGCCTGTATAATCTTTGTCTAGGCTAATTTCTGCTAGCTCCATGTTTTCTTTCATTTTACCTACAAAAAATGGACCGTTTTTATATCCACCATGATAAATAACCTCTTTTCCATCAGGTGTCCACATTTCATGACAAGCCCAATCATCTTTTGAGTGTTTATCGCTGTCAGGCCTTATACAAATGTGTTCTCCGTTATCATACAGCCACATTCTTCTTGAACCGCATGAGTAATAAGGCCACTCATGGTTATATAGTATTTTACTGCTATCTGTAGGAGAGAACTGAACGTGGGTTATCCAAGCCTTGTTTACTTGCTCACAAAGCACTTCTTCTCCATTTTCAACATTAAACACACGTATGTATGAGTTCAAGTTTTCTTCATGCACACGTTTATCAATGTCAAAGTTTAATTTTCCCTCACCATTATATGTAAGAGGAAGATTATCTTCATCTTCTAGTGCCCTTGCGTCAGTAGTTGGTACACACAAAAATTTACCGTCGCTACTAATGTGTGTAAATGCTGTCATTTGACCTAGTGGTAGAGTTGAAATTACTCTAATATTTGCATTTGTATCAGTCTCAACAATGTCTCTGTCTTGAATATAATATACTTTTTTCAAGTCTGAATTAATGCTGATGCTCGCCTTGCCTATGCCTTTGTAATTGTTACCTCTAAAATACACATACGATTTTAATACGCCATTTTTATTGTCAGATAATTTTTTACTCTCGCCTGTTTGCAGATTTTTACACCAAATATTGTATTCTCCCCCACTATCACTAATAAAAAACAGAGTGCTGTCGTCAGAAGATAAGCTACTACTGGTAAAATATATTAGTTGCTCGTTTGCATCTGTATCAGAAATAATAAATTCCATAATATGCTCCCTTCACCCTTCTTTAAATTGTCAAGTTAAATAAAAATTACTACACATAAAAGCTTATAATGCAACAATGATAAAATTTTATTATCAAAACATTTTTACAAAAACTACGCTATTTTTTTGATAATCAAGATATATCCAAATTATCAAGATACAAACTGCCGTTTTCAGCTATATACTCTTTTCTTCCTTCTAAATTATCGCCTAAAAGTAAGTCAAACATTGTTGCGGCTGCATCTGCATCTCCTACATTTACTTTAATAAGCCTTCTGGTCTTTGGGTTCATTGTGGTTAAGTTCATCATCTCAGGCTCATTCTCGCCGAGTCCTTTAGAACGTTGTATTGTATATTTTTCTTTGCCAATCTCTTTTAAAAAGCCTTCTTTTTCTTTCTCGCTATAGGCAAAGTAAGTTTTGTTTTTAGAGTTTATCTCGTAAAGTGGTGACTCTGCAATATACACCTTACCCTCATTTATTAAAGACGGAGTAAGTCTGTAAAGCATAGTTAAAAGCAGTGTTCTAATCGAGAAGCCGTCGTAGTCTGCATCTGTACAAAGTATAACCTTGCTCCACCTTAGGTTGTCCATGTCAAAAGTAGATAGATTTTTGTTAGCTTTAGACTTTACCTCTACACCACATCCTAGTACCTTCATAAGGTCGGTGATAATCTCGCTTTTAAATATTCTGTCGTAGTCAGCCTTTAAACAGTTAAGAATTTTGCCCCTTATTGGCATAATTCCTTGAAAATCAGGGTCTCTTGCTTGTTTACAAGCACCTAAAGCCGAGTCTCCCTCCACTATAAATATCTCTCTGTCTTCAATTTTTTTGCTTCTGCAGTCAACAAACTTTGCTACTCTTCCGGTAATGTCCATTTTACCGCTAAGTTTAGATTTTATATTAAGCCTTGTTTTCTCGGCGTCTTCTCGGCTTCTTTTATTAATAAGAACTTGAGTGGCAATTTTCTCTGCCTCTACAGGGTTCTCTATAAAATAAACCTCTAAATTGTGCCTTAACATCTCAACCATTGCCTCTTGAATACCCTTGTTGTTAATGGCTTTTTTTGTCTGATTTTCATATGAGGTTTGTGTTGAGAACGAGGAGATTACAACTACCAAGCAGTCTTCTACGTCTTGAAAGTTAATTTTACTCTCGTTTTTTGTGTATTTGCTGTTTTGCTTTAAAAAGCTATCTATTTGGTAAACAAAGGAGTTTCTAACAGCTTTATCCGGTGCGCCTCCGTACTCTAGCCAGCTTGAGTTATGGTAGTACTCGGTAGTTT
>CAYJEZ010000155.1:0-5110 GCA_964369215.1 uncultured Eubacteriales bacterium
GTAAAATTAACTTAGAAAACACAATAAAAAGCAAGTGGAAAAGCTTTAATTTTACGATAAAACAAAAAACTTCCATTTATCCGGTTTTTACATTAGGGTTATTATTGTTTTGGGTTAATTTGCTACAGCATTTTTTTCTATATTCTGTAGGTGCCATTAATTCGTGTTTTCTAAAAACCGTTGAAAAGTGCTGACTGCTTGAAAAATCTAACTTAAAGGCTATCTCTGTAATACTCATATCAGAATCAAGTAGTAATTTTTTGGCGTAATTTACCTTTTCACTCAGAATATATTTATGAACCGAGGTACCATAAAGAGCAAAAATTTGGTGCACTCTTGACTCAGATAAGTTTGAGAACTTAGCTAAATTTGATACAGAAATCTTTTTTGATATATTTTCGCTTATGTATTCTCTCATAGTCCAATAACAATAGTCATTATATGAAATAGAATATTGTCTATTTTTTTCATTGCCTATATCAGTTACTATTGATATTATAAGTCTTAAAGTATAACTTAAAATCAGTTTGCTTTTAAATGGATTTTCACTGAAGTAAATATCAAGTATTTCTTTACACATAACAAGTTGCTCACCTGTCATATTAAAAGTTCTTTTATCAATGCTAAAAAGGGTGTCTTTGATATATTTTGTCTCATACTCGTCAAAGATGAAAAATAGCTTATCTATTTCTTGAAGGCTAATTAAAAAATAATAAAAATGCGAAATTTTTTCAACATATTCTCCGGTACCATGCTCTTCATTTGGTTTTATAATAATCATTTGATTAGAGTCACATTGATAAGGCTTGCCCTCTATAAAAAAATTTTGACTACCGGTTTTATACATAGCTATTTCAAATGTATTTATATGTATATCTGATTTTATAGGCTCTGCACTAATATAATTTTCAACTTCACCTAGCCTTATAATATGGTCAAAATTTAAATTATCATAGTTCATTACTCTTCTTACTTTGCAGTTTATTTCAGGCTCTAAATCAATTTTCATAACTTTGCTCTTATAGCTAATTAACTTAGAAAATACTACAGAAATTAAGTGAAAAGTTTTATTTTATGGTTTTCGCTTAATTTATGTTAGTTTTTTGTGTTAATTTACTATGCCAAGCTCCTCCTTTGCATGGTAAATTTTGCGTAAAAAAATTAGAGATATTAAAAAACATCTCTAATTATACACTAAATTGAATAAAAATGCAACTATTCTTTTACTGAGCCTATTAAAACGCCTTTAATAAAGTATTTTTGTAAAAATGGGTAAACACATATAATAGGCAATATAGCCACTACTATAACCGCATATTTAAGTTGTGCACCAGTTAACAGGCGCTCATACCCTTGCATTGAGCCAAGTGTTTGTGTGTTAGAGTTTTGTACAACAATATTCATTAAGAATATTTGCAAAGGCTGTAAAGACTCATCAGGTGCGGCAATCATTGGTAAAAAATACGCATTCCAAAACGCAACTGCCGAGTAAAGTGTTATAACAGCTATAATCGGTTTTGATAAAGGAACAATTATTTTAAAGAATACATATATGTCGTTCGCTCCATCTATCATTGCTGCCTCATGCAAGCTTGCTGGAATTCCTCTGAAAAATGTTCTTGAGATTATAACATTCCAAGAGCTTACAGACATAGGTAAAATTACTGCCCAAATTGTATTATACAGTTGCAAAGTGTTTATTACTATAAACAGAGGAACTATACCTCCTGTAAAAAACATAGGAATTAGTATCATTATATTAAGAAACTTTCTACCACTAAAATCCATTCTTGACAATGGATAAGCAAAACATAGCTGCGTTGTAACACTTACTAAGGTTCCCACAACTGTGTACATTACGGTGTTTCTGTACGAGGTCCATACCAGAGGTGTTTCAAATACTGTTTGATATGCGCTCAGAGAAAATCCTTTTGGCAACAGATAAACAGTTCTGCTTATAACATAATTAGGGTCACTTATGGAGTTTGAAATAACAAATATAAACGGTAGGAGGCAAACTAATGCAGAAAGGATTAAAAATATATGTATAAATACTAAAGCTACTCTATATGCTCCAGATTCTTTAATCGTATTGGTTTTCATGTTTTTTCATCCTCCTTTTACCATAATGATGTCTCTGAAACTTTTTTGGATAACAAGTTAACAAGTATTAACACTATGCAGTTAGCAACCGAGTTAAACAAAGTAATTGCAACACCAAAGCTGTATTGAGAATTTAACAATCCTACGCGGTAAGAATAAGTTGATATAACATCTGCTGTTGAATAGGTTGCAGGGCTGTACATTAATATAATTTTTTCATAACCTACAGATAGTAACGAACCGCAGTTTAGTATTAACAAAATAATCATTGTGGGTGCAATTCCTGGTAAGGTTATGTATAAAGTTTGCTTCCATTTCCCTGCACCATCTATTTTTGCAGCTTCATAAAGCCCCGGGTCTATTCCTGCCAATGCAGCTATATAAATTATTGAGTTCCACCCAAATCTTTGCCAAACTTCCGAGCCTACATAAAGAGGTCTAAACCAATTTGGGTCTGTTAAAAAGCTTGGAGATTCACCAAATATTGCCTCTATTATAGCAGGTACAATTCCTGTAGGTGCAAAAATAATGTTTAGCATACCTACAATTACAACTACCGAAATAAAATGTGGTAAATAACTTACTGTTTGTATTGTTTTTTTAAACGGTCCTACTTTAATTTCATTTAAGGCTAGTGCAAATATTATAGGAATAGGAAAACCTATTATTAAGTTAAGAAGGCTTAAAGCTAAAGTGTTAGTAAGTAATCTGGTAAAAAATATAGAGCTAAAAAACGCTTCTAAATGTTTTAAACCCACAAACTCACTGCCAAAAACTCCGTCTACAGGGTTGTAATCTTGAAAAGCCATTAACAACCCATACATAGGGAAATAGCAAAAAAGCAAATACAATATAAACCCCGGTAGAACCAACATATATAAGTATTTATCTCTTAATAGCTTTTTTATTATGTTTCTTTTTGGAGCATATAAGTCAGTATTTATTTTCTCCATATATAATACCATCCTTTCGTTTGCGAGTTAGTTTGTTAATGTAAAATGTTTTCCTTTATCCTTTGTATTATTGTTAATTAAGTTAGAAAAAACACCAAAACAAATGAAAAAGTTTAAATATATGCGGTTTTTCATTTGGGAGTTGGTAGTGTTTTCAACTTAATTTACTATAAAACTCAAGATAAAGGAAAACTAATATTATAGTAAATTATCAGCTCATTGCTGCATCCCATTGTGCTTGCTTAATATTAAGTATTTCTTGTAATCCTATTCCCTCTACTTCAGATACAAATATATCAAATTCCTCAAGTGGTCTAGTTCCTAAAATAAACTTTGTTATATTTTCATTAACATGTGTTCTTATGTCTTCAAGAGGAACTGCCATTTGTTGTTGTTCGTCATCAGTAGACAATAACATTGGGAAAGGCTCTACATAGTAAGGGTGGAGTGTTTCTTCAGCAGCAGCTACACCCCATTTAGGGTCATTTTCAAGCTGTAATATGTACGAGCGCTCTTGTTGTACCCAAGGAGTAGTTGGCCATGCACCTAAAGTACGCAAGAATGCGGATACTCCATCGGTAAAAGTTAAAGCTTCTTCTGTGTATACTATTTCATTGTTTTCGTCATACTCATAGCTTACATCTTCTATACCGTATGCCATATATTTTTTACCCTCTTCTGTCCAAAACCAGTCCATTAATTTAAACGCCGCTTCAGGGTTTTCACAGTCTTTTGAAATACTTTGATAACCCATATCCACGGTACCATAGCCCTCTATACTCTGGTCACCGTTAGGGCCTTCCGGAGGTGCTACAGCTACTAACCACGCATCATCGTCTATAGAGTCTCTAAGCATTGTACCATAAGACATTGCAAGGTCAGCATGTTGATAACTTGCACCCACTATGCCTTGTGTAATAAGAGAACTTTCACTCTCGCTGTCAGGGTTACCGTAATCAGGGTTTAAAAGCCCTTCTTCATAAAGCTCATTTAAGAAAGTTAGCAACTCTTTCATTCTTGGGTCGATAGGTTGGTAATAAACCTCTCCCTCTTCTGTAGCAAAGAAATCGTCACTACTGTACATCAGATGAAGACCGAATGCTCCACCAAAAGCAAGTGGGTCGCTTGCATATGGTATCTCGTCTGATGGGTCGCCATTTCCGTTCATATCGTTGTCTCTAAATGCAGTTAACACTTCTACCCAGTCTTCTGTAGTTTCGGGTGTGTCTAAACCTAAGTCATTTAGCCAATCTTCTCTCATAACTAAGTATCTTGGCATCCACATTGAACTCTCAATAATTATAGGTGCAAGACCATAATAGTTTCCGTCTCCGCCTTTCATATAACTAGCGGCAAGTGGATATTGCTCAAACACTTGTTTAACACCATAGCCATGTTCGCTAATTAAGTCATTTAATGGTATTAATAGCTTTTGCTGTCCGTACCCTACAGGGTTACCACCAGGCACACGTAAAATGTCTGGCAAATCATTACCAGCGGCAAGCCTTGTTTGCATACTTGTTGTATATTGCGCATCTGGAAGAACTTCCCATTCAATTGTAATATTTGTGGTTTCTGCAATAATTTGATGAATTGGCAAATTATCATTATAGCTTGCGTTTGGATACCAGTTTTCAACAGTAGCCCATGTTATAGTTGTAGGCTCATCTACTAAAGGTAATGTATACTCACCCGGTATAGTCAAATCAAGTTCTCCCGAACCGTCATCACCCGCAGTTGTTGAACCTCCGCCTTCACCGCCATCACCTGTATCAGACTCCGAAGGTGCCGCTGAACAAGCGCTCATGAATGTCATTGCTGCCAACATAAGAATTAGTATTTGTTTTTTCTTTTTGTGCATGATAGTATCTCCTTTCAAATAAAACTGCTAGAATATTTTCTAACATCTTTTTTGACTAAAATAAATTTAGTCATATTATTAATTGTTATAGTTGCTTTGTCTTTAAAATATTAAGAATATAGCAAAACAAAAATAACAAATTAATTATAAAATAACATATATCTCTCCATAGAGTTCATCAAGTATTCAACAT
>CAYJEZ010000156.1:0-2830 GCA_964369215.1 uncultured Eubacteriales bacterium
ATATGAACACACCACTTGCCGATAAAGTTCGTCCTAAAACAATTGATGATGTTGTAGGGCAAAAGCATGTGCTTGGTAAAGACAAAGCCTTAAGAAAAATTATTGACAGTGGTCATATTCCTAATTTAATATTTTACGGGCCTTCTGGCGTGGGTAAAACTACTGTTGCAAGCATTATTGCTAAAAAAACTAATATGTACCTAGTAAAGCTAAACGGTACTAACTCTTCAACGGCTGATATTAAAGATATTATTAAAGAGACCGAGGGAATGCTAGGCATGAACGGCGTTTTACTTTATTTAGATGAAATTCAGTATTTTACAAAAAAGCAACAGCAAACCTTGCTTGAGTTTATTGAGAACGGAAGAATTACCTTAATAGCATCTACTACTGAGAATCCGTACTTTTATATTTACGGAGCTGTGCTTAGCCGTTGTACAGTGTTTGAGTTTAAAACGGTAGAAGCAGTAGAGATAAAACAGGCTATTGAAAGAGCCTTTAAGCTTTTAGAAGAAGAGAAGAAAATTAAAATTAGTTATAGCGACGAGGTTATAACTTATATGTCTACAGCCTGTGGTGGAGACGTACGAAAAGCTATGAACAGCGTAGAGCTTTCTGTAATATCTTCTGATAAAGCAGAAGATGAAATAGTGGTTGACATGGATACTGTTAGGCAATTAAGTCAAAAAAGTGCTATAAGGTACGATAAAAACGGCGACGAGCATTACGATATTATATCTGCTTTTCAAAAGTCTATGAGAGGCTCTGACCCAGACGCCGCTCTTCATTACCTTGCAAGGCTTGTAGAGGCTGGCGACATGGCTATTATTTGCAGAAGGCTAATTATTTGTGCTTGCGAGGACGTAGGGCTTGCCTACCCTCAAATAATTCCTATAGTTAAGGCGTGTATAGACTCTGCCTTAATGACAGGCTTTCCAGAGGCTGCTATTCCTCTTGCAGACGCAGTTGTGCTTGTTGCTCAAGCGCCGAAGTCGAACAGCGCATATGTTGCTTTTAGCAAAGCAATGGCAGATGTGAAAAGTGGGAAATCAGGCGGAGTTCCAAGAAATTTACAAAACAAGCATTTTGACGGAGACGACGTTAAAAACAAAGGGCAGTTTTATAAATACCCCTTTGATTACGAAAATAACTGGGTAAAACAACAATATTTGCCAGATAATTTGCTTGGAAGTAAATATTATGAAGCCGAAAAAAATAAAAATGAGCAAGGGTTTCAGGCATATAGAGACGAGATTAAGAATAAAAATAGTTAAAGGACTTGTTTTTTAATAGCTTTACTATAATAATAAGAGTATAAAACGACGTTTGAATGGTTTAAACGTTTTGAAAGGAAGGTTAAGATTATGAACCCTGCTGTTTTAAGAAATATAAAATATGGAATGTATGCAATAGGCGTTAAAGATGCAGATAAAGCTTCGGCTAGTATTATCAGCTGTGTAACACAAATAGCCTCTAGCCAAGAGGCTATGCTTGCTATTAGTGTTAATAAGTCAAGCTACACTGCCTCTTGCATTAAAAAAAGTGGTATGTTTACTGTTTCTGTGTTATCACAGCAAACTCCACCTGCAATAATTGGGGTTTTAGGTTTAGTTTCTGGCAAAAAAGTGGATAAGCTTAAAAATGTAAGACATAAAATATTAATGGAGGGTCTTCCTGTAGTTAAAGAGAACACTTGCTGTTGGTTTTTATGTAAAAATATTAAAACAGTTGAGGTTGGAAATCAATACATTTTTGTTGGAGAAATTCAAGCAGGAAGCGACGTAGCAACAGGCAAACCAATGAGCTATGACTACTATATAGACGAGTTAAAAGGAACTATTCCTCCAGAGTGCCCAGCCTATGTTTCTCCAAGCCTTACTTTTGATAAAAGCAGTGGAGAAGGATTTGTATGCTCTGTTTGTGGCTATACTTACAATGACCCTAACTTTAGCTTTGAGGAGCTAGAGAAAATGTGGACGTGCCCAGTTTGCAAAATGCCAAAGAGTGCTTTTGTAAGAAAATAATAGAAAGAAAGGTACTGGCTTATGAAGGTATCGAAGCTTTTAAAAGTTTTAAATATAGATTATAAAGAGGCAGATTTTGAGGTAAGCGACATAGTTTATGACTCGAGAGAGAGTAAAGAGAATTGTGTGTTTGTTTGCCTTAAAGGTGCGGCTGTTGACGGACATAAATACGCAAGCCTAGCAAAGGGAGCAAAGCTTATTGTTGCTGAAGACGATGTAGAAATAGATGTACCTGTGATTAAGGTAGAGAACACAAAAAAAGCATTGGCGCTACTTTCTGCCGAGTTTTTTGAGAGACCTTACGAGAAAATAAAAACAGTTGGAATTACAGGAACAAAAGGCAAAACTACCACGGCATGCATGATTAAAAGCATTTTAGAGAGTGCTGGGCAAAAAGTGGGAATGATAGGCACTTTAGGCGTTTTAATAGGCGAGGACATGTATACTATAGATAATACAACTCCTCAAAGTTATTTAGTGTTTAAATACATGGCACAAATGGTAAAAGAGGGCTGTAGCACCATGGTTATGGAGGCAAGCTCTATAGGCCTTAAAGACTACAGAGTTTACGGTTTTGACTTTGACTGCGCAGTGTTTACAAATTTCTCTAAAGACCATATTGGTGGAGTAGAGCATAAAGATATGCAAGAGTATAAAGACTCTAAGGCTATGATTTTCTTTATGTGTAAAACTGCTGTTTATAACTTAGACGACAATGTAGTAAACGAGCTTGCAAGTAAGGGTGTGTGCAACAAGCTAAGCTTTGGGTTTAATAACAGTGCAGATATTTATGCAGTACAGAGTGA
>CAYJEZ010000156.1:2930-5089 GCA_964369215.1 uncultured Eubacteriales bacterium
ACAAGCTAAGCTTTGGGTTTAATAACAGTGCAGATATTTATGCAGTACAGAGTGAGCTTTACTCCGAGAATAATTTTATTGGCTCTAAAATGCAAGTTGCAGGAGAAAAAAATTTTGAGGTGCTTGTGGGTGTACCCGGTAAATTTAACGCATATAATGCTTTGTCGGCAATTGGGGCGGCAAAAATTTTAGATATTAAAGACGAGTATATTAAAGAAGGTTTAAAAAATGTAAAAGTTAAGGGTAGGGTAGAGCCTGTTAAAATGCCAGGTAACTTTACACTGCTTTTAGACTACGCACACAATGCGCTTAGCATGGAGAATGTTTTAAACACATTAAGAGAATATAATCCAAATAGGCTTATTTGTGTTTTTGGTGCTGGAGGAAACAGGCCACGTGACAGACGCTTTGAGATGGGCGAGGTAAGTGGAAATTTAGCAGATTTATCTGTAATTACAGCAGACAACAGCCGATTTGAAGAAGTAGAAGATATTATAGAAGATATTAAAGTTGGAATGAGCAAAACAAAAGGCGAGTATATAGTAATTCCAGATAGAAAAGAGGCTATTAAACACTGCATAGTAAATGCAAAAGAAGGAGACTTAATAGTGCTAGCTGGCAAAGGCCACGAAGATTATCAAGACATTAAAGGGGTTAAATATCCTTTTGATGAGAGAGTAATTATTAAAGAGATTTTAGAAAGCCTTTAAAATTAAGAGGGAGAGGTAATTAGCTTGAATTACACATTAAGAGAGATTGCCGATATTTGTGGCGGCGAAGTGTTTGGAGATGACAGCACACAGGTAACAGGCTTTTTTACCGACAGCCGACAAGCAGAAAAAAATAAAATGTTTATAGCCATTATAGGCGAAAAAGTAGATGGGCACGACTATGTGCCCATGGTTTTTGAGAAAGAGAGCTCGGCACTTTGCGAGAAAACTCCTCAAGGTACAGGAAATTATGTAATAGTAGAAAATCCTATAAAAGCTTTGCAAGAGGTAGCTCTTCGTTACAGGCAAAAATTTGACATTCCATATATTGCAGTTACTGGAAGCGTTGGAAAAACTACGGCTAAAGAGATTATTAGCCTAGGGCTTGAAACAGAGCTTAACGTGCTTAAAACCCTAGGTAATGCTAACAGCCAAGTAGGCTTGCCAATAACTCTTACAAGGGTAGACGAGAGCCACAGGGCAGCTGTTATAGAAATGGGCATGAGCATACCGGGTGAAATGGAGAAAATTGCATATTGTGCAAGGCCTGATATAGTTGTTTTTACAAATGTTGGGGTGTCGCACATAGAGTACCATGGCTCGAGAGAGAAAATAATGGAGCAAAAGCTTCATATTACAGATTACTTTAATGAGAAATCTGTGCTTATTGTAAATGAAGACGATGACTTGCTTTGTAATTTAAAAGGCAGTGTGAATTATAAAGTAATAAGCTATGGTTTGTCTGATAATAGCGATTACAAGGCGTATGATATAATTGAGGGCGAAGACAGCGTAGAGTTTAGCTGTGAAACAAAACAGGGAAAAGTAAGTGTTTTAATGCCAGCCCTTGGAATGCACAATGTAAGAAATGCTTTGGCTTTATTAGCAGTTGCAGACTACTTAAATTTAGACATGAAAAAAGTAGCAAGTGCAGTTAAAGAGTACACACCACCTCAAATGAGGCAACAAATACTAAAAACGCCTCTTTACACAATTATAGACGACAGCTACAACGCAGGGCCAGACTCTATGAGGGGTGCTATTGAGATACTTGCCAGCATGAGCGGAGAAAATAAAATTGCAGTGCTTGGCGATATGCTAGAGCTTGGTGAGTTCTCGGCGAGTGAGCACGAAAAAGTGGGAGCTTACGCTAAAAGTTTAGGTATAAACACTTTAATTGCTTTTGGTGAAGATGCTAAATATGTAAAAAAAGGCTTTGGCACAGATAACTCTTACAGCTTTACAGACTATGAAGAGGCAGAGAACTTTTTACTGAGTGAGGCAAATAAAAACGATGTAATACTTTGTAAAGGCTCGAGAGGTATTAAAACAGATAGGTTTGTTAAAGCTTTAATAAAAAAGAGTGAGAACACTTAATAAATGAATGGGGTAGTTTAATGGATTTTATAGAAGTGCTGAAAATACTGTTTATAGGAATTGTTGAGGGCA
>CAYJEZ010000157.1:0-5005 GCA_964369215.1 uncultured Eubacteriales bacterium
ATATAAATAACCTGTATGAAAAGGACTTTACCAATTCAAAAAAGAAACACCAAAAAATTGTGCATTTAGCATTGTGAATTATAAATTAAACACTACCCAATACTCTCTTTGTCACCCATATAAGGCCTTAAAGCTACAGGAATATTTATTGTGCCGTCTTCGTTTAAGTTATTCTCTAAAAATGCAATTAACATTCTAGGTGGTGCAACAACAGTGTTATTAAGAGTGTGAGCAAAGTATTTTCCACCCTCGCCGTTAACTCTAATTTTTAGTCTTCTAGCTTGTGCATCTCCTAAGTTTGAGCAGCTTCCTACCTCAAAATACTTTTGCTGTCTCGGAGACCACGCCTCTATATCAACAGACTTTACCTTTAGGTCTGCTAAGTCTCCTGAACAACACTCTAAAGTTCTAACAGGAATATCAAGTGCTTTAAAAAGCTCGACTGTATTTTGCCACATTTTCTCGTACCAAGCCATGCTGTCCTCTGGTTTACACACAACTATCATCTCTTGTTTTTCAAATTGATGTATACGATAAACGCCTCTTTCCTCTATTCCGTGTGCGCCTTTCTCTTTTCTAAAACAAGGAGAATAGCTTGTTAAAGTAACAGGAAGTGTGTCCTCTTTAATAATTGTATCAATAAATTTACCTATCATTGAGTGCTCGCTTGTTCCTATTAAATATAGGTCCTCACCCTCAATTTTATACATCATAGATTCCATCTCTGCAAAAGACATAACACCTTGAACAACCTCACTTCTAATCATGTAAGGTGGTATGCAGTAGGTAAATCCACGGTCTATCATAAAGTCTCTAGCGTAAGAGATAACAGCAGAATGAAGCCTTGCAATGTCGCCTAAAAGATAGTAAAAGCCGTTGCCAGCCACTTTTCTAGCGCTGTCTAAGTCAATGCCGTTTAATTTATCCATAATATCTGTATGATAAGGAACCTCAAAGCTAGGAACTTTAGGCTCGCCAAATTTCTCGAGTTCAACATTCTCACTGTCGTCTTTTCCAATAGGAACAGTTTTATCTATAATATTAGGGATAACAAGCATAATGCTTGTAACCTTGTCTTCAAGCTCTTTCTCTAAAACCTCTAGTCTTGCAAGCTCTTCTGAATTTGCTGTTACTTGTGCTTTAACTTTGTCTGCCTCTTCTTTTTGTTTTTTTGCCATTAAAGCGCCAATCTCTTTAGACAATTTGTTTCTTGAAGCTCTTAGCTCGTCTGCTTTTTGTTGAACATCTCTTTTCTCTTTATCGATAGCTATAACTTCATCAACAAGCTCAAGTTTTTTATCTTGAAACTTCTTTTTTATATTCTCTTTAACAAGCTCTGGATTCTCTCTTAAAAATCTAATATCTAACATAATTTGTCTGCACTCCTATGTGCAGAACGCACCTGCCTTTCAAAAATTTGTTATTTATAGCGAGTGAAAAATACCTAAAAAAAGCAAAAAAACCCTATCCCAAATGGGACGGAGTTCTCCGTGTTGCCACCCAAATTGATACCTAAATATTAAGTACCCACTCGAACGCAGTTGTAAAGTACTGCAGACTATCGGCTCAAAAAGTGGAACACCCAAAGCTCTCATCGGTTTGCACCAACCACCGACTCTCTAAAGAGAACTTTTAGGCTTAGTTTTTATCACTGCCGTTTTTTTATTGTATTAATTATATTATCAACTTTAATAAATGTCAATACTTTAATAAATAACTTTACTGAATTGTAATAACATTCTCTTTTATATACTTAATAAGTTCGCAAGATTGCTCGTTAGTAGTAGCCCAATCTGTGCATAATCTAATGGCTTTTTTATTATCATCAATATTTTCCCAAGTTTCGGTTACATAAAGCTCATTAAGTTTTTGTGCTTGTTTATTTGTAAAAATAGGGAAAATTTGATTGCTTTGTGGCTCAGCTAAAAACTTAATCCCCATTGCCTTTAATTCGCAAGCTATATAAAAAGCAGTATCTATGGCATTTTTACTTATATCAAAATATAAATCATCAGTAAAAAGGCACAAAAACTGTAATCCTAAAAGTCTTCCTTTAGCTAATAGGCCACCTTTTTGCTTTGTTATATATCTGAAATCTTCTGCTAAACTTTTATTTGCAATTATTAAAGCCTCGCCAAACAGTGCACCTACTTTAGTTCCACCTATGTAAAACGCATCACAAAGCTTTGTTAAATCGTTAAGGGTTAAATCGCTGTTAGGACTCATTAAAGCATAGCCTAGCCTAGCACCGTCTAAATATAAGTACAAGTTATATTTTTTACATATAGAGCTAATGATTTCTAATTCTTTTTTTGTGTATACACAGCCGTTTTCAGTTGAGTTTGATATATACACCATTTTTGGTTTTACAGCGTGCTCTTTGTTGTTGTCGGCAGTAACCTCTTGCATATAATCAGCTAACGAAGAAGCACAAAGTTTTCCGTCATTAGAGCTTTCAATTACTAATACTTTATGCCCTGTTGCCTCTATAGCACCTGACTCATGAACATTAATATGACCTGTTTTAGCAGATATTACACCTTCATGTGGTCTAAGTGATGCTGAAATAAAGCTCAAGTTAGTTTGTGTGCCACCTACTAAGAAATGAATGTCAATATCATCAGTTTTACAGGCTTTTTTAATAAGTTTTTTTGCTTTTTTGCAGTAATTATCTTCGCCATAGCCTACAGTTTGCTCTAAATTAGTGTCGCTTAGTATTTTAATTATATTTGGGTGTGCTCCTTTGGTATAATCGCAGTTAAAATATATCATTATATAACCCTTTCTAAATTTGTATGTTGTGAATAATTGTAGTGTAAAATGTTAAAAGTATCAAGTTAACAAATTAGTTGTTACCTAATAGAAAATTGCCCTTTTTATACTGTTTACACCGTATTTTTGTCTAACCAAATCTTTAGCAGACTCTAGTTTCATAGCCTTTTCATTATCGTTTGAACTATCGAATAAGTTGCATTGAAAAACAGGGTTATTGACAAATTTGTCGGTTCTAATACCCAGGCTTCTTACACTAGAGTTATCGCCCATATTTTTAAAAAGCTTAACTGCTTCATTGTAAATGGAGTTAGAATCTGCAACAGCGTAATCTAAGGTTATTCCTTTTTGATAAGTTTGCATGTTGTATTTTTTTACGCTAATTTGAATTCCACTTGCCCAAAGTCCTCGCTTTCTAAGCCTTGCAGCAACTTGTTCAGAGAGCATTAAAAAAATCTTAAATATCTCTTTTTCATCTTTGGTGTCACACTCAAGCGTAGTAGAGTTTCCGATGCTTTTTATCTCTTCGTGCTGCAAGACATTTGAAACTGGGCTCGGGTCGATTCCGTTTGCATAGTTCCACAAGGTAGTACCGGATTTTCCGAAGTTTTTAATTAAAATCTTATTATTACATAGAGCTAAGCCACCAATTGTCTTAATTCCTAATTTCTCTAATGAATTAGCAGTTGACTTGCCCACAAAAAGCAATTCTCTAACAGGTAATTTCCATAGTAAATCTTTAAAATTGTTTTTAGTTATACAAGTAATGGCATCGGGCTTTTTATAGTCACTACCCAGCTTAGCAAACACTTTATTAAAGCTAACACCTATAGACACTGTTAATCCTAGTTCATTTTTTATTCGCTCTTTTATTGTGTTAGCAATTTGTTCTCCACTACCAAAAAGCCTTGAACTACCGCTTACATCTAAATAGCATTCGTCAAGGCCGTAACTTTCTACTTGGTCTGTGTATTCGCAGTAAATTTCATAAGCAAGCCTAGAAAATTTATGGTATCTGTCATAACAGGGGGGGACAAGAACAAGGTTAGGGCATTTGTTTTTTGCTTGCCAAATTACCTCTGCTGTTTTTACTCCTTTTTCTTTTGCTAGTTGATTTTTTGCAAGAATTATACCGTGTCTTTTTTTTGGGTCACCAGCAACAGCCATAGGAACTTCTTTAAGTTCAGGTCTATAAAGACACTCTACAGAGGCATAAAAATTATTCATGTCAATATGCAAAATTTCTCTATTGTCCATAATTTTTACCCCAATCTCTAATAATAAAATAATTATAAATTATAAGTTGTATGTTGTCAAGAATATATAAAATCCGAATAGCTTAGTGTATGTAACAGTGGCACCTATCATTGACACTGCTACACTTTTGCTGTGGACAAAAAAATATCATAACTTGACAAAAACCTAATTATAGTATAAACTTATAGCATATTTTATTTATGGGGTGACAAAAGTGATTTCTTTTACAAAAACATCTGTAATGAACTTTGAAAATGCCATGCGTGGGGCTAGAAACCCTATGAATAGTTGGGAAAGGTCAGACAGTTATACTAACAAAGATGGAGATTTTGTGTTTGGAGAAAATGACTTGAATCTTGCTATTAGGCTATGCAAAGCAGGAAGTGACCATAGAAAATTTATCCGACAAATATTTGTGTGTGTGGATATTGAAGCTCCACTTTATTGGTGGAAAGAGTATGATACTTACAAAATAGCGACAGTTGCAAACTCAACAAGTACAATGCATAAAATACATAGCAAACCTTTTTGCATGGACGATTTTAGCACCGATAAAATGAATGAAAAATCTATTGCACACTTTAGTGCTACTGTAGATTTTCTTGAAGAATTAAGGCTTGAATACATGAAAGAAAAAGATAAAACCCTATGGTATAGCATGATACAAGTATTGCCATCAAGCTATAATCAACTTCGCACTTGCTCGTTTAACTACGAGACACTTATAAACATTTATCGCTCAAGAAAAAACCATAAACTTGATGAATGGCACGTTTTTTGCGACTGGATTAAGGCACTTCCGTATGCAAAAGAACTTCTATTAGGAATTGTAGAAAATTAAGATTTTTAAGTTGGTGACTTTCCAAATCTTTGATAGTCTGATAACTATAGTTATTAGCCTTTTAGCTCAGTGGATAGAGTATTCGCCTCCTAAGTGGTAAACTGTTCGAGTCTAAATCAAGCATTTATATACAAA
>CAYJEZ010000158.1:0-4998 GCA_964369215.1 uncultured Eubacteriales bacterium
TTGTTTTATGTAAATATAATCAAACCGATGCTTGATTTATTTACTGTGAATCAGTTATAGGTATAGGCTCAAGAGTATCAAAAAGAATTTGGCTTGTACCTACCATATATACATCAGACTCATTTGCGAGTAAAATCATAGAGGTATCGAATGAGGCATCTATTGTTCCTAGTAAATTAGTATTTAAATCGAAAGAACTTACCTTGGCATCTGACAATATTGAAAATGTAGCACCATAGGCAGACACATAATCTACATATGTATCAGATACCATACTTGTGTGATATCCGTCTACACCAAACAAAGCTATTGTACACTCTCCTGCACTTACACTTTTTGACAATGATAAAACTGTTAAATTATTAGCCACGCTGACTGCAGATAAGCTTTTACCAGCATAATCATACTCGCTATAGCTTGAACCTGTAACTATTAAGGCTTTATTGTCTCCTATTGCTACTATGTCGGTGTCAGAATTATAGCTGATGTTTGTTACCATATTGTCAGTACTAGTGTAAATCTTCAAAGGGTCAGGTATGTTAAAGTCAAAAATATAAATTTCGCTGCTTAAAATACCGTCATCACTGTATAAAACCGAAACCGCTCCTCCACTAGAGTCTGGATTAAATGCTACTGCGCTAATATATGTATCTGCAAATTTATAGCTGAACTTAAGGCTTCCGTCGCTTAAGTATACATTAAATTCAGAGGAAAAGTCTTGTGAACTTGTAGCTAGAGCATATCTACCTGTATGGCTTATATCTCCTGCTATAATATCGTATTCGCTCTCTTTTCTAACATAATTACCGTAAAAGTCAGCCAATGTATAACCTGTTTCATTTATACCATATAGTAAAAAGTTATCTTTAGATTGCTTAAATACGGGATTTGTATAATTATGTTTCAGCAAAGTTTCGGTACTGCCTGTTTTGTCATGCACGCTAAGCGAAGTATCTGTTAGCGTTAATAAATCTCCTATGTATACATCGACATTTTTTTGCTCGATAACATTGCCTACAATTGCTTGAGGGTAGCCCTCTCCAACACCTTTTCCTGTAAGCTTTGTTGAAAACCAAAAGCCAAGGTCTGAAAAAGTATAGCCAATAGATGAAGCGTAATAAGCGGTTAAAATTACAGCACCAAGTAAGGCTAAAAGTATTTTTAAAGTAATATTAGATTGTTTGCGTAAGCGCTTAGCCGGGCTTTCTTTCTTTTCATTTACCTCAACTATTATTGGTTCTTGCCCTTCTCTTATAATAATCTCTTTTTTCAAAATATACCTGCCTTTGAATAAAATATATACTGTGAATAAAAAAAGATAAAACTAAGTTTACCTTTAATTCTTTAACTATAGTTAAACCACTACAAAATAATAGTAAATCACTGCTCACAAAACCCACAATAGCTAATAAAACACCTTGTTTAAATAAAGTCCTTGTGGTGGTGCAGTTGGTCCTGCCTTTGCTCTGTCTTCACATTTAATTATATGTGGTATTGCGTCTTTATCAATTTTTCCTTCTTGTACTTTTAAAAGAGTACCAACCATAATTCTTACCATGTTATATAAAAAACCGTCTGCGCTAACTGAAAAAATGACCTTGTCACCCTCTCTTTTTACTGCTGAGTTAAACACTGTTCTTGTTAGGTCGCCCTCTCTTCTAGCGTCTACAGTGCAAAAAGATTTAAAGTTATGTGTGCCTATGTAGTGCTTAGCGGCATGGTTTAAAATATCTTCATCTATATCGTACCAAAAATGATGAATTTTATCTGTTAAAAAAGGGTTTCTTACTTTATTATTCCATATCTCATATACATACTCTTTGCCTTTGCATGAGTACCTTGCATGAAAATCGTCTGGAACTTCTACACAACTAAGTGCGGCTATACTGTTAGGCAAAAAATGATTTAGCGCTCCTGTTAATTTATAAGGGGCTATTGGACTAGTAGTTTTAAAGCTTATGCAAAACTCCCGTGCATGAACTCCTGTGTCGGTTCTGCTACAGGCTTTAATATCTACCTCTTCGCCTATAATTTTAAACAGAGCAGTTTGAAATGCCTCTTGAGCAGTAAATGCGTTTTGCTGAATTTGCCAACCATGAAAATGCGAGCCGTCAAAGGCTATTTTTAAAAATAAGTTTTTTTCCAAATCAAGCTCTCCTGTTATAGTATTAAAAAAATTATGTTTTAAAATATGCTATCTAATAATAGGCGGTAATATCATATTAATAGGAATAATTGCACTCAAAATGCAAAGAGATATTATTATTGTTATAACATCTACCTTAGAAAATTTTAGTATTTTCATCTTTGTTCTACCCTCGCCACCTGTGTAACAACGGCTCTCCATAGCTGTAGCCAAATCAAATGCACGCCTAAACGCAGAGATAAACAGCGGAATAAGAATAGGAATTAAAGCTTTTATTCTTTGCATAAGACCACCGCTTTCCATATCTGCACCTCTTGCTTTTTGTGCAGACATAATTTTATCTGTCTCCTCTAACAAGGTAGGTACAAACCTTAGCGCAATGGTCATCATCATAGCAAACTCATGTACAGGCACTTTAATATAAGAAAGAGGCTTTAAAAGCCTTTCGGTTGCATCTGTAAGTTGAGTAGGGGAGGTGCAAAAGGTTAAAACCGAGCTAATAATAATTAAAAGAACAATTCTTGATGCAATAAGAATACTGTTTAGTATGCCGTTTGCGGTTATTTTAAACACCCAAAACTCCACTAAAGGCTCGCCTGTGCCGTAAAATAAGTTTAGTAAAGATGTAAAAATAACTACAAACCATATTGGTTTTAAAGATTTAAAATATATTTTTAATGGAACTTTTGACAGTGTCATAAATATAATTGAAGAAACTGCTAAAATTCCTATGTTTACAAAATTAAACGAGCTGAATACCAAAACGATAAAGTAAATGGTTAAAAGTATTTTAAGCCTTGGGTCTATGCTGTGGATTATACTTTTTGAGGGAAAATATTGACCAATGGTAACGTCTGATAGCACCTGAAAATCCTCCTTTTGAGTAAATAGACATTGTTAAGTTAAAATGATAAAATTATTAGTTTTCTTAAAATAAAGAAACTTTTTCTCTTTTCTTTTTTCCTCCCCGCCGAAGGCGGGGAGGAAAAAAGAAATATAATGTTTAATATAAGTGTTATAGTAATTGCACTAGTTGCTCTAGGGCATCTTTTACCCTTATTGTACCCTTGTCTACATCAAGACCCATATCATGTAGTTTGCCCATTATATGAGTTATCTGTGGAACTTTTAGCCCCATAGAGCGAAGCTCGGGACCCCTTGCAAAAACAGCCCTAGTTTCATCTAGCATTGCCTGTTTTGCCTTGTTCATAACCAATACTCTATCAGCTATTCTGCCAATGTCTTCCATGCTGTGTGATACAAAAATAATAGTGTTTTGCCTTGTTTTGTGGTAGTTCATAATCTGTGTTAAAAGCAAATCTTGCCCTTTGGGGTCAAGTCCTGCTGTAGGCTCGTCTAAAATAAGCACGTCGGGGTCCATAGATATTACCCCTGCTATTGCTACGCGCCTTTTTTCTCCACCAGATAAATCAAAAGGTGACTTCTCAAGCAAATTGTATGGTAAGCCGACAAACTCTGCTGCGTCGGCAGCTTTTTTAAGGGCATCTTTCTCGTTTAAGCCCATATTTTTAGGGCCAAAGGCTATGTCTTTTATAACAGTCTCTTCAAAAAGCTGATACTCAGGGTACTGAAATACCATTCCTACCTTAAACCTTAAAGCTCTAATTTTTTTAGGCTCTGCCCAAATATCTTTTCCATCAAAAAGCACTTGCCCAGAGCTCGGCTTGATTAAGCCGTTAAGCATTTGTATTAATGTAGACTTTCCACTGCCTGTGTGCCCTATAAGGCCAAGAATTTCGCCTTTATTTATTTTTATCGACAAATTGTCCACCGCTGTTTTTTCAAACGGAGTTCCTGCACCGTAAGTGAAGCTTAGGTCTTTAGTCTCCAAAATTGCCAATGTAATATCTCCATTTCATAAATTTATCTCAATTGTTCTTGTTTATTCACTATAATATTGTATTACTGTTTTTCTTTTAAATAGTTTTCAATAAGTTCTATGCACTCGTGTGTGTTCATAGGGTAGCCTTTTATATCTATTCCTGCCTCTTTAAGCCTTGTTGCAAGCTCTGTTGCCTGTGGCACGCTTAGCCTGTGCTTTTTAAGTAGTTCTACTTGGGTAAAAACTTCTCTAGGAGTTCCGTCTGTAACTATTTTACCGCTGTCCATTACTACTACTCTGTCGGCTTGTGTCGCCTCGTCCATATAATGTGTAATATAAATTACGGTTATTCCGTTTTCTTTGTTAAGCTTTTTTATGGTCTCCATTACCTCTGCTCTGCCTTGTGGGTCAAGCATTGCGGTGGGCTCGTCTAAAACTATACACTCGGTTTGCATAGCTAAAACTCCTGCTATTGCAACCCTTTGCTTTTGGCCACCAGATAATTTAAAAGGGGCGTGCTCTCTATACTCATACATATTGACTGTTTTTAACGCTTCGTCCACCCTTTTTCTAATCTCACTTGGCTCTACACCTAAATTCTCAGGGCCAAAGGCTACGTCCTCTTCTACTACTCCTGCAACTAGCTGATTGTCAGGGTTTTGTTGAACAAGCCCTACTTTTCTTCTAATATTAATATGATTATTCATGTCAGCTGCATCTAAACCTGCTATCAAAGCAGTGCCAGACTCGGCTAAATACATTCCGTTAAATATTTTTGCAAGCGTAGATTTTCCACAGCCGTTATGCCCTAAAAGAGCGACAAAATCGCCTTTTTCTATATTCAAATCAATTCCATTAAGAGCCTTTTTAGCGTCGGGCTCGTGTGGATTGTAACTAAAAGTCAAGTTTTTTATTTCAATAAAAGCCATGTGCCAATCCTTTCTGCTGAATAAGGCGAACTGCGGTTCGCATTACCAACCTCGTTGGTATTTGAAGTTTTATATTTTGA
>CAYJEZ010000159.1:0-4978 GCA_964369215.1 uncultured Eubacteriales bacterium
CTTATTTAACAAGAGCAAACGAGAACTCTGCGCTTATGGCTAGTTTGCCGTTTACATAGCCTTTTCCTTGTGCAAAATAAAATGCTCCTCTAGAGCGAGTTATGCTGCACTGTGTCTCTAGTGTGTCGCCAGGTTTTACAGGTTGCTTAAATTTAACGTTGTTAAGCCCTGTAAAGTAAGGTGTTGCGCCCTCTGCTTGCCCTGCTAAAAGCACGCAAGAGCTTTGACCTAATATCTCGCATAAAATAACACCCGGTACAACTGGGTTGTTTGGAAAATGCCCTTGTAAGAAAAATTCGTCTCCTTTTACGTGGTATTTGCCGTGTGCAACACCGTCTATAAGCTCAACTTCGTCTATTAAAAGCATGTTGTCTCTGTGTGGTATTAAGCCTTTTATTTCTTCTTTATTCATAAGAAATCCCTTTCAATTATATGCAATATATAATGTATAATTTATTGTTTAAATGTTGGGGGGTATCATTAGTATATGCTATTTACACAATTCTAAACAGAGGTTGAGAGAACTCTACAACATCTGCGTTATTTAAGAATATTTCTACTATTTCGCCGTCGCACTCGCTTGTAATTTCGTTCATAAGCTTCATAGCCTCTACAATGCAAAGCACGTCTCCTTTTTTTACTGTAGAGCCAAGGCTTACATATGGTGCGCTGTCTGGAGAAGGCGAGCTGTAATATACGCCAACTGTAGGAGAAGTAATAACTGTGCCCTGTGCAACTGCACTTTCTGTACTAGCTGTAGGTGTTGGCTCAGAAGTGGTAACAACTGGGGTAGGAGCTACTGGTGTAGCTATTGGCATTGGCACTGATATTGGTGCTACGTTTTTCTCAAGCTTAATGTTAATCTCGTCGCTTTCTACCTCAACTAAAGTAAGCCCGTGCTCGCTCATCATCTCAGCTAAAGCCTTAATTTCATTTATATTCATCTTGTAATACTCCTTTATTAATTAAACTTTTTAAACGCCACACAAGCGTTGTGTCCACCAAAGCCTAGTCCGTTTGATAATGCGTACTCTATAGCTACCTCTTTTGCTGTGTTAGGGCAGTAGTCTAAGTCGCATTCTGGGTCTGGTTGGTTTAAATGAATTGTTGGAGGAACTATGCCCTCTTTTAAAGCCATTACAGAGGCAATTGCCTCAGCTGCGCCCGCGGCGCCTAACATATGGCCTGTCATAGATTTTGTAGAGCTAATAATTGCTTTTTTAGCGTTCTCTTCGCCTAAGGCTAGCTTAATAACCTTTGTCTCTGTTTTATCATTAAGAGGGGTAGAAGTTCCGTGGGCATTAATATAAATAGCCTCGTCACCTTTAATTCCAGCCTCGTCCATTGCCATTTTCATGCTTTTTGCTCCACCAATGCCCTCTGGGTGAGGTGCAGTAATGTGGTGCGCGTCGCAAGTAGCTCCGTAGCCTACTACCTCTGCATAAATTGTAGCTCCTCTAGCTACAGCGTGCTCGTAGCTCTCTAAAACAAGTGCGCCTGCACCCTCGCCCATAACAAAGCCACTTCTAGCAGTGCTAAATGGGCAACAAGCTGTTTCTGGGTCTTCGTTTGTTGTAAGAGCTGTCATGTTTGCAAAACCAGCAACACCTGCTGGGGCAATTGCAGCCTCTGCGCCACCTGTAATAATAGCGTCTAAATAGCCGTGTTTAATTGCTCTAAAAGCCTCGCCTAATGTGTTGTTACTTGTTGCACAAGCAGTAACCATTGGCAAGCAAGAGCCTTGTGCGTCATATTTTATTGCAATTTCGCCAGCACAAATATTAGATATTAGCATTGGAATAAAAAATGCGCTTACTTTTTTTGGTCCTTTTGTAATAAGCTTCTCAAGCTCGTTTGAGAAAGTCTCTAAACCACCAATTCCAGAGCCAAAGTATACACCTAGCCTCTCTGGGTCAATATTTCCCTCAATTTTGCTGTCTTCTACCGCTTGAGTAGCCGCGGCTATGCCGTATTTGCAATATAAATCTCTTTTTCTAGCTTGAGATTTATCCATGTATTGTAGAGCGTCGAAATCTTTAACTTGAGCAGCTATTTTAACTTTGTACTCTGTAGTGTCAAATCTGTCTAAAATTCCAACTCCGTTTGTGCCACTTTTAAGGCTATTCCAAAATTCTTCAACGTTATTTCCAATAGGAGATATTACTCCCATTCCGGTTACAACAACCCTGTTCATTTTTATCCATCCTTTTCTAACTATAAAGTATATTTTATCTATTATTACAATTTAACCACCAACCGCGACCAATAGTTTACGCTAAAAACAATCCTATTATCGCGATAAATCAGGCAATGCCTGTTAAGTCGCCATTCCACCGTCTACTCTTAAAACCTCGCCTGTTATGTAGTCTGACATTGGGCTTGAGAGAAATAGCACTGCGTTTGCTACGTCTTCTGGCTTGCCTAGCCTTTTTTGTGGAATAGAGTTCATTAAAGGGTTGTTATCAAGGTCTAGCCCCTCTATCATATCTGTCTCTATAAATCCTGGTGCAACTACATTACAGCAAACACCTTTTCCAGCAAGCTCTCTGGCAACAGACTTTGAAAGCCCTATAAGGCCAGCCTTAGAAGAAGAGTAGTTTGCTTGCCCAGCGTTGCCCATAATGCCTGAAACAGAGCTTATGTTTATAATTTTACCGCTTTTCTTTCTCATAAAGCCACGGTAGCAAGCTTTTATCATGTTAAAAGCACCTTTTAGGTTAATGTCTAAAACTGCGTCGTAGTCTGCCTCGCTCATTTTTAAAATAAGGTTGTCTTTTGTAATGCCTGCGTTGTTTACTAAAATATCAACACCACCAAAGTCGCTTGTTATCTCTTTAATAACTTCCTCTGCCTTAGATAAATCAGAAACATCGCATGAGTAAAATTTGCAGTTCTCGTTTATTGCTTTAAGTTGTGCTGTCGTCTCTTTGTCTTCGCTTCTTGCTAAAATAGCAACATTTGCGCCGTTTTCTGCAAGTTTTATTGCAATAGCTTTTCCTATGCCTTTGCTAGCACCTGTTACTACTGCTGTTTTTGAGTTTACATTAAACATTTTTATAACCTTGTCATAACTATAGCTCAAAATTTAATATTTTAAGTTATACCTACGACTATCCTTTCAAAATTACATATATGCAAGTTTTCAACCTTTTGTCGCAAAAATGTTGAAAACTAAGTAATGTTTTTAATTATATTAAAACTTAATTTTGTTATATAAGTTTAAAAACTGAAAATCAAGTTGCGTTTAAACAGTTTTCTAAGCTCTCTTTATCTATTACATTCAAAAGCTTCATATCTGCATTGATTTTTTTAACCAGTCCACAAAGTGTTTTGCCAGCGCCTACCTCTATAAATGTGTCGGCACTAATACCCTCAATTGTTTGTTGCCATTTTACAGGGCTAACTACTTGTTTTACTATGTTCTCTTTTATTTCGTCTTCACTGCCTGTGTAAGATACAGAAGTAAAGTTAGAGTAAAGAGGAATTTTAGGTGCGTTTACTTTAACAGTTTTTAAGTAATCTCTTAAGCCCTCTGCCGCCTCATTCATAAAAGGAGAGTGGAACGCTCCACTTACATTAAGCATTTTGGCTCTGCCTTTTTTCTCTGCTACTTCTTTACAAAATAGCTCTAGCTCGGCTTTGTCGCCTGCTACTACAAGCTGACCCGGGCAGTTGTAATTTACTGGGTAAACTTTTTCGAAGTTTTCACAAATTGCCTCTACTTCTTCAAAACTAAGCTTTAAAACCGCTGCCATTGCACCTGGGTTTTTCTCTGCCGCATCTGCCATAAGCTCTGCTCTTTTTACCACTAGTTTAAATGCGTCTTCCACGCTTAAAACACCGCTGTACGCCAAAGCTGGAATCTCTCCTAAAGAGAAGCCGGCTGCATAGTCTGCCTTAATTCCTTTTTCATCTAAAGCCATGGCAGCAGCTAAATCTACACAAAAAAGGCAAGGTTGAGTGTTTTGTGTAAGGCTAAGCTCGGCTAAATCTGCCTCGAAGCATTGCTTAATTGTACCCTCGCGAATACTCTCTGCTACCTCAAAAACCTCTTTAGCTGCCTTGCTTGTCTCGTAAAGCTCTTTGCCCATTCCAGCAAATTGAGAGCCTTGACCTGCAAAACCAAAAATTATTTTACCCATTTTGTAGCCTCCTTTAAAACAGCCTCTGCCTCTGTAAATATTTCCTCTATCATCTCTGCCGCGCTTTGCTCTTTATTAACCATACCACTAATTTGGCCAGCTAAGAAAGAACCACCTTTTTCATCTCCTAAAATAGCAGATTTATATAGGCTACCACCGCCTAAAGCCTCTAAGTCTTCGTCGCTCATTTGGCTGTACTCGGCTTTTAAATAATCTTTAGAGAATTGGTTTTTAATTGCCCTTACAGGGTGGCCTAGGCGTCTGCCTGTAGCCATTGTTGCTATGTCATTAGCTTTTAAAACTTTCTTTTTGTAATTCTCGTGAACCACGCACTCTGTAGCCACTAAAAATCTTGTTCCAAGCTGAACACCTTGTGCGCCTAGCATAAACGATGCCGCAACTCCTCTTCCGTCTCCAATTCCACCTGCTGCAATAACAGGAATGCTTACAGCGTCTACTATTTGAGGTACAAGCGGCATAGTGCCTAAGTCTCCAATGTGTCCGCCACTTTCGCCACCCTCTGCAATAACAGCCTCGGCTCCAGCTTTTTGCATCATTTTAGCAAGTGCAACACTTGCAACTACAGGAATAACTTTAATGCCAGCGCTGTGCCATAGCTCCATATATTTTCTTGGGTTTCCTGCACCTGTTGTAACTACAGGCACTTTCTCTTCTGCCACTAAAGCCGCTACCTCTTCTACATGTGGGCTTAAAAGCATAATGTTAACGCCAAAAGGCTTGTCGGTTAAGCTTCTGCACTCTATAATTTGGTTTTTTACATACTCTGCATCTGCATTCATAGCAGAAATAATTCCAAGGCCACCACCGTTTGAAAC
>CAYJEZ010000160.1:0-4954 GCA_964369215.1 uncultured Eubacteriales bacterium
AGTTGCAAAATATAACAGGCTTTTAAGAATAATGGATATGAGTATATAGTAAGTAAGGGGCTGTCGCATTAAAGACATAATGCACAAATGATAATGCAGATTTATATTATAACCACGGCAAGGGCTCTTCTCTTGCCGTGGTTATAATATAAATCTGCATTTCGGCAAGAGCAGAGCCCTTGCCCTACACCATAACATTGTTCATATTCACCACTGAACGTCTTAATGCGACAGTCCCCTACCTTTTTTGTGCATTATAACAATTTCGTCACAGCACCTTATTTACATGTCAATCAAAAAGCTATAAACAATATCTCTAACAATAAAAGCTTTCATACAATCATCAAATTGCGCATTGTGCATTTAGAATTATGACCTGGAACTGATTTACCCTACCGCCTCGCCTATATCAGGTGGTAAAATAACCTCACCCTCAAGCTCATAATACATAAGCGCAAGCTCTATAGCCCTGTTTCTATATATATACATTATTTTCTGCGCCGCCTCAAAACCACCGACCGACCCTAGCTCTTTAACTTCGTCTTCTATCTCATTTATCATTATCGGAACATCATTATTCCAGGCATTGTGCGCTACCTCAAGGTCATTTCTCTGCACTTCGTCCATTATCTCTATTAGCTTTGAGTAAATATTATCTATTGCTATTCGCCATGAAAACGCTGTGTCTTCACAAATAATTATCATCTCTGTTAGATTTTCGGCATTGTCTAAATCTATAACATATTGTTCATCAATATAATTGCCCATGTAAATGTTTCTAAAAGCGGCTGGTGCCTCAATTGCAGGCAAACCTATTAACCCCTCGCTCTCTTCTTGTACAGGCACTACTATTTCTGTCTCATTCTCCGTGTCCTCAAGCTCAGGTGTTGCACTAACTTCACTCTCCTCTGGTTCGCTACTTGAAGGCGGTACTTCATCTGAGTTAGAGCATGCAACAAATGTCAGCAATATTACACATATGATAAAATGCAAAAGCTTTTTCAATTAATCAACCCTTTCTCATTCTTAATAACAATATTATACCAAATATATGAGAAAGTTCAAGCTTTATAGTTATATATATTATTAATTCTAAACTACATTACTAAAAATTCATACTCAACCCTTTAATTTTCTTGTAAACCATTTTCGCACAGCAATACAAGCCCGATATTCTCACCTGCAGTATTTGATATCGGGTAATTTAATTATTTAGCCTATAATCGTTCTATTCTATGAAAAACAGCTTCTTTTATTCTTATTTGCTCTTTGTCTAGAACTTCACCTATCATCATCTCACCTGTTGGGTCATGAAAATCATAGTTTCGTCTAGTGGTTGGAGTGTTGTAGTTTGCATAACAGTAAACACAGCCGTTAATGCACGAGTTGTAAGAGCCAATATCTACGCTTTGCACGCAACCACATCCCTCTCGCTGTTTTTTGTCGTGCTTAATATCGATGTCGTATCCACAAACTTTTACAATTCTCTCCTTACTTATACAACTAGATTTCTCTACCCCATATAGGCTTAAGTCTAGGCTTGAGCAGCAAACTTTAGCCTGCATTCCATAATACTTAGCTGTCTCGCCAATAAACATAGCTAAGTCAATCATTTCTACATCGCTAATATCTCTGATAATATCAGTTTTAAGCTTAGGGGATTTTTGAACAAAACTTATTGTAACGGTATCGGTATAACCCTGAAACCTCTCGCACATTTGCGCAAACTTAATTTTATGATAACGAGTGTCGAGCTCATTATTTAATATTATTGGGGCATAGCGCCACAGCACTTTCTCTTTACCAATTTTTTTTGATATATTAATAAAGTTGTTACAAATTTGCGCCTTATCTCGCAAATTTGGCTCTATCATTTTATCATAAGGAGTTACGGTGAACTGAAAATAGTATTTATAACCCATATCATCCAGTATGTCAAGCTTACTAAGCATGTTACAGGCATCTTTTGTCCAAAACACAATGCAATCCGTCGACTCTTTATCTAATGGAAGCTTAAATACTTGCGAGTAATTAAACGGATTTCTGGTAAGTACATACCCTGCTTTCAGTCGGCTTAAAAACCATTCTGAATAATACGACGGTATGTCTGTTCTTCTCGACGCTGAAATAATCACCTTTATCTCTCCTCTCTATATCTTAATTGTTATTAAATTATATACGAAATATGAACAAAATACAATTTGCATACTATACAAAAATTGTACGCTGCTCTTATTTGAAAAATAAATTATAGTGCAATATTTAAATACCTCTTGAACTTTATTCGTATAAGTGATATAGTAAGTTGATTTAAAGAAATTTGCATTTTTTCATATTTGATTAAATTATTTCAAAATATAATTTCATTGATTATTTAGCCAAAAATGCCATTTCTAACGAAAGGTGTTATGACATGTTTAACTTCTATAAAAAAGACCCCATACTATGGAAAATGATAATTACAATAGCTTTACCCATAGCTTTTCAAAATTTATTAACCTCTCTTACACAAATGATGGACACCATTATGCTAGGCGAGCTCGGGGACATTCCACTTACCGCAAGCTCACTTGCAAACCAGCCTTTTTTTATTTTTAGCTTATTTATATTTGGCTTGTCGGGTGGTGGAGCTGTTCTTACCTCTCAGTATTGGGGCAGAAAAGAGTTGTTGCCTATAAAAACCGTTATGGCAACAATTATGAGGCTAGTCGCTATAGTAGCTATCATAGCATCTGCTATTATTTTTCTATTTCCAAGCTTTATAATGTCTCTTTATAGCTCAGACCCTATTGTTATTGAAGAGGGCGTTAAATATTTAAAAATAGTTGCCCCTACATATATTTTGTTTGGTATATCGTGTATGCTAACCTCACTTTTTAGAACTATAGAAGTGGTAAAGCTT
The DNA here is from genome assembly GCA_964369215.1 of uncultured Eubacteriales bacterium. Classification (GTDB taxonomy): domain Bacteria; phylum Bacillota; class Clostridia; order Oscillospirales; family Acutalibacteraceae; genus SIG603. The sequence goes on from CAYJEZ010000160.1 coordinate 2,903, forward strand.
GCCGTAATTGCCAACGCTGTAACCTTAGTTGTAAACGTAAGCCTTAACTATATTCTTATTTTTGGCCATTTTGGCGCACCTGAAATGGGTTTAGAGGGTGCAGCGCTCGCTACACTTATCGCTAGGTTTTTAGAGTTTATTGTTGTGTTGTTTTATGTTTTTGTTAAAGAGAAAACACTTAAATTTACCCCAAAATGTTTTTTACTTAAAGATAAAAACTTAAGTGCAGATTTAAGAAAATATTGTACACCTGTAGTTGGAGCAGAGTTGATTTGGTCTTTAGGTATAAGCTTGCAAGCAGCTCTTTTTGGGCATATAGACACACTTGCAGTATCTGCAAACACCATTATTGGAGTAGTGCAAAACCTTGCTACGCTTATAATGTTTGGCGTTGCAAATGCATCTGGCGTTATTATTGGCAAAACCATAGGCGAGGGAGATTTAGCGCTTACAAAGTCTCGAGGAAAAACAATAGAGGTTTTTGCCCTTGTAATGGGAGTTGCCGCAGCTATTGTAATTGTTCTTTGCCGTGACGTAATGGTAGACTTTTACAATGTAGAAGAGGCAACTAAAGCTCTTGCAAAAGATATGCTTGTGGTTACCGCTTTTGTTATGTTCTTTATTTCTACAACTGCGGTTAGCATTGTGGGTATATTAAGAGGAGGCGGAGACGCAAAGTTTTCATTAATTATAGAGATTATATCTCTTTGGCTGTTTGCAGTTCCTCTTGGTTATATAGGCGGTTTAGTATTTCAGTGGCCTATAGTAGTGGTGTATGCATTGTTTAAAACTGATGAAATTGTTAAGGCAGTATGTTGTTGGGTAAGGCTAGCAGGAGATAAATGGATAAACGACGTTACCCGTTAATTCCTTGCTTTTAAGAGTAAACTTATAGTTGATGCAAGCTTAGAAATATTGACTTAATCGGCTAAAAAGTGTATAATAACGGATTATAAAAGGATTTGATATATATGAGAATTGCAAATTGGAAAGATTATGAGCTGATAGACACTTGTGACGGCGAAAAATTAGAGCGTTGGGGAGATATAATACTAATTAGACCCGACCCACAGATTATTTGGAAGAATACAAAAGACAGCCCACTGTGGAAAAACGCACATGCAAGGTATTTACGCTCAAGCACAGGCGGAGGGCAATGGCAAAAATATAAGCCTATTCCAGACGTTTGGAAAATAAGCTACAACAACCTAGATTTTAGGCTAAAACCTATGGGGTTTAAGCACACAGGGCTTTTCCCAGAGCAGGCAGTAAACTGGGACTTCGCAATGAAAAAAATAAGTAATAGCGGTAGAAAAGATATAAAGGTTCTTAACCTTTTTGGTTACACAGGTGCTGCTACACTTGCTTGCATGAGTGCAGGCGCACAAGTTACGCATGTCGATGCATCTAAAGGCATGGTAAGTTGGGCAAAAGAGAACGCAGTTGCCAGTAAGCTTGCAGACAGACCTGTACGTTGGCTAGTTGACGACTGCTTAAAATTTGTTCAAAGAGAAGTAAGGCGTGGAAATAAATATGACGCTATTATAATGGACCCTCCTTCATACGGTAGAGGTCCTAACGGCGAGGTATGGAAGCTTGAAGAACAACTGAGCGACCTTTTAAGCGAGTGTCTACCAGTTCTTTCAGACAATCCATTGTTTTTTATTTTAAACTCTTATACAACAGGACTTTCACCATCTGTTATGAAATATCTTTTAAATATTATGCTTGTAAGGCCTTTAGGCGGTGAGGTTACAGCAGACGAAATAGGATTGCCTGTTACTCAAACCGGTTTGGTGTTACCGTGTGGGAATACCGCTATATGGCATAAGTAAATTTACATAACAAACAAACTGATATAGCGGTGCTATATGGCATAAGTAAATTTACATAACAAACAAACTGATATAGCGGTGCTATATGGCATAAGTAATTTACATAACAAACAAACTGATATAGCGGTGCTATATGGCATAAGTAATTTATATTTTACTCATAGAGCAAAATATAAAAGTTCAGAGTTCAGAGCTCAGAGTTATGAGAGTTCGTTTG
>CAYJEZ010000161.1:0-4889 GCA_964369215.1 uncultured Eubacteriales bacterium
ACAAAAACATGGGTAACCGCCCCTACTAATTTGCCGTCTTGTATAATAGGCGAGCCTGACATTCCTTGAACTATTCCTCCAGTTAAGTTTAGCAAAGTTTGGTCTGTCACTTGCACAATAAAGTTCTTTGTATCACGACTTTTATCAAGTGCTATAGTAATTATTTCTACATCAAAATATTTTGCTCCATTGTTATCTATACTAGTTAAAATCTGTGCCTCTCCTATTCTAACCTCATCTTTTAATGCTATTTCAATAGCTTCTGCTTCGGGAATTTCATTTAATTTACCATATATTCCAGTATTTGTATTTTCATATAACGTACCCATTGCAGCGTCATATGCAAAAAAACCACTTATCTTACCAGGTGCATCTATCTCTCCTCGTTCTACGTGATTTATGCTAATTGCAGTTGTTTCACCATTTTTAAGTGGCATTAACTGCATAGTGTCAACATCACAAATTCCATGGCCTAAACCTGCAAAAACCCCTGTTTCTGGGTCAACATAAGTTAGCGTACCTATACCTGCTGCACTATCTCTAATCCACATTCCAAGCAAATAATCACTTCCATTAAATACCGGTGATATTTCTGTTGTAAAAACTTCGTCAAGCCTTTTAATTTTTAAAGTAATCTTCTCTACAGAATACATTGAAACTAAACTTGAAAAATGTTCATTATTTTCTACGTTAACATCATTAATGCTTATTATATAATCTCCTGGTTGAATTCCTGCGTCTCTTGCAGGACAGTATACTCCGCTATCTGTATTGATTTCCTGAAGTGCAGTAACAATAACTCCATCGGTATACAACTTTATACCAAATACCTCTCCCATAGGAATTACCTTTTTATGCTCCTCCTTATCGATAGCTACATCTGTTTCAACTTCATTAACAAATATATTAGTATCTTTGTTAAAAACCGATGCTTCTTTTGTATATTCAGGGTAATCCGAACCCTCTACTATCTGTTCTGAATATGCACCAAAAGAAAAAACTACTACCATTAAGTAAATAAAAGACATTGAAATAGCTGTAACACTTTTATTTGTCATGAAAATTTCTCCGTTTCTTGTATTTCTATTACAATAACACATAGCTCTTTGGGTATAATATAATCATAATAAAAACATAAAATTAATATTTGTATTTACCTATATTTTGTATAGAAAGTATAGCTAATTAACTTAGAAAACATAGCAAAAATCAAGTAAAAAAGCTTTGACTTATTCTTTTTTAACTTGAGAGCTACTGACTGTTTCAAAGTAATTTACTATAAAAAACTTTTCATTCTATTAATAAAAATAAGTTTAATGTTAATTAAAACATTTCCATAAAACTAATTTGCCACAAACGAAGCATTTTATTTTCGAAAAACCACTTTACAAAAAATTGTAAATTTAAAAAATGTTGCATAAAACATCACATATTTGACCTTGCAATACTTTAATTTGAATATTGATTCTAATATTTAATTTCAAAAATATTAAATTTAATAAAAAAATATATCAAACTATCGCTTTAAATTAAATTATATGGTATACTTTACTTAATACTAGACTAATGCTAGCAAATATTTTGTATTATTTTATGCACCATAACCGCTATACAAAATATTTGCAAAAAATATGTTCGGTTAATTTGTTTCTAACCATATTCTACTTTAATTTTAGTAATAAAGTCGAATATAATACTTCTTTACTAATTTCTTGTATTATATTTTATAATACGACTAAGTCGATATTAATAGATTGGAGATAAACATAAATAATGGAAGATTATAACAGACTTGACGTTGCTGCTAAATTATTTCCTGCAGTAGCTAACAAAAATAACTCCTCTGTTTTTAGGCTTGCTGTTATATTAAAAGAGGAAATAGAACCTAAAACTTTACAGCTTGCTGTTAATTTAATTTATGAGCGGTATAATCTTTATTTTTTAAGGTTAAGACAAGGCGTTTTTTGGAATTATTTTGATACTAACCATATTCACTTTACAGTAGAAGAAGAAGATGCTTCTCCTTGTTCTACAATAGTATCGCATGAGAACAAGGGTTATATAATAAAGGTACTTTACTATAAAAACCGTATTTCGGTAGAGGCGTTTCACTCAATAGCAGACGGAAGTGGTATTATTGAGTTTATAAAATCACTAATTTATTACTATATTGTGCTTAAACATGGGCCAATTTCTCCGCAAGGTAAGGTTTTATTGTTTGATGAATTAGATGATAGCAGTAGTGAAGACAGCTTTACAAAAAACTTTTCAAAACATCCAAAAGAAAAAACGGCTAAAATAAAGAAACAAGAAAACGCTTTTAGAATTAGAGGTAGAAAATATTCTAAGAGAGGACACTGTGTTGTAACCGGAGTAATATCTGTTAAAAACCTAAAAGAAAAATGTAAAGAGCACAAATGTAGTATTACTACCTTTTTAATATCTAACTTAATAATGTCTATTTATGAAGAAAAGCAAAAGATTAGCCATAACAATAAGCCTATAGTTATTGCTGTGCCGGTAAATTTGCGAAAAATTTTTGACTCTTCTACTTTACGAAATTTTTTCGGAGTTGTTAACGTTCGTGTTTCTATGACTACAAATACTACTTTTGACGAAATTCTTAAATCTATTGCAGATCAACTCACTGCTTCATTAGACCCAAAATACTTTGAAGAGGCATTGGGTAAAAACTACAAGCTCTCGAATAATGTTGTAACCAAGCACACTCCTTTAGTTTTTAAAAACATGGTTATGCCTTTGGGTTTTAGGTATATGGGTGAGCTTAAAAAGACTATATCTATGTCTAATATTGGGCAAATTGACTTTCCTGACGGAGTAAAGCCTTATGTTGAGCATACAGAGGTTTTGATGTACCCAACTGCAAAAAGCCCTATGAACTGCGCTATATGCTCGTTTGAGGATAAGTTGAGTATTAACTTTACTCGCTCAATTACTGATGCTAGTATTATTCGCAATTTTTTTACTTCGCTAGCCTTAATAACAGACTCAGATATATATATTTACTCTAACATATGGGGGACTGAAAATGAACAAATGTAATAATTGTGGCGTATACGTTTATGAGAGTGACAGCTCATGTCCTTTATGCCAAACTAAGCTTGGAGAGGAAAAAGACACCGTTGTAAAATACCCGAATTATAAAGATATTGTTGCACATAGGTCTTTGCTTAGAAACATCCCATTATTCATCACCTTTACAGCTTCTGTTATTTGTATATATATAAATTTTTTCACATATGACAGAGGGGATTTATTTTGGTCTGTAATCGTAAGTGTTTCGTTACTATATATAAACGAGGTTATTTATTTAATGCATTCACCTTCAAAAAGATTTGGAGCTAAAGTGCTGTTAAACTATGTGTTTTTGTCGGGCTATTTAATTGTAATAGATTTTTTCACAGGAATGAGATTATGGTCTACTAACTATGTTTTTCCTTTTTTAACTATTGCAACAATTATTTTTTTAACTGTGCTAGCTATAAGAAGTAAACGCCTATTTTCTGAGTACTTCGGTTATATATTATCTGTAATGCTTATAGGCGTAATTCCAATTATTATTTATTTAATAGGTTTTTCAGACCAAGCTTGGGGAGCTTTTGTTGCTATTATTTGTTGTGCAATAATAGCTTTAGGCTTGTACTTGTTTAGCGATAAAACTTTTAAAGCAGAGCTTAGAAAAAGGTTTCACCGTTAATTAAATTTACTAAAACATAAAGACGGAGCGATTTAATTTTCGCTCCGTCTTTATGTTTATATTATTAATATACTAAATAAAAGCTACAAACTTTTTCCAGTCGTAATTTGTTAACTGGTGCACACCCTCGCGCATATGGTAGCCTATATTCCCCTTATTGCATTCAAATGCCTCAAACTTGAACTCATCTTCAATAACAATTCCTGTTAATCCCAAGTTCTCATAAGCCTCACTAGTTTTTACAGCGCACAAAAACTCATTTTTAGGACAAGCCCATTCATCTAAACTAGCACTAGATACATAAAGTTTTCTAGGTGCAATAAGCGATAGTAAAAAGTGCTGGTCAAATGGCATCTTTTCTTCATTTTCGCTATATTTTTTGTAGTTGTTGGCAAACCAAAACGGGAAATTACTTGTTATATCTGCCACTTTCTCTCCAGTGTTATCCCTCGCTAAAGCTGCACCACTAGCACCTGAGTTATTAGAAACAGTAAGGTAAACTCTCTCGTCTAAAGCACCTGCCCATAATGCAGTTTTGCCAAGTCTTGAATGTCCTACAACGCAGATTTTGTCCTTGTTTACAATCTCATTGTTAGTTAAGAGGTCTATAATTGCTATAAGTGTATTTGCCCAAATGCTAATTTTACCCGGGCGATTACTTGCATTATAATCTTCGTCTAAAATAGCACAAATTCCAGATTCAAAATCGTTATCATCCTCTGTTATATTCTTGTAATATACATTTACAAACATAGCGTTGCTGTCGATAACAGTTTGAGTTATTTCTTTTTCACTATCTTCAAATGTCTTGAAAGAAATATGTAAAAATACCGGAAGATTTTTTGCATTTTCAGGGTATGCAAAATCAACATCAAAAGAAAATTCTCCTTTTTTTGCGCTTGCGGTAAGGCGTACTTTTTCCCATATAGCATTTTGTATATACTCTCTATTTTTGCTCACGGTTTCATTTGCTACAATTTTAATTGTATCGCTTAAATCACCAAAAAGCTCATTTTTTAGCATTTGCAGTGCTTTTTCTCGTGACTCAAATTCAGGAAGTTTCTCTAATTTATTTTTTATCGACTTCATAAACTACTCTCCTTTTAATGTATAAGACACTGTTAAGTTAAAATAATGAAATTATTAGTTTTATTAAGAATAAAGCAATTTT
>CAYJEZ010000162.1:0-4878 GCA_964369215.1 uncultured Eubacteriales bacterium
AATGCAAAAATCACTTTATATTTATTAATAAAAAATGATTTGCATATGAAAACAAATCAAAAAATAATAACTAATATAAATAATAGATTAATTACAATGAAGGAGCAAATATTAAATATTTGCTCCAAAATCATAAAAATCTTAGAACTAAAATTGTAATTTATATATTTGACTACTTATCATTAATATTTACTAAAAATCAATTTCAGCTTTCATATACCCTAAACTCTACTTTAATAGTAACGCACCTAAATGTTATATTAAAACAAAATAGAAAAGAAGTGTTGTAAATGGTCTCAAATAACAAATTAGTAAAATTGTTCAGATATCTATTATATAAACAAAATTGATATTAACTATTATTATGATTTCATACTGTAAAAGCATTAGAAATTGTAGCATCTCTCTATCTGTATCAGAAAACCATCTAATACTTTACGCATATGGAAATGTAGATATTAAATCGCTAAAAGAAACACTATGGTATTCTAACTTATCATCTACTAAAATTTATGTTCATACGAAAGAATTAGAGTTACAATATGCTGTTACTTCTAATCCTTTAGTAAGTATTAAAATAAAAAAACTACTATAAAAGGTGGATTGTCAATGAAAAATTATTTATTTACCTCAGAATCAGTAACAGAAGGGCACCCAGATAAAATATGTGATCAAATTTCAGATGCAATATTAGATTCAATTATTTCACAAGACAAAAATTGTCGTGTAGCGTGTGAGACTACAGTCACCACTGGAATAATAAATATCATTGGTGAAATATCTACAAACTGTTATATAGATATTCCTAAAATAGCTAGAAGTGTGATTAAAAATATTGGTTACCATGACTCAGAGTTTGGGTTTGATTATAAAACTTGTGCGGTAGTTACATCTATTCATGAACAATCAAAAGATATTGCTCTGGGCGTTGATAACTCAAATGAGCGTAAAAGCGGTTCACAATTAAGTGAAGATGTAAATGGTGCTGGTGATCAAGGGATGGTGTTTGGGTACGCCTGTGATGAGACACCAGAGCTTATGCCATTACCTATTTCACTTGCACATAAACTTGCTACAAAGCTAACAGAAGTCAGAAAATCAAGCTTACTTGACTACATTAGACCAGATGGAAAAACACAAGTAACCATAGAATATAAGAATGGTTCTCCTATTAAGGTAGATACTATAGTAATTTCTACTCAACATTCAGCTGACGTTGATATAAAAACTCTTCGTAAAGATGTGATTGATAAGGTCGTAAAACCTGTCGTTCCAGAAAACTTACTTAAAAGTGATACTATAATATTAATAAATCCAACCGGAAGATTTGTAATTGGTGGTCCACAAGGAGATAGTGGCTTGACAGGTCGAAAAATTATTGTCGATACATATGGAGGTTATTCTCGCCATGGTGGAGGCGCTTTTTCTGGCAAGGACCCTACTAAAGTAGATAGAAGTGGAGCATATATGGCTAGATATATCTCTAAAAATATAGTAGCAGCTAAATTGGCTACGAAGTGCGAAATCCAAATTGCTTATGCAATAGGAAAAGCTAACCCGGTTTCAGTTTTGGTAGATACATTCGGCACAAGCGAATTTTCTGACGAAGAACTATCAATGATTGTTAGCAGAATATTCGACCTGAGACCAAGTGCAATTATAAGCCAATTGAAGTTGAAACAACCATTATATACACCACTTGCATGTTATGGCCATATGGGAAGAGAAGACCTAAATGTGAAATGGGAAGATACCGATAAAGTTAATGAGTTACGAGAGGGATTAGGTTTATTATGATTAATACTATATATTATCTTCCAATCGACGATAAACTAACTGATTTATTTTATGCTCTTCTCCCCTTGGTCTCAGAAAAGCGTAGAGAAAAAATAAGTAAATATCACTTTGATATAGATAAAAAGTTAAGCTTATATTCAGAAGTTATTGTACGTAAAAGCGCTATTGATATATTAGGTATAAAAAACAGTGAGATAGTTTTTGAAAACAATGATTTTGGCAAGCCATATATAGTAGGACAATCAGACTTTCATTTTAACATTTCACATACACACTCTGCTATTTTAGTTGGAATCTCAACTGAATCTATAGGAGTAGATATAGAGAGAATCACAAAATCAGAAATAAATATTGCAAAAAGGTTCTTTACAGAAGATGAATACAATTATATTGTTAAATCAGAATATGAAAAAGATATTCGCTTTTATGAAGTGTGGACTAAAAAAGAAGCTTATGTAAAGTATATTGGGAAAGGGTTAAACATAAAACTTTCTTCTTTTAGTTCACTTTCTTGTAATTTCAGTAAACATATAAAAACTTTATCATATGAGAACTACATCATATCTATATATAATAATCATCATGAATATATGGGTATGAATATAATTAAAGAAAATCAAATTTCTCTATATTATTCCAAAATTAACAAAAGGAGGTTTTTGTATGAAAATAAAATTACCAATAGCTACTCCAATAGCTGATGCGTACCCTCATATAGGTATGGAGTTTTCGATATTTCAAACTAAAGAAGAATACTATCCGTGGATTGTCAATAATTTTATTCAAATTTATGCGTTAAGAAATATGCACCTAATATCTGAAAGAGGAGAGGCACGCTAGATTTTTTTCATCATAATAAATATGGCGATTGGCAAATGTTCGAATTTAGTGCAAATCCATACTTGTATTTTGAAAAAATATCATATGAGACGTTAGATGTTTTATTAAAAAACATTTCGCTAAATAAATTAATTGAAAGTGCAATCAATAATGAAAAATATGCACTGGTGCCGATAGATATGTACGAGATTCCGTTTTATCGTGCTTATAAAAAACATCATAGAATACATCATCCTTTTATTATTGGGTACGACAATTCAAAAGAAGTATTTTATTTGTTTGATAATTTTAATGAGGGCAAATATCAAGAAATTGAATTACCTTATGATTTATTATCAAATGCGTATAACACCTTAATTTCAAATGATAAAATAGCTAACTGGTCAGAAACAAGAGGAATTTGTCTGTTTAATTTTTATAGACAAGCTTGGCGTAATAACAAATCACAATTATTCTCAATAAACTTGGATACTATTCGAATTGGTATTTGCGAATATCTACTACAATCAAATTATGGTGAAGAATACAGGCATATTACCCATTATAGTTATGGAATCGACTGCTATAATCAATTAACTGATTGGCTTGAGTTTGGTCTCAAAAATCAATATGTAGATCATCGAGCTTTTTCATCAATAAGAGATCACAAAAAGGTTATGCTCTTTAGATTAGAGTATATCCAAAAGAAGTTTCAAGTTGATCTTGACCTTTATATACAAGAGTACACAAAGATTAAATCTAGTTTAGATATCGTTATAAATAAAATAATTAAAGGTAATATATCACGAAAACAATCTATCTATACAGATTGTATAGATACAATTAACTCAATCAAAAAAAGTGAAATTAGAACACTAACTACATTAATAGACTTGTTACAAAGTATTCCTAATAAGCTATACAGCAATATTAATCTGCAGATTCATCAATGAAAAAACTACTAGACTTTAAATATCCAACGATAACCGCATACCCTATTATTGCACAACCACTATCTATATTAGAGTCAAAAGGCGACTTTGCAATGCCTTGGCTAGTCTCTCAATATATCCAAACATATGCTACTGATAATAAGGAAATACTTGATAATCATTATGTAACATATAACTTCACTAGCGGTGTTGAAGGAAGAATAGACCTACTAAATACATACTTTTTACCTAGAGATATACTTGATTTAAAGTGGGTAGATATTACAGATTTTATTATTAATATGATTGATATGGGCTATTATGTAAACACTTCATTTGATTTATATTATGTTCCGCAATCACATGGATATAAAAACTATCACCTGCCACATGCTTCAGTAATCTACGGATATGACACAGAATGCGAAACATTTAATTGTGCAGATTTTTTTAGAGGTGGTAAATATAGTTTTGAAGAAGTGTCATTTAAAGATATATCAAATGCATATAAAAATGTTGACTATAGTGATATAACGCGTGGACAAGCTATGGATTATCTGTACTTTGTTAGACTATGGAAAATGCGAGAAGGATATGAGCCAAAACTAAATTTAAATCTACTGAAACTTACTCTATCAGATTATCTAAATAGTAGAGATAGTATAGGAGTAGATCAAGAAACTTGGAAGCTTAGTTTTGAAAACGTTAAATTTGTATATGGTCTGTCATGTTATAATAATATAATAAAAAACAACCAAGCAGGATATCATGATATCCGAGACATTCATATAGTGTATGATCGAGCCAATTTCTTTGAATCTAAACTTGAGTATTTACTTAAAATTAATCTCCTTAACGAATTAGACTGTATGTTCTTAAAAAGAAAGCAAAAACGACTTGCAGATAAAGCTCTTATGCTAAGATCTAAATATCTCAAGTGTGTAATTAAAAATACTGATGTAACAGAATGTATGAATATCTTATTACAAGTTAAATCCTTAGATGAAGATTTCTGTGAATCTTTTTATCGTATTGTAGATAAAAATTATTGAGCTCTAAAAGCTATTAATTTCATACTTTTAAGTCAACATACATACTACGTAATAAGTTCTAGTGCATAAGTTAGCTTAGAGAATATCCATTTTGAGCTATCATTATATATTCACTCTCTGTTATATATATACTTAAACTGTTCCCTTCTTGTAAGTCCTCTATGAACCATGGCTCAGTTCCCTAAAAGGCATAGTTGCCCCTTGGTAGCCGAGCCACGATTTTTTCAAATCAACTATCTCTTCAAAAAATAATTGTTAGAGGATTTCGAGCCGTTTTC
>CAYJEZ010000163.1:0-2166 GCA_964369215.1 uncultured Eubacteriales bacterium
ATTGCTTTATTCTTAAGAAAACTAATAATTTCATTATTTTAACTTAACAGTGCCATATATAATAATAATAATAATAAGGAGAAAAGTTATGTCTTATAAAAATGGAATGGCTGCTATAAATTTAGAGATGAGCGACAAAGTGCCAAGGACTGAGTATTCGGTTCAAAGTCATTGGGCTTTAATAAATAATATGTTTGGTTTAAAATTAAGCGCTGAAAGTAGCGCACAAGAGAGAGCTGCAGGCACAAAAAAACTGATGAAAGCTTGGGACTTTGGTTTTGTTTGGAATATATTGTTTAACAGAGATATTTTTGACGGTTATTGCACCAGTATGGGGCATGCTGTTTATGAGCAAGGCGGAACGGATTACCGCGACGATGCCTTTTCTCCTTTTGAAGAACCTGAAGATGTTCTTAATTTTGACCCATTTAAACAGTGGGGGATGAGAGACAAAAAAGAGCTTGTTAAGCAGCTTAATGATAACTACAATTCTAAAATTAATTTTTACGACGACGCTGTAAATATGACAGGAATATATGTAAGCTGTATGTCTGGGCTTATCGATTTGTTTGGTTGGGATATGCTTTTAATGGCGGCAGGAGTTGATTATGATGGATTTGGAGCTACTGCAAACCGTTACTCAGAGTGGATAAAACAATATTTTGAAGCTATAGCCGAATGCGATAGCCCTGTTGTTATGGTTCATGATGATATAGTTTGGACTAGCGGAGCTTTTGTTAAGCCTGAATGGTATAGAAAATATGTTTTTCCTAACTATAATAAACTTTTTGAGCCACTAATACAGGCAGGGAAAAAGATAATGTATACAAGCGACGGCGATTTTACAGAGTTTATTGACGATATTGCCGCTACAGGAGTAAACGGATTTGTTATGGAGCCTATGACAGACATGCAATATATTGCAGACAAGTATGGAAAAACACATACATTTGTAGGCAACGCAGACACAAGAATTTTACTTAGCGGAACAAAAGAAGACATTTTTGCAGAAGTAAAAAGATGTATGGATATAGGTAAAAAGCATGCTGGCTTTATAATGGCAGTGGGAAACCATATTCCGGCGAATACCCCAGTTGACAATGCACTATGGTATAACGAGGCATATGAGAAATATTCTAAAAGATAGTTGAATACATAAACAAGGTGTCGCGACAATAATGTCATAACACCTTGTTTTATTTTTTAGTATAAGGCTGTTAGTCAAAGCAAAGTTTGACTATATCAAATCTTCAATGTCTCCGAACGAATAACCTAAGTTATGCCAATACAGCAGTAAATCATCAAGAATTTCAGCATTTGTAGCTGAGGTGCTATGCAATAACACAATTGCACCTGGGTGAATTCTAGGCAAAAGCTTTGAAAAAGCCTCTTCTTTTGTAGGTTGGTCGTCTTCGTACCAGTCAACATAAGCTAAGCTCCAGAAAAAAGTTGTATAACCCATTTCGTTAGCCAATGCCAAATTATCTAAACTATACTTACCTTGAGGGGGTCTGTATATTTTTTTTGATTTTTCTCCTGTTATTTCTTCTAGCTTGCTATCAAATTGCTCAAGTTCTGCTTTAAAGCTATCTTCGTCAGATATTTTAGACATATCTGGGTGACTCCAAGTGTGGTTTCCTATAATATGCCCTTTTTCTACCATTTGTTTTACCAGTTCGGGTTCTGTTTCAAGGTAATTTCCAACTAAAAAGAAGGTAGCCTTAACATTATGTTTTTCAAGAACCTCTAAAATTTGAGGCATATGACCATTTTCATAGCCTACGTCAAATGTAAGGTAAATTTGTTTTTCTGATGTATCTCCCACAAAAAAGCTGTTATACTGTATTAACTCTTCTGCGCTGGCATTTCCAATAGGAGTATCTCCCTCGTTTTGAAAGCTTAATCCCCAATTAGTTACTTCTGCCATTGCTTGTATTGTTTCACTTCTAGAACTGGCATATGCTGCGCAAAATACTAGTATTATTATTGCCAAAACAAAAGCCGTTAGATTTCTTTTAATCATTCTGATATATTTTCTTGATAAAATTTTCTTTTTCATATATATAACTCTCATTCTTTCATATATAGTAATGCTTAATATGCTTGTTAGTTAATATATATTCAGCTTAAAAAATTATATGAAAAAATATCAATAGGGTTTTACAA
>CAYJEZ010000163.1:2266-4809 GCA_964369215.1 uncultured Eubacteriales bacterium
CAATAATTTTGTAGTGGTTAATGACTATAGAAAGGGGTAGTGCCTCCGAAATGTTTCGGAGGCACTGTGGGAAATGAATAAGGGAATTGGTTCTCGTACTCTGTTTTAAGTGATGCAGACTTTACTTGCATCTATGTTTGAGTTTTGGGTATTCGAATAATACACTCAATGTACTCATCTGTCTCTCTTTTTTGAGCAACAGCATCTATTCCTGCATTTTTCATTCTGTTTATTGTGTTGTTTATTGTATTAACATATAATCTAACATCATTTGGCAAGCGTTCTTTTTTGCGTTGTTTGCTTTTAGGGTAGAACAATTTTTCATACAGCTGTCTGGTTTGTTCTTCGCTTAATTTTTTTCTTACCACATAATCCAATACAAGACTTCTGTTTTTTTGAGAATGAACCTTTAATAGTGTTTCTGCATGTCCAACCGTTAGATTTGCTTTTTCAAATAATTCTTGATCTTCAGGATTAAGTTTAAGGTAAATAAGTTCTTGGTTAGTAGTATTGTCTTGCATATGGTTCTTCCTTTCGTGTGGTATGTAAATATCTTAACATACAATATATACTTAATCTGTCTTATTTTGTCGCGATTATAAAATTAATTAAAATGTTTCACGTGAAGCATTTTAATCGGCCTATTTGTTTCACGTGAAACATTTTAAAGAAAATTGTTAAGAGGTATTCCAAAAATAGAAAAGTTATGGTAAAATATAAAGGTAGATTTTGAAATGAGGGGAAATTATGGGTAAAATTATTGCGATAACCAATCAAAAGGGCGGAGTGGGGAAGACTACATCTGCTGTTAATCTAGCGGCTTCGCTCGGCTTTATTGGAAAAAAAGTCTTACTTGTGGACATAGACCCTCAAGGGAACTCTACTAGCGGAGTAGGTGTAGATAAAAGGAGTATTGAGAACTCTACTTATAAAGTTCTTTTAGGAGATAACACAGCTGAAGAAGCAACGTTTGAGACTGAATTTAAAGGGCTTAGTGTAATACCAGCCGACATGGATTTAGCAGCAGCCGAGTTAGAAATATCCGCACTAAACAATAGAGAATCTATATTAAAAACAGCCATGGCATCAATAAGGACAAAATTTGATTATATTTTTATAGATTGTCCACCGTCTTTGGGGTTGATAACGACAAATGCATTAATAGCGGCAGATTCGATTTTAATACCAATACAGTGTGAATACTATGCTCTAGAAGGATTGTCACAACTTATGAATACTGTAAGACGAGTAAAGAGGCTTAGCAATGATAATCTTGACATCGAAGGAGTGCTACTAACAATGTACGACGGAAGACTTAACCTCACACAGCAAGTAGTAGAAGAAGTGAAAAAGTTTTTTCCTAGAAAAGTTTTTAACACGGTAATTCCTAGAGCTGTAAGACTATCTGAAGCTCCTAGCTTTGGAAAGCCAGCAATATATTACGATAGAGCTAATAAAGGAAGTCAGGCTTATATAAGTTTAGCAGAAGAATTTATAAAGAATAACGAATAGAAACTGTATTGAAAGGTATGAGCATATATGAAGAAGAAAAATGCGCTTGGCAAAGGGTTGGATATAATATTTTCAGAAAACACACTTGAAAGCGATGGCGTAAGCACGCTTAAAACAAATGAGATTGAGCCAAACAGAACACAGCCAAGAAAAGATTTTGATGCGCAAGCGTTAAGAGAGTTAGCAGACTCGATTGCAATACATGGAGTTATTCAACCTATTATGGTAAGGCCGATTTTATCAGGTGGGTATGAAATAGTGGCAGGTGAAAGGCGATGGAGAGCTTGCAGAATGGCGGGAGTAAATGAAATTCCAGTTATTATAAGAGAAATGAATGACAAGGAGTATATGCAAATTGCCCTTGTAGAGAACCTACAAAGAGAAGACTTAAATGCAATGGAAGAGGCGAACGGTTATGCTTCACTTATGGACGAGCATGAGTTAACCCAAGAGGAAGTAGCGAGCGCTGTTGGAAAATCTCGCTCGGCTATTGCAAACACATTAAGGCTTATATCTCTGCCTGACTATATTAAAGAGATGATACAACAAGGAGAAATAAGTGCAGGGCATGGCAGAACTTTATTAGGTTTTAAAAATGCGATAGACATGAAAAAAGCTGCTGAGTTAGCTAAAAATGGAATGTCTGTACGAGAACTTGAAAAACTTCAAAAAAGGCTAAATCAAGAGCCGAAAGAGGCAACAGAAAAAATTAGAAATAAGCTGTTTGTAGAAACAGAACTTGCGATAGCTACACATTTAGGCAGAAAAATCAAAGTAGATGGAAATAAGAAAAAAGGTTTTTTGCAAATTGAATTTTACGGCGATGAAGACTTGAAATCGTTGATTGAACAACTTAGTTTAGATAAATAATTGCTTAACTGATAATTTAAAACGCATAAAAAGTATATATAGAAAGAAATTGCATAATACAATTATTTTGTTGCAATTTCTTTTTATATATGATATGATTATAGTGTTATCCGGGTGTGGCGCAGTTGGTAGCGTGCTTGACTGGGGGTCAAGAGGCCGCA
>CAYJEZ010000164.1:0-4796 GCA_964369215.1 uncultured Eubacteriales bacterium
AATCTCTTGAGCCTCTTGTAAAGCAGTCATAACTGCTCCTTTTTCACCTTTAAGTCTATCAAGAACAACTAAAAGTTCCTCGTGTTGCTCGGCAGTGCCATTAAAAGGTAAAGTGCTAATACGTTTTTGCATGGTTTTTCCTCCCTGTAAATTTTTAGGAAATTTTTGTTTATATACTGTGATTAAGCGGCGCTCTAATACACTGCTTAAAACGCATTCAAATAATTATACCAAAGAGCCTTATTATTTTAATTCCGAAATAGAATTAAAATAATATTTCTAATGTTTTCTTGTCGAAATTATTCTAAATTAATTCTATATTCAATAACTCAATAAAATACTGAACTAAAGTTTTCTATAGCCTTCATTAAAATCAACAATATTTTTTAAAGTTTTTCCACTTTTCAAACAATCTAAGTTATGCTTAAAAATCTCAATTAACCTCTCTCTCGTCTCTTTTAAGTGAAAGCCTCCAGACACATGTGGTGTTATAAGTGCTGTTTCAATTTTCCACAGTCTGTGCTCGCTAGGTAACGGCTCAGGGTCTGTAACATCTAAACCCGCACCGCCTAACTTTTTGCTCTCTAAAGCATTACAAAGGGCATCTGTGTCTATAATATTCCCCCTTCCCACGTTTAAAACAATTGCGTTATCCTTCATCTTTTCTATCAATTTATCATCAATAAGCTTAGCGGTTTTCTTAGTTCCTGGCAATGCTATTGCTACCACATCTGCCCTAGATATAACATTCTCAAGCTCGTCACTTAAGTAAAGCTCGTCTACATAATCTGGTTTTGTTGTGTCACTTCTTCTTACCCCTATTACATATGCACCCATTGCTTTTACAAGCTTTGCGTAATCTGAACCTATGTCTCCCATACCTAAAATTAGCACCGTAGAACCTCTTACTGCACTTACTGTTCCTCTGCTTTTCCATGTTCCACTACTTTGTTGGTCTCTATATAAAAGCAATTTTTTAAGTAGCGCAAGGTGCATTCCAAGCATATGCTCTGATATGGCTAAACCATAAGAGCCTGTAGCATTTGTCAGCAATACACCCTCAGGAAAGCCTCCTTTTATATAGGCATCTACTCCTGCGCTTGCTGTTTGTATCCACTTTAAATTCGTGCACAACTTAATTTGTTCTAAAGTAGGGTTTCCAAATATAGCGTCTGCATTTTCAATGTTATCTAAGCCATAAGTAAAACTGCAATCCTCAAAACCGCTTAATTTTCCTTCTAGCTCATCCTTACTCATACTCATAATATTTATATTCATAATAACTCTCCATTCACCCTCATAAAATTATACTCTAAAAATTGTCAAAAGACTGTGGCAACAGCTCTTTTAGCGTAAAAACTTTATATTCATTCTCATTTTTTGCAAGAATAATACTAAATTTTTTCGCATCACAAAACTCACTAAGCACTTGCAAACACACACCGCAAGGGGGTGTAAAACTTGTACTCATTCCATTTTTTTTAGCTATAATACAAATAGCTATAAATTCTTTTACGCCTTCACTAACTGCCTTAAAAACAGCAGTTCTCTCTGCGCAATTCGTAGGAGAAAAGCTAACATTCTCTATATTACAGCCTGTGTAAATATCTCCATTTGCACAAAGCAAAGCAGCTCCTACAGAAAAACCGGAATACGGAGAATATGCATAAGATAATGCATCATATGATTTCTCGATTAACTCCGTTATATTAATCTCTTTAACACTCATCAAACTACCTCTAAAGCTATTTCCATCATATCTTTAAATCCTGTTTGCCTCTCATAAGAGCTTAATTGCTCGCCTGTATAAATGTGGTCTGAAATAGTAAATATTCCCAATGCATTTTTGCCGCATAAAGCAGCATTCATATATAGTGCAGCACTTTCCATCTCAACACAAAGCACTCCCATGTTTTTCCATTTATCGTTAGCTGTTTTGTGTTGATTATAAAAAACATCAGAAGACAAGACGTTGCCTACAACTACATTTTTACCTCTTTGCTTTGCAATATTGTACGCGCTCATTGCTAATTGAAAATCAGCAATAGGGGCAAAAGTCCCTGGTAGCTCATACTGAAAAGCGTAGTTCGAGTCTGTGCATGCACCTATGCCTATAACGATATCTCTAACTTTAAGTTTATCGCTAAATGCACCAGCTGAACCCACTCTTATAATATTCTCTACCTCATAAAAGTTATATAGCTCATATGAATATATACCTATTGATGGCATACCCATTCCGCTACCCATTACAGATATTTTCTTACCTTTGTAAGACCCTGTATAGCCTAGCATTCCTCTTACACTATTAAACTCTATAGGATTTTCAAGGTAATTCTCCGCTATAAACTTTGCTCTTAATGGGTCACCTGGCATTAAAACAGTTTTCGCTATGTCTTTTAATTTTGCACTATTATGTGCAGTCGGTAATACTTCATTGTTATTTGACATAAAAAATAGTCCTTTCTATATATTAACTGCATAATAAAAGTTTAAAATTCAGTTATAAAAACTATATATTTTACAAATAAAATATGCTATAATGATTATACTATAACTAACATATTAATTCAACATAATATAAATTAAATTTTATATTTATATGTACAAAAACAGATGCAAAATTGCATTTATTTTATGCACAAATATTATTTTTTTATTACTTAATTATAATTATTACACTAGCTTTTTAAGTTAATATTAATCTTAAAAATAAAATTCACAAAGAAAGGTTTTAAAAAAACATGGCAAAATTATACAATTCTGTAAGTGAACTTACAGGTAAAACTCCGCTTTTAAAATTAAATAGGTACACTGATAATTCTAATCGAATTTACGCAAAATTAGAATGTTTTAACCCTGCAGGAAGTATCAAAGATAGAGTAGCAAAGTCTATGCTTGAAGATGCAAAAGAAAGAGGGTTGATTAGTAAAGACACTACTATTATTGAACCAACAAGTGGTAACACAGGAATAGGCCTTAGCTCTTTAGCTATTTCACTAGGTTATAAAGTTGTTTTAACTATGCCCGAAAGCATGAGTGTTGAGCGCAGAATGTTGCTTAAGGCCTACGGCGCAGAGATAGTATTAACACCAGCCTCTGAAGGAATGAGCGGTGCAATAAGAAAAGCTGAAGAGCTTTCGCAAAAAACTCCTAACAGCTTTATTCCCTCACAATTTGACAACCCTGCTAATCCGCAGGCTCACTACACTACCACAGCACTTGAACTTTGGGATGACACCGATGGAGATATTGATATTTTTGTTGCAGGAGTAGGAACAGGCGGGACTATAAGCGGAGTTGGTAAGTTTTTAAAAGAGAAAAACCCTAATATTAAAATTATTGCTGTTGAACCACTAACAAGCGCTGTTTTATCTGGTGAGAAATCCGGAACACATAAAATTCAAGGAATTGGCGCTGGGTTTATTCCAAAAAACACAAACATGAGTATTATTGACGAGATAGTAAAAGTATCTAATGAAGATGCTATAAACTGTGCTAATAAATTTGCAAAAACTGAGGGTATTCTAGTAGGTATTAGTTCAGGTGCTGCTTTATACGCTGCCGACCTTATTTCTAATAAGCACAAAAGTAAAAGTGTTGCAGTCATTTTACCTGATAGTGGAGAGCGGTATATTTCTATGGGAATATATGATTAAATTTATCAATCAAATATTTTTTATGGATTGACAAATCACTGCTTAAGTGTTACTATATTGATGTCTTACAGAGTAGGAAAATTTGCACTACAAGTTAAAAAACTTGTTAAGTGTCTCGTGAACGGGGAGTTGTCATGAGAACGAATACCGTTATATCGGTAGTGGTAATTTTTCCGCATCCCGCTGTTTAACAGGGTATAATGAATTTTTACTGAGCTTAAAATTATTAATAAGCCTCGGTTTCTTTTGTTTTGGTATTTTACCTCCTTGTTGTGCAGCTTGCATACAAGGAGGTATTTTTATGCAAGATAAAAAAAAGACGGTGCTAATAAACATGGTTTTAATTGCATTACTTATAGCAATTCAAATCATACTGTCAAGGTTTGGTTCTATACCAACACCAATCATGAAAATCGGGTTAGCCTTTATTCCCATAGCTTTTGCAAGCAAATACATAGGCATTAAAGAAGGTATGATAGTAGCAGGGTTAGGAGACCTTCTAGGTGCACTTCTCTTCCCTATCGGCACATATCTTCCTCAACTTACAATCACAGCAATATTAAGGGCGTTCTTACTTGGAATTATAGCCTGTAAAAAAACAAATCTTCTTACTATTAGTACTGCGGTAATAGTATGTGAGGTAGTGTGCTCACTTTTAATAAACACATTTTGGATATCTCTTTTGTACGGAGACGGCTTTATAGCACTTCTTCCACAAAGACTTTTACAATCAGCAATTATGACCCCTGTGCAAATATTAATTTTGTACCCCATGTTTACAACATTATACAAAAGAATACCAAACACATATTTCCAGATGTTAGGTGCTACAAAATAACAATAATTTTACATTTTTTGGAGAAAATTTTTATACATAAAATACAACTTTAAAAAAAATAAAAAAAATAATAAAAAAAGTATTGACAAAATCATTTGTTTGCGGTATTATATGGTAGTCGCTTGAAGACAAGAGGTTATGGGGGCATAGCTCAGCTGGTTAGAGCACCTGCCTTACAAGCAGGGGGTCATAGGTTCGAGTCCTATTGTCCCCACCATATAATCTTACTTTGTTCAAGTATATGTGGCCCAGTAGTTCAGTTGGTTAGAACGCTAGCCTGTCACGCTAGAGGTCGACGG
>CAYJEZ010000165.1:0-4737 GCA_964369215.1 uncultured Eubacteriales bacterium
ATTCAAAGTTATACCGGCATTGTAAACAAAATGGTCTGGAGGAAGTATTGATGAAAAATATTTTAGTGTTGGATGTAGCAGCTTCTACTGGTGGGGCTGTAACTATATTAAAGCAATACTATGATGTTTTTGTACAAGATAAAGAGAATAATTACTTTGTTTGCCTTGGAAATTTAGATGAATTAAGCTCTACTAGTACTGTTAATATTATTAGATTTCCTTGGGTTAAAAAATCCTGGTTTCATAGGCTTTGGTTTGATTTTTTTTATGCTCACACCTTGCTCAAAAAGTACAATATAAATGAAATTTTTTCGCTTCAAAACACTGTGTTATCAAGAACAAAGTTGAAGCAAGTTCTTTATCTACATCAACCCTTGCCTTTTTGTGGAGTTAAATTTGGTTTATTTAAAACGCCTAAATTTTGGATATACCAAAATATTATAGATAAACTAATAAAAAAATCAGCAATAAAAGCTGACAAAGTTATTGTTCAAACTCAGTGGATGAAACAGGCTTTGTTAAGTTCTTGTCGCATTGATGCAAATAAAATAAGTGTAATTCAGCCAAACTGTAACGTTGTTGTTGATAAGTATTTTGACATTAACAATTGGGAAAACAAATTTTTTTACCCTGCGTCTAACTTCAGGTATAAAAATCATATATTAATTTTTAAAGCAATTAAAATGCTCAAAGACCTTGGTAAATCTAACTTTAAAGTTATTTTAACACTTAATGAAGACACCTTGCCCATAGATTGTAAATCTTTTTACAATCAAATAAGTGAGTGTATTGAGTTAGTAGGCGATATGCCTCATAATAAAGTAATAAAAATGTATAGTAAATCAATTTTGCTTTTTCCTTCTTATATTGAAACTTTTGGGTTACCTCTATTAGAAGCAAGAAACTGTAAGGCGCCGATAATTGCATCTGAAATGCCATTTAGCAAAGAAATACTTGATAACTATGACAAAGCAGATTTTTTTGACCCATTTGACGCAGATGCACTCAAAAACCATATGCTTAAATATATAAGATTAAATTAAATAATTTTATTGAAAGGGGACTATAATAGTGGGATATATAGATTTTGTTATAACTTGGGTAGATGGAAATGATATAAATTGGCAAAAAGATAAAGCTATTTACAGCCCCTCAAATGATGGTATTGGCAATAATGCAGTTAGATTTCGTGATTGGGATAACTTGCAGTATTGGTTTCGTGCAGTAGAAAAATACGCACCTTGGGTAAATAAAATACACTTTGTAACGTATGGACATTTGCCTAAATGGTTAAATGTTAACCATCCAAAACTCAATATTGCAAATCATAGCAATTTTATCTTAAATGAATATTTGCCAACATTTAGTTCACACCCTATTGAACTTAATATGCACCGAATAAAAGGGCTTTCTGAAAATTTTGTTTATTTTAACGATGATACATTTTTAAACGCACCGGTTAAAGAAACTGATTTTTTTATTAACGGAGTTCCTCGGGATAAACTGATTTTTGATGTTCAGTACCCTACTTCAGATCAAATCTCAAATATTATTTTTAATAATAATAAATTAATAAGTAAATATGTTAATAAGAAGTTTTTACTAAAAAAACATTTTAGTAAAATTTTCTATCCATTATACGGAAATGTAGGTTTAAAAAATTATTTTACTTTGCCATTCTTACCTTTTACTGGATTTTACAACCATCATTTACCAATTAGTTTTACAAAAACAGTGTTTAACCAATTATGGGAAAGCGATTATCAAACTTTACACGAAACATCTTTAAACAAGTTTAGGAGCAATTCAGATGTTAATCCTTGGATTTTTCGTTATTTTAACTTAGCGAAGGGCAACATTGTTCCTGTTTCTAAAAGATACGGAAAATTATTTGAAATAGTAGATAATAACAGCAAGCTTTATTCTGAAATACTAAAATCCAAATATAAAATGTTGTGTTGTAACGATGCAGGACGATTTAAAGATTTTGATAAGCAAAAGCAAAATTTAATAGAAGTTTTTGAATGTAAATACCCAAACAAATCTAGTTATGAGTTGTAGTATAAAACTAATAAGGAGGAAATATAATGTTCATTTTTACAGCATTTGGTTTAATATTGTGTTTATTAACAGTAGGACTATCTCTTTATTTTTCATATAAAGCAAAACCCGATGGATATAATAAGTTAAGCGACAAATTATTATTTACTTTGTTTAATTTATCAATTGCTTCTTCTGTTTGGGGAATGGCAGCCCAAACAGACAATAGTTTTTTAACATTATTTAGAATTTCGTTTTCCACTTTTTTATTATTTTACATAGTGCAACTTTTTATTAAAAAAGAGAACCCTTTAAAAAATTTAAAAAAATATGAGTATTCTTTATTTTATTTATTAGGCTTTATGCTAATTTTTGGGGTTATAACATTATTATTCTTGTCTGCCGATAAAGCCTATACTTTTTCTCGTTTGTTTAATTTAAGTTTGGATATTTTACTTTGTGTATCTATTATACTATATTTAAGAAAGCAAGATATGCTTTATAGTATTATGATTAACTTAAGTGTTACTTTATTAGGATTATTTGTTGTAGGAATTTATGAATCATTTTTTGGAGTGATTTATACAGACACTCATATCGGTGGTTTAGGCCCTACTTTTATGAAATTGTTTGATTTTTTCATTCCATCAGGTCCATTTTATAACACAAATGACTTCTCAACATCTATTGGATTTCTATCTCTTCCGGTTATTATTTATTGGTTATATCGTTTCTTTTATAGTAATAGCAATAAAGCAAAACTCTTCTTCACCGTATTCATTTCTCTAATTTTTTCGCTTAATTGGTTCATATGTCATACAGGTGGCGCAGTAATTAACCAAATTGGGCTTATTATTTTCTATAGTGTGTTTATATTATGTGTAAGTTACACTCTAGTTAAAAATAAGGTTTTTATTCATTTATTTATTCTATTAATTCCTTTGCTTTTTGCTGTTTTTTTACAGTATGCACTTACTGCAAATTTAAGCTCACTTTTGGCTACTGATGTTGAGGTCTCTGCTACTGAAAGCACTGCTAACGATAGTAATTCAATTGACAATAACTCCTCTGCTAGCGAGGGTAACCCAATTGATAATAGTTCCACTGAGAGTTCTTCTGCCCCAGACCCAGTTGTGAGAGATGACTTTACAGGTATTGGAACGGGTAATGATGCTGTGTTTAATAAAACTATTGATACTCGCGTAACACTTTTAAAATTTGCGTTTCAAACTTTTATTGATAATCCTTTAGGGGCAGGTCTTGGAAATACCCAAGCGTTTGCCCAACTTATAAGCGACTCTCTTATTGGTGGAATTTACAAAATACATTGCTATATTGCAGAATGTATTGCTGACTTTGGCATCGTTTTTATTTTAGTTAGTTTTTATTTTGTATTTACCGTTATAAAAGCAGTTATACAAATGATTAAAAAAAATCAAACAGCTGATACTAAAATCAATAATATTTTTATTGTATTATTATTAACTACTTTTGCATCTGCGGTATTTTTATCTACTGCTCCAAGCACTGCCCAAGATTTAAAAGCTATGTGGATATACATTGCATTGGTATTATTGATATTTAACTTTTTAAATGATAATAAGTTAAATATCAATAAAAAAACATAAAGGTGTATATTACTATAAACAACTATGTTGGAGAATTTATATAATGAACAAAACCAAAAGAAGCTTTTTAAACTCAATATTTGGATTAGCTATGAGTTTATCCAATGGTATTTTAGGGTTTATTGTTATTTATTTAACTATTAATACATATGGAAGTGCATTTAATGGAGTAAATTCTACAGCTAACCAAATAGTTACTATGTTATTACTTTTTGAGGGCGGTGTTACCTTAGCCGTAAATGTTGCTTTGTTCAAACCTTATCAAAACAACGAATTAAAAATGATTAATTCCATTGTTTCTGAAGCAAATAGAAGATTTAAAAAAATTGGCTTACTGTTTTTAATAATTGGGCTTATATCATCTTTTTATTATACGCAATTTATTGTTTCTGATTTTTCTAAAGAATTTATTTTTACTATTTTTATTATGGCAATTTTGCCATCTGCATTTAATTTGCTTTATGTTGTTAAGTTTAGAATAGTAATTCAAGCCGAAAAAAAAGAGTATATAATAAACTTAATTGCTTTATTTATTGTTACGGCTACTCACCTTGTTAATATCATAATAATTTTATTAGAAGCTGAAATGATTTATATTAGAGTTAACACAATGCTTTTTGCTTTTGCACAAAATATAATTTATGTTGCATATGCAAAAATTAAATTTAAACATATAAGGTATAATATAAAGCAACCAGCTAAATCTGATCCTGTTTTAATAAAAGGTACCAACGATTTATTTGTTCAAAAATTAACAAGTTCAGTTTGCTCAAGTTCTCCTATTCTTTTTATATCTTTGTTAACTAACGAAGGAGTGTTGCTTGCTAGTGTTTACGCTGTATACAACAGTGTTTTTTCTTTATTAAAAACTGTTATGCAAGCCATAATGGACGGCCCTAGGTTAAGTTTAGGTCAATTAATTAACGAACATGAAACTGACTATGTATATAAAAAGTTTTTTCTTTATGAGTTAATTACAGTTATTGTATGTTCGATTTTTATATCTACTGCTGCATCAATTATTATTCCTTTTATCAAGTGGTACTCTTCTGATTTTACAGATATTAAT
>CAYJEZ010000166.1:0-1780 GCA_964369215.1 uncultured Eubacteriales bacterium
AGGAGGGCGTACAAATGAACTTTGTAATTTTAGATTTAGAGTGGAATGCCGCTTATAGCAAAAAGCTTAGAACATATATTAATGAAATAATAGAGTTCGGAGCAGTTAAGTGCGATGAAAACTTAAATATAGTAAGCACTTTTTCTTCATTTGTGCGCTTACAAGTAGGCAAGAAAATA
The DNA here is from genome assembly GCA_964369215.1 of uncultured Eubacteriales bacterium. GTDB lineage: Bacteria > Bacillota > Clostridia > Oscillospirales > Acutalibacteraceae > SIG603. The sequence continues at coordinate 180 of CAYJEZ010000166.1, forward strand.
AGCAATATTGTAAGTGAACTTACAAGCATTAAAGACGAAAATTTAGACGACGCACTGCCTTATATGAGTGTTGTAAGTAAGTTTAAGCGCTGGTGTGGAGACGCAACTATATTAACATGGGGTACTTCTGATATACTTACTCTAGTTCATAATTGTAAATATTTTAGCGGAAGTACAAAAATACCTTTTTTAACAAAATATGCAAATATGCAGGCTTATTGTGAGAGTCTATTAAAAAATACTGGAAGAGGTCAATTAGGCCTTGGAACTGTAGCAGAGAGGTTATCAATTGATACTTCTTTGATTGAACAACATAGGGCACTAGATGATAGTTTGCTTGCACTTGCTGTATTTAAAAGATTATGGCCACAAAACAGTTTAGAGCCATTTATTGAAGATGCAACAAAGCCTGAATTCTATAATAAAATAACCTTTAAAACCTCTATTGTAAGTGATATTACTCACCCTTTAGTAACCAACAAAACCATGCTGTTTGCCTGCGAGAAATGTGGTAATAGAGCAAATAGATTGTCAAAATGGCAGTTTAAAAATAAAAGGTTTATCGCTGATTTTCTCTGCCCGTGCTGTGGCTATAAATTCTCAGGAAGAGTACAAATTAAAGAAAAATACGAGGGTTTAGTTGTAAACAAAAAATCGGTATTAATACCAAAAATAGAAAAATCAAGAGAGCCACAAGAGTGTGCTATTGGCAATATGAACCTGACAATTAAAGAGAATGGTGTAGGTCTTTTAAGCTTTAATTCTTGGAATAAATATAAAGAACTTGCACAGTTTTTTTCTACTAGAATTGGTGGTGTCTCAAAATCCGAATTTGATAGTATGAATTTAGGCATTGGTAGAGGGGATAAAGACGCCAACGTAAGAAAAAACTATGATTTAATTAGTGAGGCAATGGGTGTTGATAGGGCTAACATAGTGGCTGGAAATCAGACACATGAAATAAAAATAAAAAGAGTAGATAATACCCATGCTGGAATAGGCATTAACACACCAAAGTTTGAAAATAGTTATGATGGACTTTGCACAAACGAACAAGGCCTTACTTTAATGATTTACTGTGCTGACTGCGTGCCAATTTATTATTATGACCCAATAAAAAAATGTATTGGATTAGCTCATGCTGGTTGGCGAGGTACGGTAGCAGGTATGGCTGGTGAAATGGTAAAAAAACTTACAGAAGAATTTGGTAGTAATCCTCAAGATATACTTGTAGCGATTGGTCCTTCAATTGGACCTAATAATTTTGAAGTAGATAAGCCTTGTGCGGATGAATTTTTAGCCTTAAAAGGTTCTGAAAATTTTGTAAAAAAACATAAAGAAGATAAATATTTGGTTGATTTATGGAAATGTAATATTCAGTTTTTAGTTGACAGCAGAGTAGATGAAAATAATATTACAGTAGGAAATGTTTGCAGCGTAAGTAATAGCGACTTGGTATTCTCACATAGAGTTACGAGAGGAAGACGTGGCTCTAATGCAGGATTTTTATGTATGAGAAAGGGTGAAACTAGTAATGAGTAAAAAAGATGTATCAAAAGAGCTGATGAGCTTTATAGATAAAAGTTATAGCGTTTTTCATG
>CAYJEZ010000166.1:1790-2189 GCA_964369215.1 uncultured Eubacteriales bacterium
GATATACACAGCTTAATGAAACTGATAAATGGAATTTAGAGAAAAATGGTAAGTACTTTACAGTTAGAAATTCAAGCTCTGTAATAGCTTTTACTTACCCTGGTGAAAATTTCTCTGGATTTAATTTAATTGCTTCTCATAGCGATTCTCCATGCTTTAAAATAAAAGATAAATTTGATATAAAAGTAAAAGAAAGCTATACAAAACTTAATACAGAAAGATATGGTGGAATGATAATGTCTACTTGGTTTGACAGGCCTTTGTCTGTAGCAGGTAGAGTTATGATTAATACTGATAATGGTATAGAGCTAAAACTTATAAATATAGATAAAGATTTGCTTGTTATACCAAACCTTGCTATTCATATGGATAGAGAGGTAAATACTGGTAAAAACTTTA
>CAYJEZ010000166.1:2199-4726 GCA_964369215.1 uncultured Eubacteriales bacterium
GAGTAGAAAAAGAAGATATTTTATCTCATGACTTATTTTTATATCCTAGAGAGAAAGCAAGATTTTTAGGAGCTAACAGCGAGTATATTTTAGCACCTAAACTAGATGACTTACAATGTGCTTTTTCAAGTATTAGCGCAATTGTAAAAAGTGATAATAACAGTAGGGTAAATGTTGCTGTTGTTTTTGACAATGAAGAAGTAGGAAGTAGAACAAAACAGGGTGCAAACTCTACATTTTTATATGACACACTTAAAAGAATTTGTAAAAACGCAAACAAAGACGATGAAGATTATATGAGAGCCGTTGCCAATAGCTTTATGATTTCAGCTGATAATGCACATGCAGTTCACCCGAATAATGTAACTATAAGCGATGAAACAAACTTTAATTTTTTAAATAAAGGCCCAGTAATTAAATATAGTGCTAGCCAAAGCTATAGCACAGACGCTGTATCTGCAGCGGTTTTTAAAACTATTTGTGATAGAGCTGATGTGCCATATCAAGTATTTCATAATCGCTCAGACATGCCGGGTGGTGGAACTCTTGGAAATATAAGCACAGGAAAAGTTTCTATGAATTCTGTAGATATTGGGCTGCCGCAGTTTGCTATGCATTCAGCTTTAGAGACTGCAGGAAGTAAAGATACAGATTATGCAATAAAAGCTTTTAATGAGTTTTATGATACAGATTTTGACATAGACTTAAGTACAATAAAACTTAAAAATACGAAAAGTGGTGTTTGATATGGAATTTATTATAGCTAGCCACAATAAAGGCAAAATAGCAGAGTTTAAAAGAATTCTTGAGCCTATGGGAATAAATGTAATTACAGCAGAGCTTACAGAGGCAGAGGAAAACGGAGCAAGCTTTGAGGAGAATGCACTTATAAAAGCAAGATCTGCTTGTGCCGAGACAGGTAAGCCCTCGGTAGCTGACGACTCTGGTCTTTGTGTAGACGCCTTAGGTGGTGCACCGGGAATTCACACAGCTAGATTTGCACCAGAGGGACAAAGAAAACTAACTATGCTAAAAAAAATGGAAGACGTTGAGGACGAGAAAAGAACAGCGTATTTTATTAGCGTTATAGCATGTGTTTTTCCAAATGGAGACGAAATTGTTTGCACTGGAAAATGTGAAGGAGCAATAACAAGAGAAATTATTGGCGAAAACGGCTTTGGCTACGACCCAATTTTCTCGGTTAATGGAAAAACTTTTGCACAAATGAGTGCAGAAGAAAAAGATGCTATATCTCACAGAGGTAAAGCTTTTGAAATATTTAGAGTTAAATTACAAGAGTATTTAAACAAATAAAAGGAGTAATGTAAAATTGACACTTACAAGTAAGCAAAGGGCATATCTTCGCTCTTTAGCGGTAGAACTTGACACCATACTTATGGTAGGCAAGGGCGGAATGTCCCCAGAAATAATTAAACAAGCAGATGATGCTATAATTAAAAGAGAAATTATTAAAGGTAAAGTGCTAACAGAGAGTTGCCCGTTAAGCCCAAGAGAGGCAGCAGAAGAAATTGCGAAAGCTACAGATAGCACAGTGGTACAAGTTATAGGTTCTAAATTTGTATTATACAGAAAAAACGAGAAAGAGCCTCAAATTGTACTTCCGAAAGCTAAAAAATAAATCGCAGTTTCTTAATATATACTCATTCAACGTTTAATAACTATAAAAAGGAATGGTAATGTTTATGAGAATAGCTGTTTTTGGAGGAAGTTTTAACCCTATTCATGTAGGACATGTTAATATTATTAGAGGTTTTGAAAAAGAGCTTAATCCAGACAAAATGATTATAATTCCCTCGAATATTGCACCACACAAAGACACAGCTTCTACTGTATCTGGCGAGCACAGAGTTAAAATGTGTGAGCTGGCGCTAAAAGAGGCTGGTGTTGATGCTATTGTGTCGAGAATGGAAATTGACAGGGGAGACGTAAGCTATACTATTAATACTTTAAAAGAGCTTAAAGATTTATACCCAAACAGCGAGCTGTGCTTTTTAATGGGAGAAGATATGTTTTTATCTTTAAAAAAATGGTATAAGGTAGAGGATATATTCTCTTTAGCTACTATTTGCTGCGCAAAAAGAAGCGAGAACAACGACAAAATTAAAAGTTATGAGAAAGAGCTAAAAGAGAGCTTCTTACAGTTTAAGTGCATAATTGCAGATATACCTTATATAGAGGTGAGCTCTACAGAGATAAGGCAAGGAGATTTTTCACGAGTTCCTAAGGTTGTTTTTGAGTATATAAAAGCCAATAATTTGTATTTATAAAACTTTTTTTCTTAATAATGTACAGATTATTTATATTTTGCTTATATGCAAAATATAAAAGTTCAGAGCTCAGAGTTCAGAGTTATGAGAGCTCGTTTGGTAATGTTTTACCTAATTGGCGACATAGCTTTGTATATGCGAAGCAACTCTGAATTCTGAATTCTTAACTCTGAACTTGCTTCGCATTATGAGCATAACATAAACCCAAACATTTATTATACATAAAAACAATGTATCTT
>CAYJEZ010000167.1:0-4662 GCA_964369215.1 uncultured Eubacteriales bacterium
GGTTGGGAGCTTAGTAATGAGAAAAATAGCATAATGAAGATTTATTTAGGCAAGGATCTATTGGCTACTGCTTCACGAGAAGAGAGGTTAGATGTTATTTCGGTATATGCAGGTCAATATGGTGGAATGGCTTCAAACAAAAAAGCTGGTTGGAGGTATACATTGGATATAACGAATTTAAAAGGATTGCAAAATCTTCTTTTTCGCATTGAAACCGAAAAAGGTGAGGTTATAAAAGAAAAAAGTTTAATAATAAATATAACTTAGGTGAGACATGAAAATAATTAAAGAATTGTATAATTACAGAGAATTATTAAAAACTAATATAAAAAAAGAAATAAGGGGTAAATACAAAGGGTCTGCTATTGGAGTATTATGGTCTTTTATCAACCCTTTACTTACCGTTGTTGTATATGCAATAGTTTTTCCGTACTTAATGCGCATGCAACAAGATAACTATTTACAGTTTTTGATATGTGGAATTATACCTTGGACATTTTTTACTTCAGTAGTACAACAAGGAAATCTTACAATTAAAGCAAATGCAGGAATAGTAAAAAAAGTTTATTTTCCAAGAATTATTTTGCCAATATCAGTAGCGGTTAGCGCATTGATAAACTTTATGATTTCTTGCTTAATAATAATTATTTTTCTCTTGCTTGGAGGAATTGGCATTAGCTGGCACATTCTATTTGTACCGATTATTGCTACAATACAACTAGTTTTTTCATTAGGAATTGCATTGATACTTAGCAGCGTTAATGTTTATTTGCAAGATGTAGAATATATTGTTAATTTTATGATTCAACTTTTATTTTACGGTACACCCGTTTTATATTCAATAGAGATGTTTTCGACTGCTCCTCCAATATTGTTGTTTTTAGTAAAACTAAATCCAATGACACATTTTGTAGAGGCTTATAGAAACGTATTTATGTACCACAGTCTGCCAAATTTAGAGAATATGACAATAATTATTATAGCTAGCGTATTATTATTATATATAGGCTATATAATTTTTGATAAATTAGAAAAAGGATTTGCTGAAGAAATATAATTCTTCGATAGAAATGAGGAGATTTTTATTAAAATTAAACAAATAGCACGTACGATATTTTTAAAAAATAAGTATACATCACTAATATATAAAACATTAGCAAGCTATAAAAACGATGGTTATGAGGCTACTAAGCATAGAGTAAAATATACGCTCTTAAGAGGACGCATAGTTACTAAATTTTACAACACCTATGTAGCGCCAAAGAAAAATGAGCTTGACAAGCAAATGAATACTAAGTTCGATAGAGATATTAAATTTAGTATTATTGTGCCATTATATAATACACCACTTAATTTTCTTGTAGAAATGATTGACTCTGTTAAAAACCAAACCTACACTAACTGGGAACTCTGCTTAGCAGACGGAAGTGATGAAAATCATTCAAAAGTTCAAGAAATATGTACAAATTATATGAATGAAGACAGCAGAATTAAATATAAAAAACTTGAGAAAAACTTGGGAATATCTGAAAATACAAACGCTTGTTTAGATATGTCAGAGGGTGAATATATAGGATTGTTTGACCATGACGACTTACTTCATCCGTCGGCATTATATTACAATATGGTCGAAATTTGTAAAAATGATACAGATTTTATTTACAGCGATGAACTTACATTTTCAAACTCTTTATCTCAAATTGTAGAAATTCATGCAAAACCAGATTTTGCTCCTGATAATTTAAGAGGTAATAATTATATTACCCATTTCTCAGTGTTTAAAAGGACTTTATTAAACGAAGTAGGTTATTTCAGAAAAGAGTTTGACGGTTCTCAAGATCATGATATGATTTTAAGACTTACCGAAAAAGCTAAAAAAATAACTCATATTCCTAAAGTTTTATATTATTGGAGAAGCCACGATAACTCTGTTGCAAAAGACATAAATGCAAAAAGTTATGCAGTAGATGCAGGTATTAATGCAGTTCAAGATCATTTGCACCGTTGTGGTTATGATGGAACAGTCGAAAGTGTAACTCACTACAAGACATTTTATAGAACTATATATAAAATTAAAGGCGAACCTTTAGTCTCAATATTAATACCAAATAAAGATAATTTGAAGTTACTTAAAAAATGCGTAAGTTCAATATTAGAATTGAGCACATATAAAAATATTGAAATAGTAATTGTTGAGAACAACAGTACAAATGACGAGACATTCAAATATTATGAAGAGATATCTAAAAACCCTAAAATTACTGTAGCAATGTATGAGTCAGATGGAGTGTTTAATTTCTCAAAAATTAATAATTTTGGTATTCAGTATTGTAGGGGAGAATATGTAATTCTCCTTAACAATGATATAGAGGTTATTACTGAAAATTGGATAGAAGAGATGTTGATGCTCAACCAAAGAGATGATGTTGCGATAGTAGGAGCTAAGCTAATTTACCCTAATAATATTATTCAGCACGCTGGTGTAATTGTAGGTCTTGGTAAAATAGCTGGTCATGGGCACAAAGCTTTTCCGAGAAATTATCACGGTTTTATGGGAAGACTATTATATGTTCAAAATTATTCAGCAGTTACAGGTGCCTGCTTGATGGTTAAAAAAGATATTTATTTAAAATTGGGTGGATTAGACGAAGAGAATTTTGCAGTTGCTTTTAACGATATAGACTTTTGCCTAAGAGTGAGAGAACTAGGTTATTTAATTTGCTATACACCGTTTGCTGAGCTATATCATTACGAATCAATTTCAAGAGGATATGAAGATACTCCAGAAAAAAAAGCTAGATTCAATAGAGAAAGCCAAAGTTTTAGTACACGCTGGGAAGAAATTCTAAAAAATGGCGACCCATATTACAACCCGAATTTAACTTTGGACAACGAAAAATTTGACTTAATAGTATAATAAAAACCTTATATATGCATGAGTTTTATTGTTTTATATGAAAGGACCAAAAATGAGCGCATCTTCTAGCACAAATAAAATGGAAACGAAAAAAATGTTTCCATTAATAATAACTATGGGCCTACCTGCAATGTTCTCTATGCTAGTACAAGCCCTTTATAACATAGTAGACAGTTACTATGTTGCACAGTATAGCATAGACGCGTTGTCAGCAGTATCACTAGCTTTCCCTATTCAAAACTTACTAATGGCTTTCTCCGTAGGAACATCTATAGGTATGGGTTCGCTTATATCGCGTAAATTAGGTGAAAAAGATTTTGATACTGCGAATTCTGCAGCAACACATGGCTTGATTTTAAACTTAAGTACTTGGTTAGTATTTTTTGTTGCAGGCCTGTTGTTTTCTCAAATATTTTATAAAATGTTTGAGAGTAACACTAATATTATTGAAATGGGAACTGAGTACTTAACAATTGTAACTTGTGCGTCATTTGGCTTTTTCATCTCTGTTTACTATGAGAAAATATTTCAAGCAACAGGAAATATGCTATTACCTATGGTGGTGCAATTGGTTGGAGCAATAACCAACATAATATTAGACCCAATTCTTATTTTCGGCTACTTCGGTCTTCCTCAAATGGGAATAAGCGGAGCAGCACTAGCAACTGTTATAGGCCAAATATTGTCTGCGATAGTTGCGATTATTATGGCGAACTCAAAAAAAAGAAAGAACGAAGTTTCACTTAAATTTAGTAATTTTAAGTTGAATTTCAACATAATAAGGCAAATATACTCTGTCGGATTTCCTACAATAGTAATGTATGCTATCGGTACCGTTATGACAATATCTTTAAATGCAATTTTGTCGAGCTTTTCAGTTACTGCTTATACGGTTTTAGGTATATATTTTAAGGTTAACTCATTCGTTTTTATGCCTGTGTTTGGACTTTCAAGCGGACTTATGCCTATTGTTGGGTATAATTATGGAGCAAAAAACAAAAAACGAGTTATGTCTTGCATTAAAACAGGTACATTAATAGCAATGGTTATTAATACTTTAGGGTTGTTGGCTTTTCAGGTTTTTCCTACACAACTTCTTTCAATGTTCAACGCAACAGCAGAGATTTACGAGGTAGGCATACCAGCATTTAGAATTTTATCGCTTACTTTTCCAGTTGCAGCAATAATTATATGTAGCTCTACTTTTTATCAAGCCTTAGGTAAAGGTTTGTATAGTATGATGAATTCTCTGTTAAGACAACTTATATTTATAGTTCCTGCTGCTTATTTTCTTTCAAAAATAAGCCTTACTGCTGTATGGTTTGCTTTTCCAATAGCTGAAGTAGCGGTATTTGTACTTAATGCATTCTTTTTTGTTTTAGTCTACAAAAAATACATAAAAGATTTATAATTTTATAGTGTAGCTTATAGTGTCGCATTATTTTTTTGCTTAACATAATGTGGCATTATAGCGAAGTGTAGGTGAATATTAGAGTAAATGGAGAACAGAAAATAAAAATAATAAAAAAGTATTGACAAAATCAAAACTACATGATAAACTTATATAGTCGAATTTTGATACGATTTGATGTGATTTATTAATTAATTTGGAGAAGTACCCAAGTGGTGAAGGGGCTCCCCTGCTAAGGGAGTAGGTTGGGAAACTGGCGCAAGGGTTCAAATCCCTTCTTCTCCGCCAAATAGCGAACACCAAAATGCTCCCCTCGGAGAATTCAAGAGTTAAA
>CAYJEZ010000168.1:0-4553 GCA_964369215.1 uncultured Eubacteriales bacterium
AAAGTTTTAATAAGCATTAAATGCCTAAAATGAGTTATAAGCTCTTCGCAAAGTTTGCTTAAATCTTTAGAGCGAGAATGTAGGTCTGATATTAATTCTAAAGCAGAAGACGAGTTTTTATCTATAATGCTCTGTGCAAATTTATATAAATGCTCGGTGCTCATTATTCCAGCGGCTTCTTCTACTACACTTAAAGAAATATCTTTGCTTCTTCCTATGCATTGGTCTAAAATAGACAAAGCATCTCTTAGTGCACCGTCTGCAATTCTTGCAATGCTAAGTGCTGCTTCTCTTTCTATTGTAACTTCTTCTAAAGAGCAAACATACTCGAGCCTATCTGCAATATTCTCAGGCGTAATTCGTCTAAAGTCAAAGCGTTGGCAACGTGAGAGTATAGTAGCTAAAAGCTTATGAACCTCTGTAGTAGCTAAAATAAAAATAGCATGTGGGGGAGGCTCTTCTAAAGTTTTAAGCAGTGCATTAAATGCAGCTTGAGAAAGCTCGTGAACCTCGTCTATTATATATACCCTATATTTTGCAGTTGCAGGAGTAAAAGCAACTTCTTCAATAAGAGAGCGCACATCGTCTACTCTGTTATTTCCAGCTGCATCTATCTCCATAACATCCATTACAGAGCCATTTTCTATTCCTATACAATTTTGGCAATTTCCGCAAGGGTCACCCTCTACGGGGTTTAAGCAGTTTACCGCTTTGGCTAAAATTTTAGCACAGGTTGTTTTACCTGTGCCCCTAGAGCCTGTAAATAAATAAGCGTGGGCAATTCTACCAGATGTGATTTCGTGCCTTAAAGTTTTTGTAATACTGTCTTGACCGACAACATCATCAAAAGTTTTAGGTCTATATTTTCTGTAAAGCACTTTGTATGCCAACAAAAATCCCCCCTTTACAAAAAACACGGACAAGTTACTAACCTCACCAAAATATGTGAACGGACAGGCTACCTGCATCGCACGAAAAAATCCGCTTAATGCTGCTCGGTTCCCCGCCTGACATGGTTCACGGGCTTTCGCCGCGCAGACCTGTCCGCTCACATATTTTGGTGTACGCCAACATCTTGCCCAAAATTGTACTCGACTATTATAACTCATTAATCAATAAATTTCAAGTATAAAGTTATTTTTTTTGATATAAACAATTAAATTTAACTATTTGTTAAAACTTATTGACAAATAAAGCTATAACAGTACAAGTTTTTTATATGTTTTACTGTGTTTTTCGTCTTTTTTCAAAATCGTTCCAAACGTTCTCAAACCATTGGTCTGTTTTTGGCATATGCCTAACAGCTACAAACTCAGATTTTGCATTATTTTCACTAAGTGATGTTTCTATTACAAAATCTCTTTTTAAATTATTACCTATTAAATATTTATAATAATCTAAAATATCTTCTGAGTTAATTTTATCTAAGCCAAATCTCTCGCCACTTACGCTTGTTACTATGCTTCCACCACGGCTGTTGCACTCGGCTGCACTTAGTTTCATAGCACTTAGCATACAAAGCTGAACATTAAGCATATCTAAATTTTTATACACTTGGGCTAAATCTATAAAACTTGATTTGCTTAAGTTAGAGAATTCTTTTAAAGCACAGCTTATTTCATTCGATATATTATCAAATTCAGCAGTATTTCTTATATGAGCCGAGAACTTGCTCATTTTCTTTTGAAAATCTTCTCGAATATCAAGAACAGCTTTTTCTCCACCATTTAAAATACTATTTATTTGATTAATTACACAAGCAACATCATTTTCTATACTGTTGCTAATGTCATTGTTTAAAGCTTTTTTAGTAGAAAAGGCAATATGCTCGGCAGCCCTTAAAGAGCCTACTTGTGTAGAATTAAGTGCAGAGCCTCCAGGGCGAGCCGTGCCGAATGTACCTGCTGCCTCTCCAACAACATAAAGTCCATTTACACTGCTTTGCCAGTTAGCGTCTACAGCTATACCACCGTTGCAGTGCTGTGCACAAACTGCAACCTCAAGCATTTCTTTTTCTATGTCTATTCCATTATTTCTATAAAGCTCAATAGCTTTTGGATTCATAACTTTTAGACGTTCTATAGGAGTTTTAATTAGTATGTCAGAGTTTTTTAAGTAGTCGTATGTCTCGCCAGATAAACTCTCAAATCCACTTTCTAAGCCTTGTGGGTCTGTGGTGAAGTCCATATAAACTCTATTGCCCTTGTTTGCTGTCTCGTTATGCACAATAATGTCTATTATAGAAGAAGCACTTACCTTTGCGCTGTCAAAAGGCCATTGGTAACCCTTTAAAAATACCATATCTAGGGCTGTTTTGGCGTCTTTAAAGTACTCTGGTAAAAACTCTCTTTTATTTCCGTCTTTATCAACTGCAATATATCTAGGAAGCACTTGTTGGTACGAGCCAGATACATTCCACCTAAATTTTGTAGATGCAAGGCCGTATTGCCACTCGTTTAAGTTGCAAGCCTTAGCACCAGCACTAAGTGCAGTTCCTGTCATACCTGTTTGGCTTAAAGGATAAACACTTGAGTAATATGCAATAGCAGGGCCACCAGTTGCCATAATTACATTACTGCACAAAATTAGCACAAGCTCACAATTGTCGGTGCAGTTTGCATTAAGCGCAATAAGCCCTGTTATAGAGTTGTTCTCTGTAAGTATTTTTATTATTTGCAAGCCGTCATAAATTTGAATATTCTTTTTCTCAACTTCTGCTTGCAGTTTTTCTGTCATAATTTTAGAGGTTAAAGGCCCACAAGAGGTCGCTCTTTGCTTGGGGTCGTGGTCTGTTTTATAGCCCACGTACTCGCCGTAAATATTGGTAGGGAAGGGCACGCCTAGATTTACAAGCTTCATAAAAGAGCGCACAGAGCCAGCCGCCTCTGCCAAGGCTATGTCTCCATGTACACTTCCACCGCCGAACAAGTTCTCGGCAAGCTCGTTAACGCTGTCAGAGCTGTCGCCACAAATAGACAGCTTATAATAAGTTTGTTTGTCGCTACCAGTATTTCTTGAAGTACCCATGTTAATGCCCTCGGTTACAATGGCAATATCTTTATGACCGAAGTTATATAGGCTGTCGGCGGCATTGTAGCCAGCACAGCCTGTACCTATAATAATAGTCTCGTGACGAATTATACGAATTTTCTCGCCACCTATATTTTTGCTCTCTAAATTGTAGTTCACGCTTTAGCTCCTTAAATAAATTTTTGGGTTGCGTCAATATATAATGCAGAATGCACAATTCACAATGCATAATTAGCTTCGTGAAAACAAAGGGGTTTTATCAATAACGGAACGGTCAAGACCGTTCCCTACATAGCTTGTTTTATATCTGCGAAGCAACCTCTGAACTCTGAATTCTTAACTCTGAACTTCACTTAAAGTCTTCTAATATGAAAACCGCCGTCTGCATTAATTACAGTTCCTGTGCCAAAGTCCATATATCCTTTGCTAAGGGCAAGCACGCAGTTTGCAACGTCTTCAGGCATTCCAAAACGTTTAATCGGAGTAACTCCCTCAGCTATAAGCTTTTCATATTTCTCGGTTACACCAGCTGTCATATCTGTCATAATAATTCCCGGTCTTACCTCAAAAACAGGTATGCCCTCCTCGGCTAGTCTGTCTGCAAATAAAGAAGTTACCATTGCAATACCGGCTTTAGATATACAATACTCGCCACGACTAGTTGAAGAAGTGTAGGCAGATATAGAAGATAGATTTATTATTCTAGGAATATAATTCTCGTCTTCTACAGATTTTTTTAGCTTAATCATCTCGTTTGCGCCCTCTTGGCACATAAAGAATGTTCCCTCTAAATTAATTCTCATAAGTCTCTCAAAGCTTTGTGTAGTGGTCTCAAGCACATCTAGTCTAACGTCACAAGCAACACCAGCGTTGTTAACCAATGTGTCAATTCTGCCAAATTTCTCAGAGACTGTTTTAATTATGTTTTTTCTATCTTCTTCTAAAGATATATCGCATTTAATATAATGAGCCCTGTTATCATAAGCGCTGTTAAGCTCGCTCATTAGCTCTGTTACAGCCTCTAAAGGCTTTACGCCACATAAAACAACGGTGTCTCCGTTAGAGAGTAAAGCTTTTGTAATGCCTAAGCCTATGCCACGGCTACCGCCTGTTACTATAGAAATTTTCATTTTAATTGTCCTTTCTTTTTGGGGTTAGCAATTATCTTATTTTCTACTTTGCTCAATCAATATATTCAAATTGAATGTTAGGAGATTTTTCTGTTACATCGCTAAAAACCTCTATCATTTTATGAACATAATCAGCCTCGTGTTTTCCGATATGAGCATAACCGCCGAGACCGACAATAGTTATTTTTACATTTTCGTTGGTGAAATAGTCAAGGCAATCAAACAATGCATCTAAATTTTCTCCGTAATAATCAGGGAAATTAAGGCATTCTTTTAAGGTCTGATGAATCTCACCTAAGTATCTGCAGTTTGTAAAATCTACGTTTATTTTTTCCATATCGTTTCTCCAACATAGAGATTATTATTTGTTTTCTATTTTGCTTTTGGGTGCGT
>CAYJEZ010000169.1:0-4500 GCA_964369215.1 uncultured Eubacteriales bacterium
TATGCCTAAAGAGAGTACAAAAACAATAACACAAAATAAAAAAGCCTACCACGACTACTTTGTAGAGGAAAGCATTGAGGCAGGTATTGAACTTGCTGGCACAGAGGTTAAGTCATTAAGGCAAGGCAGAGTTAATTTAAAAGACTCTTGGTGTTCTATTGTAAATGGTGAGATTTTTATTAACGCTTGCCACATAAGCGCCTATGAGCACGGCAATATTTTTAACAAAGACCCTGTTAGGGTAAGAAAACTGCTTATGCACAAAAGAGAGATTATTAAGCTTTTTAGCATTACAAAGCAAGACGGCTACGCCTTAATACCTTTATCGCTTTATTTTAAAGGCTCTAAGGTTAAAGTGCAAGTGGGGCTTTGTAAAGGTAAAAAACTTTACGATAAGCGTGCCGATATGGCGGCAAAAGATGCTAAAAGAGAGATGGCAAGGGCAGTAAAAGAAAGAGCGCGCGAATGACGAATTTCGACATAAAAGGAGAATAAATTATGATATTATCAGATACATCAATAAATAAAATGATTTCAGCAGGTGAGCTTAAAATTTCACCTTTTAACGAGTCTCAAATTCAAGCGGCTAGTTATGATATTAGACTAGGTAACACTTTTAGCATAGTAAAAGACACCCCTACAGGAATTATCTCTATTGATAGTGAAATAGAATATACTACTTTAGAGTGCGATACATATTTACTTTTACCGGGCCAATTTGTGCTAGCCACTACCATGGAGTACTTCTCATTGTCTGAAAATTTAACAGCGTTTGTAGAGGGCAGAAGCTCTCTTGGGAGAATGGGACTATTTGTTCAAAATGCAGGCTGGGTAGACCCAGGTTTCGAGGGCGAAGTTACACTTGAATTATACAATGCAAACAGACATGCAATAGAGCTTAAGGCTGGTAGAAGAATTGGACAACTAGTTTTCTCAAAAACACTAGACCCTGCTACTAACCCTTATAAAGGAAAATATGTTGGCCAAAAAGGCGCAACAGGCTCTAGAATACATCTTGATATAGAAGTATCTAAATAGTCGTATTTTTATTTTACTTACTCAGAGGTATGTATGGATATTAGTTATAAAACTTCAGATGGAAAGTTCAATTATAGAGTAGGAGCAATAATCACTCACAACAACAAGCTTCTAATTATGAGAACAGAGGGTTTTCCCTATTATTATATTCCAGGCGGAAGAGTATCCTTGCATGAAACAGCAGAAAATGCTATAATAAGAGAGCTGAACGAAGAGCTTCATGTCTCTGCTAAAATTATTAGGCCTTTATGGCTTAATCAAAACTTTTTTATAGAGCAAGTTAGCCAAGATAAGTACCATGAACTATGCTTGTTATTTTTGGTAGAGCTTGTGGAGTGTGAGCATATAAAAAACACTAACAAATTTGAAATATATGAAAATGGAAAAACCAACTATTTTGAATGGGTAGTTTTTGATAAGTTAGAACCCTACTCCCTGTTTCCAAGTTTTATTAAGGAAGCGATTTTTAATCTACCAACTGATTTGACAATAAGATATGAAAAAGAGTATGATTAAAACACAAAAAAGTTGTGTATACAAAAATTTGTGTTTATTTAAATGAGAATATTGCTCTTTTTACTAATGTGTGCAATGTAAATTATTTACTTTAGGAGGGATAATTATGATTCTGTCGGATATAACAATTGAGAAAATGATAAAAAACAGAGAACTATTAATTACCCCTCTCAAAAAAAACCAAATACAGTCAGCCAGCTTAGACGTAAGATTGGGGAACACTTTTTCTATAATGGAAGAGTCTCCAACTGGAATACTACATATTGATAGCGAAATAAAATACCGAACATTAAGGGCCGATAAATTTTTATTACTACCTGGTAAATATGTTCTTGTTACCACTATGGAAATGATATCTATGCCTGATAACTTAACTGCTCACATTGAAGGAAGAAGTTCTCTTGGAAGAATAGGTATATTCATACAAAATTCTGGTTGGATATCTCCCGGATTCAAAGGAGAGCTAACCTTAAAACTTTATAATGCTAACAGTCAAGCGGTTGAGCTAAACTCTGGTATAAGAGTAGCACAATTAGTTTTTGAAAAAACAGACTATACCGTAACAAAACCATATAAAGGGAAATATCAGTATCAACAAGGTGCTACGGGGTCAAAATTGCATACAGATAAAGAAATTGTAAAAATCAAAGATTAATTAACTCAAATTTGAGTTAATTTTGATATGCTATTTTATACACTTATAGAAAGGAATGGATGTTGAGTGCAGTATAGATGTGCAAAATGTACCAATACTTCATATGAGCAAGACCAATTTCAAGCTACTGGAGGAACTTTTTCTAAGATGTTTGATATTCAAAATAAAAAGTTTATTACTATTAGCTGTTCAAACTGCGGTTATACCGAACTATATAAAAGCAAAACCGATGCAGGTGACAATATTCTTGATGCCTTATTTGGAGGCTAAATTGTTTTGACTATCAAGCTATTTGCTTGCAAATAATGCAATCTATATTTTCATCAAAGGTCAAACATTTCAAAATTTCAATGCTTTGCTAAATAGTAAGGGGACGTCAAAATTATGAATAATACTTTTATTGAATCGATAATATTTCAAGTAAAACCTGACAAACTAAATGAATTTGAGACTTTAATTGATGTAATCAAAAGCGAGCAACTTAAACAAGTTGGAACTACAGACATAAAATATTTTAAAAGATTTTATACTTTTGATAAAACAGAGTTTGGCAATCCACCAAGAGAGCTAACCAAAATAGTAAAATGCGTTAAATATTATATGTATTGGGAGTTTGACACGATAGAAAACTGCGGTTTAGGTAATAAATGGTTTTTTGATAATTACAGCAAGAATATATCAAAACTACTAATTGTTCCATTTGACATTAACAGTGGATATACGTTATAATGAGAACCTAGAGTGTTTATTATTTCTAGTCTCTCCCCTATTTTTTAAATTTTAATATATTCAGATGTTTAATATAGCTGCATATACAATCCTTTTACAAAGGATTGTTGTTTTGGTGATGAATAAATGATAAAAAATATAAATCGTACAGAAATACCGCTGTGTGTAGAATTAATAAGAGAAAGCTTTTTAACAGTAGCCAATGAACTGAATATTACACAAACAAATGCACCTAGATTTACTGCATTTTCAATAAATGAAGAAAGATTATTTTGGCAATTTGATAATGAAAATAGACTCATGGTTGCATACTACTATAATAATGATATTGTTGGGTATTATTCATTATTATGTGGTGAAAATACAGAGTGTGAGTTGAATAATTTATGTGTTTTACCACAGTATAGGCACAATAAAATAGGAGAAAATAGGAGAAAAATTGTTGAAGCATTGCCTTTCATATGCAAAAAATCAAGGGTACACAAAAATTAATATAGGCATAGTGGAAGAAAATATTAAGTTGCGTAAATGGTATGAAAAATATGGATTTAAGCATTTAAAAACAGAAAAGTATGACTTTTTTCCATTCACTTGTGGTTATATGGAGTTTTGTTTATAGTGTTTTAGCAGGAGATATTATATGATAATTAACAATAAAGAAATAGTAAAAGAGCAATATAAAACTTCAGCAAATTTAGATATTAGAATTTCTATTCATCAAAAATACAGCACAAATAAGCAAGGGTTTAGAAACTGGATTTTGGAGCAATATGACATTCGTGATAATTTTAATATTATTGAACTCGGTTGTGGTAAAGGTGATTTGTGGAATGGGTTTAATTTTCCAAAAAATGTAAAGGTTATTCAAACTGACTTTTCAGAAGGAATGGTGGAAGAAGCAAAGAAAAACTCTACAATTGATAACGTTATTTTTAATCAAGTAGATATTCAAAATATACCATATAGTGACAAAAGTTTTGATATAGTTGTGGCGAATATGATGCTTTATCATGTGCCTGATTTAGACAAAGGACTTAGAGAAGTACCAAGAGTTCTAAAAAATGGTGGTAAGTTTTACACAACCACTTATGGCGAAAACGGAATTACAGAATATGTTCAATCATTGTTAAGTGATAATGGCTTGATTAATACTCAAAATAGAACTTTTACTCTTCAAAACGGAAAAGCTATATTGTCAAAATATTTTAGTAAGGTTGAACTTCGACAATACGAAGATAGTCTGGAAGTTACAGACACAAGTGATTTAGTTGATTATATTTTTTCAATGTCGAGCATTGTTGGTATAGAACACTCTGATAGAGAGCGATTATTTAAAGTGTTGAAAAGTAAAAAAACAAATGGTAAAATTATAGTTCCAAAAGAGTATGGTATTTTTATATGCTCAAATTAAACATTTGACTAGTAGCATACTTATTTTAGAAAAGAAATTATTGGCATACAGCTATTAATTATATATGGGGGCGTAAAGGTTTCGACGGGGGTCATAAGCCTTAGTAAGCGAGTAGCGGTGCGGGCCCGCTATAAAATCCGTAAATTATAAA
>CAYJEZ010000170.1:0-4486 GCA_964369215.1 uncultured Eubacteriales bacterium
TGATATCCCCAAGATGCATCATATTTGGAAAGTGTGTTTTTGTAACTTCTATAGGAAATTTCTCTATTTCACTTGCCCATATTGTTTCAATTCCGTACTTGCTTGCCGCTAAAGGAAATCCACCAATTCCATCGAAAAGGCTACCCATAGTGATTTTCTTACTGATAATCTCACCTCACTTAGCAACTATAGAAGCGATAGATTTTGTGGTATTTACAATAGACTGTGTCGCATGAACTGCGCCTGTAAAGTTTGTTTTAGTGGAGGTGTCAAGACCAAAAACCTCTGCTATTCGTGGAACTTCCGCCGATGCGAGCATTACACCCATGCCGAGAATTAAGTTCTTATTTAAAATCAGCATGCCTATTACAAGCAAACTTACCTGCAGTAAGCTTGTCACACACAGTGCGATTATTTTCTTAAACCACCCTGTAAAGCCGTCTATAAATCCTCGTGGAATAGAGAATATATACAAACTACCAATGCATATTTGCACTATTAAAATTCCCCCTCTTTTCAGATTGGCAAAAAATACTTTTAGCAGTGCATATACAAACATTATTAGAGCAACTAACATAAATACAGGGTTAGTTATAGAGTAGCTTGCACCTAAATCGCCTATCATTCCCTCAGCAGGAGTTTGTCCGAATGATGTCATTATGCCACTAACCAGTTCATCAATGCCAGTGCCAAGACCAGTAATTCCATTTGTAATACTCGATTGAATTTGAACTGTTAAAGCGTACAACTCGACAGGTACTATCGTAAACAAGGACACCGCTAAAAATCCTTTAATCGAATTTAAAGCTATGCCTTTTAGGTCTGCCCTACCTGATTGATACTCTATTGCCGTTTCAAACACTGCTACTACCAGTCCCACTCCAAAGAACGCCCAACCTAAATAATTAAAGAATAGTATTACAGATTTCACGGAATCATAACTAAATACTTCAATGCCCATAAAGGACATCATATTAAAAAAAGTGGCGTACAGCCCAACTACTTGACCGTACACCCAATCTACAATTTGGGTCATTATATCCCCAAAAAACATATCTAAGCCTAACATTTTCCTCCAATCTAAAAAAGGCAAAGGATTAACCCCTTGCCTTTTTAGTGTTTTTATTTATTAATATATCATCTGTGCTTATTTTGTATACCTTAGAAATTGCTATAATTGTTTCTAAGCTTGGTTCGGTTTTTCCGTTTTCGTAATAGGTGTAGGTTGAACGTGTCACACCTATACGCTTTGACAATTCTAATTGAGTCAATCCATGCTTTGTTCTTAAGGCTCTAAGCCTTAATGCTAAATCGTTTTTAAACATTAACATCACCTCAAATTATTTATCCTTCACACGAACGATTGTTAGTATTTTTTATATCATATCACATTATACTTGTAATATCAAGAACAAATGTAGGTGAATTGAAATGAAAAGAATTTTATCAGAAAGATTAATTAAGTGTAGAAAAAATAAAGGATTAACACAGAGAGAAGTCGGCATTTACTGCGATATTACAGAAAAAGCGTATCAAAATTATGAGTTAATGCAACGCGAACCAAAACTTGATATTTTAATTAGGATTGCTGATTTATTTGAAGTATCACTTGACTATCTTGTAGGTAGAACGAATAGTACTGAGCTATATAAAAATGATAAGCATATTTGATAGCTTTTGTGACTACATCCCCAAAATCCCCCAAAAGATACTTGCATTAGGGCGGTAAGATTATTTGTTGAAATGCTCCTGTATTATATGGTATAATTTAACTAATAAATGCTACTACACATTAACTTTTTGAATGTGTAATCTGAAAACATGGCTCGGTGGAGCTAAATTTATATGATGAGAAGAGAGGATTTAAAAATGTTAGATATTAATAACATTCCCGATACATTATATTTTGCTTCATCAAAAAAAATATCAGAATTAAAAGACCAAGTTTTTTTGACACCACATATAGGTATAGCAAGTTTGTTTATAATTGATACAAATGATTTATTTCCAAAAGGTTATGAGATAAACTGCAACTTAGGTTACCGTCAATGGGATTACCCCAATAATTTGTTATCAGAACCATTAAAACACATTAATGTATTACATAACATAGTCTCCTTTAAAAACAAAGTATTTAAAGGATATTCAAGTGGATATATATATGAAATAGATGTTAACCAAGTGAAAGAAAATCTTTCATTGTTTATCTCAAATAATTCTGATAGAGAAGTAATTTACAATGGTGATAATGCATTGAATATTATTCAGTGCATACCCCATACTGTTCAGTGGGATTTCACTTTTAGTGAGTATGAGGTAAATAAGCATGGTATAGGTACTGCTGAAAAAAATATTTTCTAAATAAGTAAAATAATCAGTCGTTTGAGTGCATTACCTTTCGACTACCATACAAAATCCACCTAACTAAGGAATTATCCACAGCACATTGTGATAAATGTGCTGTGGGTTCCATTTTACTACATCCCCAAAATCCCCCACAAATAAAGTGGGCAAGTTAATGTAAAAATTAAGCACACAAAAAGTATAGCCGGCGCCGAAAATTCGAACTGGCCATGCTTTCTGTACTCAAAATAATTTGTTGAAATTTTAACAAATAAAAACACTGCCAAAATTAAATCTATCGCTGGAAAGACCACATTGTTTACAACGGTTTTAATCTGTGACGAGGCACTTGTCCACGCACCCTCAATCGCTCCCGACACATCTCCGGTTGCGAAAACTGTCATTGTTCCAAACGCAGTTAAAAGCACCACTGCTAAAATTATTGATATTATTCTTTTCTTCATCTCACACCTCAATCATTTCATTAATTATATTTTTTATTTCTTTTCTGAAGTTTCTGCTGTTTTTGTAAGTCAAATCTTCAAATAAATCTCCGTTTAAATATTGTTCTTCCACTTCGCCTGAATGTTCAAGTTCAAATGCTATTTTCCCAACTGACTTTGCCATTTGTAATGAGTTTTGACCACCCTTTACATTCGATAAAATGTTATACTTAATATCTGCATCAAACCCTTTATCATAAAGTGTGGATAATTGGCTTGATAAAAAGCTGATTGATTTTAAATCGCAGTTAATAACATTTAGCATAAAATCGCTGTTTAAGATTGCCGTGGTGGTCAAAGTATTATCTAAACTGCTTGTACAGTCAAAGATTATAACCGCCGCTATTTCTTTTAAACTGTCTATCATTTCTTCCACTTGCAAATGTGTGTATGGTGGATGAGTCGTCGAATTCTCTCCTTTTAAATATCCCAATATGCTTAAATATGGGTTTCTTTTTAGCAGGACAAGATGATTTTTCACTTCGGTTTGGCTGATATTCACCCTTGATAGCAATTCTCCAAGTGAATGTTCTTCCTCAATTTCATTCGGAGGAACAATGCAAGGGAACATAGGTGCTATGCTGTCGTTTAAAACTAATACTGTGTTAATTTTCTGCTCTGAAAGCATTTTTGCAAGCTTTGCCGCTACAGTAGTTTTTCCACTTGCAGGAGAACCCCAAACCGAAATTATCACGTTCTTTTTTCTGTCTTCTTTAATTTCTTTTCTAAATCCAAACATTTTACCTCCAAAATTTGCTTGTATATTTACTCGTTATTTCTATCTCTCTATCAAATGTTATGATTTGCGTATCTAATATTTCAAACGGCATAAGCAGAGTGAATTTTAGCGTTATATCTAAGTCACTATCGCTACTTATACATATATCCGTTATTTCAAAACTCTCACTCTCCACTGCATTTTCAAGAAGATTTTTGTACCCGTCTTCATCTATTTTAATAATATAGTCTGTACCATTTTTAATTGAGTCCATTTGAATTTTTGTCTCACTACTTATATACTCGTCCAAAACTGTTTTTGCAGTGTGAGTGACGTTTAAAGTTATTGACCTAAATTCTATTCCACCTAAAACAAGCACTGTTACGGCGCATAGGAAGAAAGTTATCACTATAGAGTAAATAAGTGTGCTGTTTCCGTCTTTATTCTTGAGAATTTTCATGCATCACCTACTTCCAGTAATAATCAGAACGCCCTGTTTTAGTTATCTCAAACTCCATGGGAATGTCAATACCTAAGATATTAATGTTTTCTTCTGATTTTACAGTTATTTCAATTATCTCTCCGTATTGCACTATGGAATTTGGCTTATTGTAAGTGATGTCAGGAGATATTTGTAAGCTTTCTTCTAACACCTCATATCTGTCATTTATCTCGCTTCCACTTGTCTTTCCATAATCACAAACTGTGATAATCATTTGATTTGCAAACTCATTGAGCACTGCTTGTTTGTTGGCTACCCTTATAAACGTTAGCGAAATGACAAGCATAATAGTTATAATAACAAGGCCTATCAGAGTTGTAATAAGCTCCGATACGCCTTGTTTGTTTTTCAGTGTTTTAATCATTACATACCTCCAAACAAAATGTCTGAACTTGTTAAGCCTGTGATTAATATTGTAAA